>JALFMW010000106.1 GCA_022782605.1 Clostridium sp. | reverse complement strand
CTTTTTATGTGTATGGTCTATATACCTTGCATATATAAACTTTACAAGTTTTCCTACTAATTTTATAGTATCAAGATTAATTGCTTGTTTATTTGGTTTATTGGCTATTGTTGCAGCTATTATTAATATTACAAATAAAAGTAAAAGAAATTTAAGTTATTTACTTGTTTCTGCTTCAACTTTATTGACATTAATATATATGTTATTTATTTAAAATTTTAAGGACACCCTTTATGGGTGTCCTTATCTATACTTATAATACCTTATTTATCAATTTAAATTATTAAAATCCTATAAGCTCATCACTACTTACATATCCATTTTTTAAAGCATCTTCTCTAAGATAAGCATATAATTCAGCATTTGTACTTTCTACATATGGATTAACATAGAAAATACCTAGTATTCCTATTGTAATCCCTGAAAGTATTTGCCAACCTATAAAAGATAGATCTAATACAAAAGTATCCCACTTATTACCTTTCATCATTTGCTTACTTATTTCAAAAGCTCTTTTTCTGCTTATATTAGGATTTTCACTTAATATATATGGTATCATTCTGTATTCATAAGATTTTATAATACCTGGTATTACAAATAATAATGACCATAAACCTTGGAATAATCCTTTTAAAAACATGGTTACTATTGTGTTTTTAAGTTGGCCACTTTTATAGATAAATATTAAACTATCTAAAGTTTTTTCATTCTCTCTTATCCCCATAAAGAAATTATTCTTACCTATTTGTATTGGATATACAATTAGCAGCTTTATAATAAATCCAATAATTACTGCAACTACAACTATTCCCATAAATAATATGAAAAATCCACTAGTAAAAAATGATTGTATAGCTTCTTCCATATAATATAAATCAGAATCTAAATCTTCATAATAATTGTTATATTCATCATCATATAAATAACTATCATTATAGTAATTATTATTCATACTAGAACTCAAATTATCGCTTACCTTATTGGTAACACCACTGCCTATTCCTCCACTTAATATTAAACATATAAAGGAAACTAGCACTGATTTCCAATAAAATCTTTTAAATGTACCTTTACCTCTTTCTTTTAATTCTCTCCTACTCCACATATAAATTTCCCTCCTTTTATCCAATAAGTATATTATACTGTAAATCACCTTACATTATATTACATTTTTGTAAAATTTAGTAAATTAGATTTGCTTACAATTAAAAAATGGTGGACAAAATAGTCCACCATTTTTATATATTAACTAATTAATTTTTAATTTTATATTAGTCAGCTAATCTCTTATAGCTATCTAATCTATCTTTAGCAGATTCTTCAGCCATTGTGAATAATTCTTCTGCTTCTTCTGGGAATTGTTTAGCTATAGCTGAGTATCTTACTTGACCCATTAAGAAGTCTCTGAAGCTTTCAGTTGGTTCTTTAGAATCAAGTGAGAATGGATTTTTACCTTCTTTTCTTAAAACTGGATTATGTCTGTATAAATGCCAGTATCCAGCTTTAACAGCTTGTTCTTCGTTAGCTACACTTCTACCCATACCTTCTTTTATTCCGTGGTTTATACATGGAGCATAAGCTATTATTAGAGATGGTCCATCATAAGCTTCAGCTTCTACAACTGCTTTTACAAATTGGTTGTAATCTGCACCCATAGCAACTTGAGCTACATAAACATTACCATAACTCATAGCCATCATACCAAGGTCTTTCTTTCTAGATCTCTTACCAGATGCAGCAAATTTAGCCATAGCAGCAACTGGAGTAGCTTTAGAAGATTGACCACCAGTATTAGAGTAAACTTCTGTATCGAATACAAGAACATTTATATTTTCACCTGAAGCAAGAACATGATCAAGTCCACCATATCCTATATCGTAAGCCCAACCATCTCCACCAAGGATCCATTGAGATCTCTTAACTAGATAATCAGCTCTTGATTTAACAGATTCTAATAAAGCTTTAGTTTCTTCAGTTTTTGGTTCAGCTTTATTTATTAATTCAACAACAGCTTTACTTGCTTCAACAGAAGCTTCACCGTTATCTTTGTTATCTAACCAGTTTTGGAATACTTGTTTTCCATTTTCATCAGTTGCAAGAGAAACAAGTTGTTGTATATCATCAGTTAATTTACCTCTTATTTGTTCAACAGCTAAATGTTGTCCTAATCCGTATTCAGCATTGTCTTCAAATAATGAGTTTGCCCAAGATGGACCTTTACCTTCATGGTTAACTGTGTATGGAGTTGATGGAGCAGATCCTCCCCAAATTGATGAACATCCAGTAGCATTTGCTATCATCATTCTATCTCCAAATAATTGAGTAACAAGTTTGATGTATGCTGTTTCACCACATCCTGCACAAGCACCTGAGAATTCCATTAATGGTTGTCTAAATTGAGAACCTTTAACAGTTTTAACGTTCATTATATCTCCTTTTGGAGCAACTTTAGCTGGATCTACTGCGTAAGCCCAGTTTTCAACTTCTACTTCTTGAGTATCGAAAGGCTTCATAACTAAAGCTTTTTCTTTAGCTGGACATACATCTGCACAGTTTCCACATCCTGTACAATCCATTGGAGATACTTGTATTCTGTATTGAAGTCCATCAAATCCTTTACCAATAGCTTTCTTAGTTTTGAATGCTTCTGGTGCATTTTGTAATTCTTCTTCATTTACAAGAACTGGTCTTATACATGCATGAGGACATATGAATGAACATCTATTACATTGAATACAATTTTCTGTTATCCATTCTGGAACATTTACAGCTATACCACGTTTTTCATAAGCTGCAGTACCATTAGGGAATGTACCATCTTCGTATCCTAAGAATGCACTTACTGGTAAATCATTACCTTTTTGAGCATTCATTGGTCTTAATATGTCTTTTATGAATGCTGGTTCTTCAGTATCGCTTTCTTTGCTTGGCTCAGTAGCATTTGCCCAAGAAGCTGGAACATCAACTTTTACTAATGAGTTTATACCAGCATCAACTGCTTGACAGTTCATGTTAACTATTTTTTCACCTTTTTTACCATAAGTTTTTTGTATAGAATCTTTTAGATATTTAACAGCATCTTCAACTGGTATTATATCAGCTAGTTTAAAGAAAGCTGCTTGACATATCATGTTTATTCTATTTCCAAGTCCTATTTCTTGACCTATTTTAACAGCATTTATTGTATAGAATTGTATATCATTTTCTGCTATATATTGTTTCATTTCAGCTGGAAGGTTAGCTTCTAAGCCTTCTTGATCCCAGATTGTGTTAAGTACAAAAGTACCACCTTTTCTAAGACCTTTTAATAAATCATATTTGTGTACATATGATTGATTGTGACAAGCTATATAATCAGATTCATCTAAAAGATAAGTAGATCTGATTGGAGTATCACCAAATCTTAAGTGAGACATTGTTATACCACCAGATTTTTTAGAATCATAGTCAAAGTATGCTTGTGCATATTTGTCTGTGTGGTCACCTATTATTTTTATAGCTTGTTTGTTAGCACCAACAGTACCATCTGATCCAAGTCCCCAGAATTTACATCTTACTGTTCCTGGAGCTTTTATTTTTATTGGTTCTGCTTGTGGTAAAGATAGATTTGTAACATCATCTACTATACCTATAGTAAATCCATTTCTAGGATTTTCTGTATTTAAGTTTTCAAATACTGCATTTAAATCAGTTGGAGTTGTATCTTTTGATCCAAGTCCGTATCTTCCACCAACTACTAATGGAGATAATTCTGATTTAGCAAGTACATTTACTACGTCTAAGTATAAAGGTTCTCCTGGAGCACCTGGTTCTTTAGTTCTATCTAGTACGCATACTCTTTCAACAGTCTTAGGCATTGCTGCTAAGAAATGTTCAGCTGAGAATGGTCTGAATAAATGAACTTTTATCATACCAAGTTTTTGACCTTTAGCATTTAAGTAATCTATAGTTTCTTCTAAAGCTTCTGTAACAGAACCCATAGCAACAACTACATGAGTAGCATCTTCTGCTCCATAGTAGTCAAATAAACTATGTTTTCTTCCTGTTATTTCACTCATTCTTGCCATATTTTTTTCAACTATTCCTACGATATCATCATAGTATTTATTAGAAACTTCTCTTGTTTGGAAGTATATATCTGGGTTTTGAGCTGTACCTCTAGTTACAGGGTGATTTGGAGATAAAGCTTTATCTCTAAATGCTTGAACAGCATCCATATCTAATAATTTTTCATAGTCTTCATTTTCCATTAATTCAACTTTTTGAATTTCATGAGAAGTTCTAAATCCATCAAAGAAGTGTACAAATGGTAAAGATCCTTCTATAGCTGACATATGAGCTACTGGAGCTATATCTGCAACTTCTTGAACTGATCCTGAAGCTAACATTACAACACCTGTTTGTCTTGCAGCCATAACGTCTTGATGGTCTCCAAATATTGATAATGCTTGAGCAGCTAATGCACGAGCAGTAACATGGAATACTCCTGGTAGTAATTCACCAGCGCATTTATACATATTTGGTATCATTAATAATAAACCTTGAGAAGCTGTAAACGTAGAAGTTAAAGCTCCTGCTTGTAATGAACCATGGAATGCTCCAGCAGCTCCTGCTTCTGATTGCATTTCAACAACTTTTACTTTTTGTCCAAATACATTTTTTCTACCTTGAGATGACCATTCGTCAACTAATTCAGCCATAGTTGAAGATGGTGTTATTGGATATATAGCGGCTACTTCTGTAAATGCATAAGCAACATGAGCAGCAGCTGTATTTCCATCAACTGTTTTCATAAATTTAGCCATTTTATGTTTCCTCCTTAATTTTACCCTAAATACTATACAATTTATATTTGTATAAAACTATTAATTTTTTTAGAGTCATGAGTAACTGTCTGCTTATAAAATTCTTTTAGTATGTACAATAATTCTTCAAAATAACCAAAAGTCCTTCATAATTTTGACATTTTCTTCAAATTTTAATATAAAAGTTTTTTATTTTATAAAATTCCATTTAATAATACATAATCTTAATACCCACTAGTTTTCACTTTGAAACAATTTTGTTTTAATAATTTCAAAAGCTTTACTTCACTAGTATTTGCATCTAAAGGAAATACTATTACATTACATACTTTAATACTAGTATTTTCTAATTGTGATTATCATTTCATTTATGTATATATAAATGAAAATTATAAGTTTTTAATCACTTTTATATTAGATAATATTTTCTGTAAATCTTATGTATCTATGCGGCTTTATCTGTTCTGTAAAATTTTGTTAATAAATATACTTTCAATAATATGTTAGCACAACTAAATCCCTTTTTAAAGAATAGTTTCCTTTATTTTCATAAATATATTCATACATAAATATTTTTTTACTTTAAAAGATAAAGTTAAATATTTTCAATTTTATAACAATTAACCAGTAAGATATTTTCTTAACTCTTACATTCCTATATTATTCCTAATCAAAACTTTTATCAATAAGGCACTATTTTTATACATAGTATCAAAAAAGATACTATTGTAGTATCCAAAAATATACTAACATGGCTTTTTACAGCATTTTTTGTTTTTTTTTAGATTAATAAATGATATAATTTTTTATGACATTAAAAAATATATGCTTTAGAGGTGTGGAGAATGAATATTATTCCTAACTTTCATGACTCATGTCATAATAGGAAAGATTGTAAAAAATTTGATACTTGTCCTATGATTTTAGTTCATAAGTTAATATCAGGTAAGTGGAAAATCTTAATTCTTTGGTATTTATCTGGGGGAGTGTTAAGATTTACTGATTTAAAAAAGAAGTTACCAAATGTTACTCAAAAAATGTTAACTAATCAGCTTAGAAGTTTACAAGAAGATGGTTTAATTTATAGAGAAGTTTATCCTGTCTTTCCTCCTAAAGTTGAGTATGGTTTAACAAAACTAGGAGAAAGTATAGTTCCCATGTTGAAGGAAATGTATAATTTCGGAATATTTTATGCTAAAAACAAATAAAAGGTATGTGCAGTGCACATACCTTTTTATTTATATAAAATTATTTAACTAATTCTACTAAGTCTCCGTTTTTAACACCAGCAGCGTTTCCTTCTTCTAAGTCAACGTGCATTTCTAATGCGAAAGCAGCATTAGCTCTAACTAATACGTTGTTGAATAAAAGAGCTCTTTCTCCTGTAGTTTGAACTGATACTACATCTTTGTCTTTAACTCCGAATCTTTCAGCATCTTCTAAGCTCATGTGTATGTGTCTAGCAGCTACTATAACACCTTTTGTCATTTCAACTTCACCTTTAGGTCCAACTAATTTACATCCTGGAGTTCCTTCAGTATCTCCTGATTGTCTAACTGGAACTGCTATTCCTAATCCTCTAGCATCTGCTAAAGAAACTTCTACTTGAGATTCTGGTCTAGCTGGTCCTAAAACTCTCATTTTAGTTGATCCTTTTGGTCCTACTACTTCTACCATTTCTTCACAAGCAAATTGTCCTGGTTGAGATAAATCTTTTTTATGAGTTAACTCATATCCTTGTCCGAATAGAACATCGATATCAGCTTGGCTTAAATGTATATGTTTATTTGATAATGCTATAGGTAATTTCATAAAATATAACCTCCCAAAAATTTTTCTTGTATATAATTTTTTTATAATTACTATGCAATACAATTATACATAAATTTCTATTTAAAATCAAATCATATTGATTATTTTGATAATTTCTTTAATAAGTTGAAATATCCAGGGAAAGAAATATCAATACATTTATCACTATCTAAGATAATTTCATTATTACTAACTAAGTTTGCAATAGAAAATGCCATGGCAATTCTATGATCATTATATGTTTGAATTTTGCCACCATTTAAAGATGTTTTTCCTTTGATTATCATTCCATCTTCTAATTCAATAACATTGGCACCTATTAAATTTAAATTATCTACAACAGATTTTATTCTATTACTTTCTTTTACTTTTAATTCTGCTGCATCTTTTATAATAGTATCACCTTCTGCTGCCGTTGCTAAAACTGCAATTATTGGAATTTCATCTATTAGTCTTGGAATTAAATCTTTATCTATGGTAGTTCCAATCAAATTAGGACTGTAACTTACTAGTATATCTCCAACTTTTTCACCACAAATTTCACGCTCATCTACTATTTCAATTTTTCCATTCATTTTCTTGATTACTTCTATAATTCCCACTCTCGTCTCATTTAAACCAACATTTTTTATTAATACTTCTGAGCCTTCACAAATCAATGCCCCTACAATTATAAATGCCGCTGAAGAAATATCTCCCGGTACATAAATATCTCTATTAAATAATTCCTCCACTGGATTTATTTTTATATCCAGATTATTTACTTCAATATCTGCTCCAAAAGATTTAAGCATTATTTCTGTATGGTTTCTACTTTTTACTTTTTCATGAATAAAGCTTGTATCATCTCCATATAAACTAGCTAAAATCAAGGCTGATTTTACTTGAGCTGAGGATACTGGCATATGGTAGTCAATATGCGTTAATTTTCCACCTTCAATTGTTATCGGTGTTAAATTGGCATCATCTTTACCAGTAATTATTGCTCCCATTTGTCTAAGTGGATCTGTAACTCTTTTCATTGGTCTTCTTCCTATAGATTCATCTCCTATGATAGTCGTTTTAAAATTTTGTCCTGCAAGTATACCCATCATAAGTCTAATAGTTGTTCCTGAGTTTCCAACATCCAAAACACCTGACCCCGGGGTTAGGTGTAGACCTCTAAGACCTTTGCCAGTGACATAAACTTCTTTATTATTTACTTCAATATCCACTCCCATTTTTCTGAAGCAATTTACAGTAGATAAACAATCTTGTCCCATTAGGAAATTGCTAATTTTATTTTTCCCTTGTGATATGGATGAAAACATAATTGCTCTATGAGATATGGATTTATCTCCTATTAATTCAAAACTTCCTTTAAGCATTATTACACTCCTTTATTACTTTTAAAATAAGTTCTTCTTTTATATTATCAAATACTTTCACCCTTCCATTATCAACAGGAAGTACTAAGTTTATTTTTAAGAAACTATTTTTCTTATCATTTTTCATTATATTAAATATTTCACTAACATTCTCATACTCAAATGTTATAGGTAAGTTGAATTTTTCACATAAACTTAAAAATTGTTTGTAATATTCTTCTTCTATCAGATTATTTTCCAGTGACAATTTAAATGCCATATTCATGCCAATAACTACTGCTTTTCCATGACTTATATGACATAGTTTTTCTATTCCATGAGCAAATGTATGACCAAGATTTAATATTTTTCTAAGTCCGCCTTCTTTTTCATCTTTATCAACCACATCTGCTTTTATCTTCGCACAAATTTTTACCATTTTTAATAAAACTGTTGTTTTTCTATCAAGAATATCTTCATAATTATCCATTAAAAACTCTAAAAAGTTTACTTTTTCTTCACAAGCATTTTCTTCTATAAAAGTATATTTGATAACTTCTCCAATACCACTTATATACTCTTCTTCTGGTAAAGTTTTTAAAGCTTCTACATTCATATAGGTGATTTTAGGTTGATGGAAAGCACCTATTATATTTTTACTATTACCTAGATTTATACCTGTTTTCCCTCCAATGGAAGAATCCACTTGTGCCAGTAAAGATGTGGGAACTTGTACAACATCTATTCCCCTCATATATGTGGCTGCCACAAAACCAGCTAAATCTCCAACAACTCCTCCACCTAAAGCAATTATTAAAGATTTCCTACTAAGATTTACTTTTATACAGTACTCCATTATCTTCTGGTAATCTTCCAGTGATTTTGATTCTTCTCCTGGATTTACTATGTATTCATAAATAAACTTTCCTTTAAGGTGCTTTATCATTTCCTTTAATTGATAATTATATGTGTTGTAATCACAAATAATAAAATAAGCATCATATATTTCATTTAACTTTTCAACTGAATCAACATTACAAGCTTCACATAAACTCTTTTGAAGATTTCTGTATCCTTCATCAATATATATTTTACAAGTATTATTGATTATTTTTTCCATCCTCTATCACCTAACCTTTTAACATAAGAGTTGTAGTTGTTTTTTATGTCTTCTAGACAATCTCCTGAAAATTTTTCTAAGAAAAACTTACAAATTACAAATGCCACTACATTTTCACATACTATAGAACATGCCGGCACTGCACAAGAGTCAGAACGTTCTACACTAGCTTTATATTTTTCCAAAGTATTTACATTTATTGTGTCTAAAGGTTTATATAAAGTTGGTATTGGCTTCATAACACATCTAATTATTATCTCTTCTCCCGTTGTCATTCCACCTTCTATACCTCCTAAATTATTAGTTTTTCTTTTTATTCCATCATTTTCTTCATATGTAATTTCGTCCATAACTTTTGAACCTGGTAATGAGGCCGTATCAAATCCTAAACCAATTTCTACACCTTTTATGGCTTGAGTTCCCATTAAATGCATTGCCAAATTACCATCTATTTTTTTATCAAAATGAGTGTAAGAACCTAGACCTGGAATAACATTTTTTACTCGAACTTCTATTATCCCTCCTAAAGTATCTCCTTCTTTTTTTGCTACATCTATTTTGTTTTTTATTTTTTCTTCTAAATCTTTATTAACGCATCTTATTTGGCTATTATCCACATTATTCTTTATATAATCAAATTCATAAACTTTGTCGTCTTTTATATCGCCAACTTGAACAACATGTGATACAAATTCTATATCAAAATTTTTAAGAACTTGCTTACATATTGCTCCTACTGCAACCCTTGAAGCAGTTTCTCTTGCCGATGATCTTTCTAATACATTTCTTGCATCATCAAAATCATATTTTAAACAACCAACTAAATCAGCATGTCCTGGTCTAACATTTTCAACAATTCTACTCTCTCTATCTATTTCATCCATAGGAGACATAAATTTTACCCAATTTTCAAAATCCTTGTTTTTTATTTCAAATGAAATAGGCGAACCAATTGTTTTTTTCCCTCTAACTCCACCAATTATATTTATTTTATCCTTTTCAATTTTCATTCTTCCACCACGGCCATATCCACCTTGGCGTTTTTTTAATTCTTCATTAATTTCATCTATATTAAGCTCTATATTCGAAGGAATACCATCAATTATAGTTATTAAACTTTGTCCGTGAGATTCTCCACTTGTTAAATATCTAAGCATGTTTTTTCTCCTTATAATAGTTTTTGTTTTATTTTAGTTTATCAAAATAAACTAAAATAAGACATATATATTTAAATTGTATTGAATTATATATTTTTAACAACATTCTTTTATTTTCAATTTAGCAAAAATAAAAAGAGCTAAAAAGCTCTTTAAATTGATTTTATTTCTTTTATATAGTTATCTATAGATTCATTTAATTCCCTTTGAAACTCCTCATTCTCATCATAAGGAACTTCATCACTATTACTCATATATACATTTTTAATAAGTTTTGTATTTATACATTTAAAAAATAAATCCATTACCAGCTGTCCACCTAAAAATTGATTTTCATACTTTGGTTGACCTCCCACTGCAATAAACATTCCTCTACGTTCTTTTTTAGTATCTATTGATGGTTTTTTAAGTATATATTTACTTGAATAAAATGCCTGAGTTCTATCTACTAATGTTTTTACTTTTGTAGATATACTTTGGAAAAACATTGGACTTACAACTATAGTACCCTTTGAATTATCAAAATCATCATATAAAGGAGTCATATCATCTTTTATGATGCATTTTCCTTTTCTATCACAATAACCACAAGCTGTACAATAATCTATATTCATTTTATAAATGTTTAATACTTCATATTTAATATTATTATCATCTAATTTTTTAGTTATATTATCAATTATTTTGCTACAGTTTTTACTTCTTCTTGGACTACCATTTATTATTATTATATGATTTTTATTTTCCATAACTCCTCCTAGATATTTTTTAACATTAGTATTAAAATATCATCATCATAATTATCGCTACCTGTGAAATTTTCTGTTTCTTTCTTTAGATTTTCCACAATTTTATTTCTACTGTTTTTGTAGTTACCCTTTACAAAAGCTTTTAATCTATCTAAACCATATTCTTCTTTATTTTTGTTTTTAATCTCTAGTGCTCCATCTGTAAACATAAATATCATTGGGAAGTTTTTCACATCAAAAGTATTACTATGATAATCGCAATCAGGTAAAACTCCTATTGGGATACCTTTTTTACAATTAAGATTTTCTAAAACTTCACCATTTTCATCAACTATTATAGGGCTATAATGTCCAGCATTTGAAATTGATAATATGTTTTCATTTGTATCAAATACATTAATTAAAGCCGTAGCAAATAATCCCATCTTATCAAATTCATCATATAAAATTTTATTTAAATGAGTAGCAATCTCACCAGATGTTTTGTATTGATAACATAATGTTTTAAATGCCCCTTTTATCATAGCAACCATATAGTTAGCTACAATACCATGTCCCATAACATCAGCTATGATAAATGCAACTCTATTTTCATCTATTTTATGAGCATAATAAAAGTCTCCACCAACAACTGTAGCTGGCTTATGATAAAATTCTAATTCTTTCTCATTATTACACTCCATTTTACTATCATTCATAATAAGCTTCTGTTGCTTATTTAATATATTTAATTCTTTGGCGATAAGTTTATGCTTCACATTTTGTTCACTATAGTCATAAAGTTGCATGGCAACAGTTACTTGTTTTGACAATATGCTTAATATATTCAAATCATCATCTTGATAATTTTTACCACCTGTACATAAAATCACACCAATTGATTCTGATTCATCTGACAACTTGTAAAAAATAAATGTATCAGAATTTTCATTTATTTTCTTAGCTTCATTTTTATCATTTACATATAAGCCAGATACATTTTTTGATAAAAAGAAGTTAATAGTTTTTTCAACATCAAATTCTTTCTCATCTAACCTGCAATATGATCTAAATATTCTGTTTTTGTAGTTATATTTATCTATTAATATGGCTGCATCTTCACTATCAGTAATTTTTTTTGCAATATCACTTAAGTGAACTAAAAACTCCTCAATATTTTTATTTTGATAAAGTTTTCGTGTTGCTTCACTTATCAATTCTAAAGAATTTCTAAGCTTTTCTATTACAAAATTCTTTTGACTATTTTTTTCTGTAATTTCTATTGATAATGCTATTAAAGATGCTATTGAAGAAACAAAATCCATATCTTCATCTTTTAAAGTATCGCCTTCATTTAAAAAGCAAGTCATAAATCCAACAACTTTTTTATTATAAATTAATGGAAATACCACTCTACCTGTATAATGTTCATTTCTTGCCAAATCTCTTTCTCTTTCAGCTCTCTCATCTTCAAATACATTTTCAACATATATAATTTTCTTATCTTCAACTGAATGATGAATATAATCAGGGTAATCTTCATAAAAATCAAATTTTACACCTTTTACATCATCTCCGTGGAAAGTTTCTCTTATATATTCCAAGCTATTTGAACACACTAAATACGCATATCGATAGTCATTATTATAAAATAAATTCACGCATGCTTTTCTAGGGAATACTACCTCAAGCATTTTCTCTATTATTTGGTCCTTTATGTCAAAAAAATTAGTAGATTCTGCTACCAAGGAAGATATTTCTACTAAGTTTTTCATCTTCATGCTAATATTGCTCATAAATAAATTCTTCCCTTCTATAAATTTTCCTTTTTATAGAACTTATTGTAACATATTATCCTTTATTTATATATATTTATTCCCCCCTTAATATATTCAACAAATAGTTTTTTATTATTTATGTTTGAAGAATTTAATAAAATCTTCTTAATAAAAGGCTATATTTTAAATGAGTGTTGAAAATGATAAAGTAGAAATTAAGTCGCAATTGTTATATAATGTGAAAAATGAGAATAAAGGGGGATATTATGAAAAAAATAATAACAATGCTATCATTAGTAGTAATTTCAATAATGTTTATTGTTGGTTGCTCAGACTCAAAAAAATCCAATGAATTGTATATAGGAAACTGTCCTGACAATATGATGATTGGAATGGGTAAAAAATACTTTATAAACAACTTAGAAGAAGGGAATTATGAAATTGAATTTACTGCTAAAGAATATGACTATGGTGTTCTAAAAAAGAGCATGTATTATATAAATCTACTATAGAACACAGTGGAAATAATAATACATTTAAAATTGGAGTTGTTGATGGCGATGAACCAGAACATAGTCTAAAACCATAATTAATGATGCAGAATATGGGGGTTATATTTTAGACTATTTAAAAGATGGTTATGACACAGGTATAGCTATGTCAATCTTAGATAAAGATAAATACTTTGATTTAGACAAACAAGTTGCCATAGCTGTATATAGTATTGGTGGAGAAAATAGGAGTACAGAAGGTATAAATATTGATGAAGAATTTGAGATAGGAAATAATAATTTGAAAGATTTGGTAGTGTATGTGAAACTACATAAAATTAAATAATAAAAAATCAAGAGTTGTATTCGTTTATTCATACAACTCTTGATTTTTTTATTGTTTAAAACATTCATATATATTTCTCGCTGTATATATAAAAACTATGATAAAACTTATACCTATAAAATAATTAAATCCTGTGATAACACTAATTATTAGAAGAGTTATTAAAAGATTTATACCTCTTTTTCCATTTTCATTGACAATATGATCTGCAGATGTTTCTATATTATTTTTTACATTTTCTATAGCTGCTTTAACTTGTTTTTCATAACTAACCTTATAAACTAAATAAATTCCTTCAACTAGTAATACTCCTATGCCTAGATATATTTTTACATGAAAAGAAAGATAAAGTATAAAAAGAGCTAAAATTATCTTTAGTCCTTTAAATAAGTAACTATCTATTTTTAATGTTATTTTTCTAAATTTTTTGCACCCATCTCTAAGTTCATAATCTTCATTTGGCATATTACTCATTTTTGTTTTTACTACCTCTGAGTAAAATAATTTAATTATATTATTAATCATAATTTCACTTCCTCTTTTATCCTTTATCTTCATTCTTGGTGAATTTATTCATTTTTATACTTAAATATTAAATAAAAAAGTAATTAATTATTTTAAAATACTCTCTGTCAAATACTTTTACTTCATAATTTGAATTAAAAAAGCCCATCTTATGGGCTTTTTGATTTATCCAATATTTAGATTACTGTATGAATGTATCACATGATGCATCATCTTTATTTATTTCCACAACATCAGCTACACAATTTTTACTTTCGTTATATTTACAATTACAAGCTTCACATTTAATGTTATCTATACTTGTATATCCACCGTCTACAAAATCAGTTAAAATAGATTCTCCTTTATCTACAAAAGACTCACAAAACGTTCCCTTTGTACTAGTTGCCTTATGTCCACCTACTACTATTGCTCCCGCTCTACATTCATAAAATTCATTATGTATACAATTATTTGCACAACATCTTAAACTTCCATCACTCATAAGTTATACCTCCTAAAATTTATTGCCATTATTATATGTAGTTTTATTAAAAATCAATTCTTTATCTATATATTTCATTGAATATTTTATTATTCTGTTGCCTCAATCAATTAACTTGATCAGTAAAAGTATGTAAAATTGAAAATTTGGCAACAATAAATTATAAGAACTTATTTTTATACTAGGAGTGGTCCCTAATGGAGATAAAAGAATTAGACTTAGAAACACGTAATAAAATTTATAGTCATACTAAAAGTATTTTGAGAAAATACCAAAAGGGCATCGTAACAGGTAAGCTAACAGCTGATAAGTTTGCTAAGAGTATTTTATGTGACGATTATATTAATAACATATTAAGTGAAGATTTGTTACAAGAAGAGGATTTTAAATCTTCTTACATAGATTACATAAATAAACTTATTCATATTCAAAATGAAAATCTAGCAACTTCTCGCAAAAGAAAAAAAGAAAAGATAAAAAAAATGCCACCTAATGTTTCTCAAAAACTAAAACTAAAAAATCTTCTGCAAGATGAAGGATATGACTTAGTAATTCCAATTCAATACTTAAATAGCAATGATATTGACAATATAATTAAATATATTGAAACAGGGGAGATAGAATTAGGAAATGAAAGAGTTTATAATTACATCAGAAAAACTAATCTTAGTTAAAAAAGAAGCACTACTAAAAATAATCAGTAGTGCTTCTTTAATATTTGTTTATAATTGTATTTATCCCATAGCTTTTTCTAACTTAGATAAATATTGAATTGGGTAATATCTTAATAATTCTCTAAACTGTTCTACACTTAATCCTTCTGTAGTAGTGTATATTCTTATTTTTTCATCAACATCTGCATTAATAAAGTCTTGTTTAATTTTATCAAAATCTAATGCTGCCATGATAACACTCCTTATGTATTTAGTATTTTGCATCTAGAGTTATTTTAACCAAGACATTTATTTTTATTTATCTATGCAAATGGAAATAAACCTAAGTGCTCAAATAATATTTTAAATCCTATTAATATTAAAATAGCACCTCCTGCAAATTCTGCTTTTGACTTATATTTTGTTCCAAAAACATTTCCTATTTTTACACCCACAGCTGATAATACAAAAGTTATTATACCTATAAATGAAACTGCTGGTATAATATCAACTTGTAAAAATGCAAATGTTACACCTACTGCCAGGGCATCTATACTTGTAGCAATTGCAAGTATAACCATATCTTTAAATGCAAGTTGATTAACTTCTTCTTCTCCAACTGCTGTTTCTGCTAAATCCACAATGTCATCATCTTTTTCCAATGATTCTCTTATCATATTAATTCCTATGAAAGCTAATAAAATAAATGCTATCCAGTGATCTATACTTGTTATATAATCTTTAAATTGTACTCCTAATATAAATCCTATTACTGGCATACCTGCCTGGAATCCTCCAAAGTACAAACCTACCTTAGCACACTCTTTAAATGTAACTTTTCTAAGTGCCAATCCTTTACATATGGAAACTGCAAAAGCATCCATAGAAAGACCTACAGCTAATATGAATAACTCTATTAAACTCATATTATTTCCTTCCTTTCACTTCCTAAAATTTCACTATACTTTGATTTATTGTTCCCAAAATTAACCTTGCTCATGTTTGCAATATGATTTAAATATAACTTATAGTTAATAAAAAATAAATTATAATAAAAAAAGACTCACCTATAGCCAAAGCTATAGATAAGTCTCATTATTCAAAATAAAGCCAGATAGTCTAACCATCAGTATGTTGACTTTATTACACCAAAATTGGTGCCAACTACTCCCTCATCAAAGTATTTTTTATTATATTATACTTTCTATTATTAGTCAATATGTCCTTTATTTTCTTGTTTGAACATTTTTTTATAAATTTTACATATGAAATTTTATGCTAAAAATAAAGAGGCAAGTTCAAAGGATTTTATCTCTTTAAACTTGCCTCTTATTTTTAAACTATATGTTATAAATTTTCTTTCTTATTTATTGTTGACCTTTACCTGCCATTTGTTGTTCAGCCATTTCAACTAGTTTTTTAGTCATATATCCACCTACATAACCATTTTCTCTAGCTGTAAGGTTACCTTTGTCAATTTGTTGATAATTTGACATACCAAGTTCACTTGCTATTTCTAATTTCATTTGATTTAAAGCAGCTTTTGCTTCAGGAACAGCCTTTGTATTATTGTTATTACTTGCCATGTTATTACCTCTTTTCTTTTTTTTAATATTTGTTTCTAATACTATTATGTTACAATTAGGTTTTAACATGTATGCAATTTTTGACAA
>JALFMW010000144.1 GCA_022782605.1 Clostridium sp. | reverse complement strand
TTTAAGATTAGAAAAATTTAAAGCATCAGATATTGGTGGATTAGATAAAGAATTAAAAGAAAGAAAAGGTTCTGGTAAATATGATAATACTAGAACTCCATACAATATAGAACTAATAAATTATGATGGTCCTACTCTAGCTAGTTCAACATTTGATTATCTTTATTCTAATAATATAAACTATAACCCAAATAAGAAAAGTACAAAAGTATTAAATGGATTAATAATAACAAGTGGTCAAGAATTCTTTGAACACTATGGAATGGAATTTAAAGATACTGGAGAATTTTATAAAACTGGTGATAATGCAGGTCAACCTATTAGACATGTAGTTATAGATGAAAATCATAATTTACCAACTGAAATAAAAAAGTTCTTTGATGAAAGTTTAAATTTTATTAAAGAATATGTAGGAAGTGAAAATATAAGATATGCAGCAATCCATCTTGATGAATCTACTCCACATATGCATATATATTTTACTCCTGTAGTTAATGAAGTTAAAAGAAAGGTATTTGAGTTAGATGAAAATGGTCATCAATTAAAACATGAAATAGTTAATAAAAACGGAGAAAAGAAATTAGTACCTATCCAAAAGAAGGATGAAAATGATAAAAACATTTATGAAACAGTTAAAGGAAAATTTCTAAATTCAGATCAATTTTGGAAACAAAAAGGTGGTAATGCTTCTTATACCCTACTTCAAGATGATTATAATGAATTTATCAAATCTAAAGGATTTAATCTGTTTAGAGGAGAAATTGGTGGAGATAAAATTCATTTAACTAATGCTATGAAACAACAAATTGAATTAAATGCTTTAAACCAAGAAATTAAGCAAGAAAATGAACTGTTAAAAGAGGCAAATAAAGCCGAAAACAAGTTTATTGATAAAGTTGATACAGAAACATCTAAAGATATCTTAAATCCTGTTAAAAAAGGTATTATGAAGCAATACAAAGATGAAGATATAGATAAGTTATCACTCTACTCAAAAGAACTTGCTGAAGATAATATTAAAAAGGATTTAGAAATTAAAACTTTAACTCAAGAAGTTAATAATTTTAAATCAGGAGAGGCCTATATTAATCAAAAGAAAATTATTGATAGTCAAAAAGAAATTATAGAAAACAAAAACAAAGAAATAGGATTTTGGAAAAATAAATTTCAAGAATTAACTGAAGAATTTAATAATTTTAAAAATATGATTCAAAATAAAATTTATTCTTTAACTACAAAATTATTAGATGTACTTCATATTCCATATAATTGGCATCAAGCTAATGATCCTGACTTTGCTATTGATAAAGCAAGACAACACTTAAATAAAAACAAATCACGTAATGATTTTGAGAGATGATTATAAATATTCGTAGTTTGTATGATAA
Organism: Clostridium sp.; assembly: GCA_022782605.1. Lineage (GTDB taxonomy): Bacteria > Bacillota > Clostridia > Peptostreptococcales > Peptostreptococcaceae > Terrisporobacter. The sequence continues at coordinate 918 of JALFMW010000144.1, read as the reverse complement.
AATATAATTGTTACGAACTGGTATATTTATAAATCCCAACAAAAAGGAGGAATGAAATATGGGAATATATAAATTACCAAAAAATCAATGGACTAAAGATGGTCGTAAATATAAATATTATTGGAACGAAAAAGATAAAAACGGAAAATGGAAAAAAAGTTTTTCCAAAGCATATAAAACTAAATTAGATGCTATGAATGCTGAAAGAGAATTTTTAAATAGTAAGGTTGAATTTGGTGGAGATATGGATATGACCTTTGGTACTCTAACTGACCAATATATTGAATCTCAAAAGAATAAAGTTAGAAAAAGAACAATGGAAACATATTTAAAAAGAAGAAGATATTTTGCTGATTTTGAAAATGTTAAATTAAAAGATATGGATGGAAATCTATATCATAAGTTTCAACAAGATTTATGGAATAAACCTATTAAATGTTCTACTAGAAATGATGTTCAAAAATTCTTAAAGATTATTCTTAATTGGGGAATGAAAATGTATGATATAAATCTAATGCGTTTTTACAAAAAAATAGAGTTCTTTAAAGACCCTAATGAAATGCAAGAAGAAAAAGATGTTTACACTTTTGAAGAATTTCAAAAATATATAACAGGAACTACTAGTCTAAATGATAAAACAATGTTTGAAATGTTATATTATTGTGGATTACGTCGTGGTGAAGCAAGAGGTCTTCAATGGTCTGATATAGATTGGAATAATAAATTAGTATCCATTACTAAACAAGCTAATAGTGTTAAGGATAGTCAAAAGTATTATGAATTAACTCCACCTAAAACATCTAAAAGTATTAGAACATTACCTCTTACTGAAGTTTTATATAATGATTTAGTAAATTTATACAATGAAAAAAAGAAGTACTATGGCTTCAATGACAAATGGTTTATCTTCGGAGAACA
>JALFMW010000056.1 GCA_022782605.1 Clostridium sp. | reverse complement strand
TAATGATAAAGAAGAATTAGAAAGAACACTAGAAGACTTAGCTAGCCTTCGCCCTTATGTTCATAGTGCGGCAATAGTTCCAGTAGGTATTACTAGATATAGAGATAATCTTACCAAATTAGAAATTTTTGATGAAAAAAGCGCAGGAGAAACTATTGACCAAGTTCATAAACTTCAAGAAAAATATCTTAAAGAATTAAATACTAGATTTGCATTTTTATCAGATGAGTTTTATATTATTGCAAAAAGGCCATTATTAAAATATGACGAGTATGAAGGATTTATTCAATTTGAAGATGGTGTTGGTATGATAACTAAAATGGGAACAGAAATAGTTGATTATTTAGACAGTATAAATGATGAAAGGTTAAATAAATCTAAAAAAGTATCTATAGCAACAGGAAAATCAGCATATGAGTTTATGTGTAATGTGGCTGAAAAAATAATGGATAAATTTAAAAACATTGAAATAAATGTATATAGAATAAAAAATAATTTCTTTGGTGAGACAATAACAGTTAGTGGGCTTTTAACAGCAACTGATTTAATTGATCAATTAAAAGATAAAGACTTAGGTGAAACATTATATATAACTAGGTCTATGATGAAAGCTGATGAAGAAATTTTCTTAGACAATATAACTTTAAAAGAATTAGAAGAAAAATTAAATATTGAAGTAGTTCCATGTCAAAATGAAGGTATAGACGTGGTAGACAAAGTGACAAAATAGGAAGGAGAATTAATATGGATAATAGACCCATAGTTGCAGTAGTAGGTAGACCAAACGTTGGGAAATCTACATTATTTAATAAATTAGCAGGAAAAAGAATATCTATAGTAGAAGATACACCAGGTGTTACTAGAGATAGAATATTTACAGAGGTAGAATGGTTAAACAAATACTTTACTTTAATAGATACAGGTGGGATTGAACCTGAAAATGACGACATAATATTAACTCAAATGAGAAATCAAGCAATGCTTGCTATGGATATGGCTCATGTTATAGTATTTGTTGTTGATGGAAAAAGTGGAATAACTTCTGCAGATAGAGAAGTTGGATTAATGCTAAGAAAAACTAATAAACCAGTTATATTAGCAGTGAATAAAATAGATAATATGAACTTAATGGATAATATATATGACTTCTATGAATTAGGGCTTGGAGAACCTCATCCAATATCAAGTGCAAATGCTATGGGACTTGGTGATTTATTAGATGTAATAGTTGAAAACTTCCCAGAAGGATTAAATACAGAGTATAATGAAGATATAATAAGAGTTGCTATAACAGGTAAGCCAAATGCAGGTAAAAGTTCAATACTTAATAAAATATTAGGTGAAGATAGAGTTATAGTAAGTCCAATAGCTGGTACTACTAGAGATGCAGTTGATACATACTTTGAAAAAGGTGATCAACAATACTTATTAATAGATACAGCAGGTATAAGAAGAAAAAGTAAAGTATATGAAAGAGTTGAAAAATTCTCAGTACTTAGATCTATGAGTGCAGTATCTAGAGCAGACGTAGTTTTAATAGTTATAGATGCTACAGAAGGTGTAACAGAACAAGATACAAAAGTTGCAGGTATTGCCCACGAAGAAGGTAAAGGATGTATATTTGTAATAAATAAATGGGACTTAGTAGAAAAAGATAATAAAACTCTTGGAAATTATACTAATGAAATAAGAGATATGTTCCCATTCATGAACTATGCTCCAATACTATTTGTATCAGCAAAAACTAATCAGAGAATGAATAAAATATTAGATACAGTTGACCAAGTTGCAGCAGAGCACTCTAAACGTGTAAGTACATCTCAATTAAATGATGTTATAGGTGAAGCTGTAATGCTTAACCAACCACCATCAGATAAAGGTAAGAGACTTAAAATTTACTATGGTGCACAAACAGGTGTTAAACCACCAAAAATAACTTTATATATAAACAATAAAGAATTAACTCACTTCTCTTATCAAAGATATTTAGAAAACAAAATAAGAGAAAACTTTGGATTTGAAGGAACATCAATGCAATTTGAATATAGAGAAAAAGATAAAAGAAGATAGATACTTTAGGGGGTAAATATGTTAGTTTATTTAATTATAATTATAACTGCCTACCTTCTTGGAAATATATCAACTTCATATATAGTTGC
>JALFMW010000055.1 GCA_022782605.1 Clostridium sp. | reverse complement strand
AACAACAAAGGAGAATGTTTTTATGGTAAAAATTAACGAAAATGATATTTTTGGAGATTATAAAATAATTTCTAGAAATTATGATAAAAAAGCAGCGGCTACGTATTGGAACTGTAAATGTATAAAATGCGGTAAGGAAAGAATATTAAGAGGAGACCAAGTTAGAAAAAATCAATCATGTAAATGTGCTGACCCTCTTATAGGAACTGAATCTAACGAATTCTTAATTTTATTAAAAACAGATATAAAATCTAAAGATAACTGTAATGTATTTAAATGCCAATGTAAAAAATGTGGCAATATAGAATTCATAGCAAGTAATGTTTTAAGGTCAAAAAGAAAACATTGTAGTAATTGTTATAATAAAAAAACAACTTTAATAGATATGACTGGACAGAATTATGGATATTTAACAGTATTATCGAGAGATATGACAAAAGAACATACTGGACATGAAAATGATGCTTATTGGATATGTAAATGCAATAATTGTGGTTCAATAAAATCTATTCGCGGAATATCATTAAGAAAAGGATTCACAACGTCTTGCGGATGCATAAAATCAAAAGGAGAAGAATGTATTGCAAAAATATTAGAAGAAAATCAAATTCCTTTCCAAAGAGAATATAGTTTTTGTGATTTAGTATATAAATCGCCTCTAAAATTTGATTTTGCAATTTTTTCAAAAAATGGAGTTTTATCTCATTTAATTGAATTTGATGGTAAACAACATTTTGAAATAAATAACTTTTTTGGCGGTGAAGAAGAATTCCAAAAAAATAAAATTAGAGATGAACTAAAAAATAATTATTGTATCGAGAATAAAATTCCTTTAATTAGAATAAAATATGATGAAGAAATAAATTTAGAAAGGATTATGGATTATGAAACTTACGAATGCTCAACAGAAAGGACTTAAGATTGCATTAGAGCGATATAAGAATGGAGAAAAATATACTACAATATCTGGATATGCTGGTACGGGAAAATCAACTTTGGTTAAGTTTATTATTTCAGCTTTAGACGTAGAAGAATCTAAAGTCGCATATGCAGCATATACAGGTAAAGCCGCGGAAGTATTAAGGAAAAAAGGCAATCCAAATGCAATGACTTTGCATAGATTACTTTATGACAGTATTCCAAGACCTGCGGGTGGGTTTTATAGAAAGCCAAAAACCAAACTAGATTATACTATTGTTGTAGTAGATGAGGTATCTATGGTACCTAAGTCAATGATAGATTTGCTCTTAGCTCATAAAGTATATGTGATCTTCCTTGGAGATCCCTTCCAGCTGCCGCAGATTGATAAGAAAGAGGCGCATACCCTACTTGACAAACCGCATATTTTTTTAGATGAAGTTATGCGTCAAGCAGCAGAAAGTGAAATTATCCAAACTACAATGAAAATTAGAAATTATGAAAACATAGATTTTAACAAGGGAAAAGAAGTTATTGTTATTCCTAAAAAAGAACTTGTAACTGGACATTTAACATGGGCAGATCAGGTTATTTGTGGCACGAATGCTACTCGTCAAGCTTTAAATAATCAAATCAGAGGTTTGTATGGGTTTGAGGGATTACCTCAGGATGGTGAGAAAATTGTCATAAAAAGAAACTATTGGGATATTTGCAATAATTGTGGAGATGCTTTGGTTAATGGATGTATAGGCACTTTTAAAAATCCTTTTGAAAGCTTTAGAAGATTGCCTTCTTATATAAAAAACAATAGAAGAGATTTACCAGTGATAATTAGTGAATTTGTATCTGAAGATGGTTCTAGTTTTGGAAATATAGAATTTGATAAAGATTTCTTATTAATAGAAGAACCTTGTATAGATTGGAAAGTTTCTTATCAATTAAGTAAATTAAAAAATAAACTTGGAGATATAATCCCAAAACAAGCTACTTATGGTTATGCTTTAACAGGACATGCTGCTCAAGGTAGTCAGTGGGACAAGGTCTTGGTTATTGAAGAAAATTTTCCATTTAGTAAAGAGGAACATGCTCGATGGTTATATACCTGTTGCACTAGACCTTCTGAGAAACTTGTATTAGTAAGGAGTTAAAATGCATAATATTGGTAAAATTATAAATGAACAATTTGAAATTATAGACATCGATAAAATTAGAACTAAAGAAAAAGGACGAAAACATTATTTATTAAAATGCTTAAAATGTAATGAAATTTTATCAAGACGAAGTGATAATTTAAATCATATAAAATGTAAATGTACTCCTAGACATTATCAACAAAATAATGATAAAAGAATTGCTGAAATGGTAAATAAACAATTTGGATTATTAACAGTTTTATCTTATGTTGATAATAAAAGAAGTCCAGATGGTAGTTTAATATATAAATGTAAATGTAATTGTGGTAATATATGTGAAATTAGTGGAACCAATTTAAGAAAAGGTACTCGATCTTGCGGATGCTTAATTGGAAAAAATAAGAATCCAAATATAGAAGATTTATCTAATCAAAAATTCAATAATATTACACTTTTATCAATGACAGAAAAAAGAGATGCTTCGCGTTGCGTAATTTATAAAGCTCGCTGTGATTGTGGCAAAATTTTTGAAGTAAGCGGTACAAAAGTTAAAAATGGATTTATAAAATCTTGTGGATGCTTACAAAAAATAAATTTACAAAAATATCTCGAAACAGTAAATTATGCAACTGATGAAACAGGGAATATATATGGTAAATTAAAAGTTTTATATCGTAATGGAAGTACTTCAAATTGGCAAGCAATTTGGCATTGTAAATGTGATTGTGGTAAAGAATTAGATATTCCAGGAACAAGATTAAGAAGTGGACAAATTTCTTGTGGTTGTTTAAGTATGTCAAAAGAAGTTTATAACATATTTCAAATATTACAAAACAATAATATTTCTTTTGAAACAGAAAAAAAATATAGTGATTGTAAAGATATTTCTTATTTGCCTTTTGACTTTTTTATAGATAATAAATATATAATTGAATTTGATGGTATTCAACATTTTTATTCATTTGAACATTTTGGCGGCAAAAAAAAATTTATTTTACGTCATAAACATGACTTAATCAAAAACAAATATTGCTTTGATAATAACATTCCTCTTATTCGCATTCCTTATGATGCAGATTATACAATAGATGATTTAAAATTAGAAACAACAAGATTTTTATTAACACCTGAAAATGAAGAAAAATATTATAAAACAAGAATAGCAGAAAAAATATCTAATGAAGATATTGTATCTGATGAATATGGAAATACTAAAATAGAAATTGTAACAAAAACTGGCTTTGAAAATGAAGGTAGTTGACTTTATATTAAATTTATGTTATAATAAATTATAATATAGGAAAAGGATGTCGAAAAAAATGAATTTAAGAATGGAACTGCACTCACATACAGAATATTCAAATCTTAGATTAGTTGATTCAATCAATAAACCGGAATTATTGATTGATAGAGCAATCGAACTAGGATTAAAGGGAAT
>JALFMW010000022.1 GCA_022782605.1 Clostridium sp. | reverse complement strand
CACCATTAGAAAATCAAAGATTAAGAAGAATGATAGGAAGAGTTGTAACTCATTTCAAAGGGAAAGATTACTTGGTTTTAGATGTTGCAAAGCATACAGAAACAGGTGAAGAATTAGTAATTTATAAAGCATTATATGGGGATAATAATGTTTATGCAAGACCTATAAAGATGTTTTTAAGTGAGGTAGACCACGAAAAATATCCTAATGCAACACAAAAATATAGGTTAGAACTTAAAGAGGATTAGTTCGCAATTCAAAACTATTGCGAACTAGAAGGAGGATAAAAATGATTAGTTGTGGTAATTGTCCTTATTTAGATGATTGCGAAGAAAATGATGAATGTCCTTTTTGGGATGACGAAGATGATGAAGAATATGATTAAAATGCGAATGATTAGAGGGGTTAAAATGGATAAAATTTTAATGTGGATAGCAATTATATTAATAGGATTAAGTGGTTTTTCTATAAAGATTAACAGCTTTGAATTTGAATGGCTTGGTTTGTTAGAAACTATTATTAGAATTTTTAAGTAGTTCACCATTCAAAACATGCGAAATAAAAGGAGAGTAAAATATGGTAAATAGAATTGATTTAACTAAAAGAAAAGATGGATATATAATATCAACAGTAGAACCAATGTTTATGGCATGGTATGGGAAATATGAAACAGCCATAGGGCTTGAAGGAGGTTCTGGATGGAGAATAGCAGAAGGCTATGAAACTGAAGAAGAAGCAAGAATAGGACATGAAAAGTATGTGAATATGAGTGCAGATGAAATTGAGAGAATTGCGTGGATTGGTTAGTGAACAATTTATTACAATTAGGAGGTAGAGAACTATGAAAAAATGCAATAATGATTGTACACCAATATGTGATTTTTGTATTAATTATAAAGATTATGGCAATGAAACTAGTGATGAGTTTCAAGGTATTGGAATATGTTTAAAAGATGATACAGAAGTCCTTGCAAGTGATTTTTGTACTACTAATTTTCATTGTTTTAATATTAAAGATTAGCTCATAATACATTAAAAATACGAACATATTGCGAAATTTATAGGAGATGATTAAATGAATGTAGTAGAAGTATATTTAAAAGAAGTTCACGAAGAAAAGTCTTATACCAATGATTGGTGCAAACAATTTCCCGAGAAAGAGTTTGTTAAAGTTACTGCAACTTGGATAAGTTTTGGTGAAGAGTATAAGAAAACAATTGTGCTTAACGCCAAACTTTGGGAACAAATAAAAGAGCAGGGATATTATTTGGGGTAACTAATAATTTTTATACTTTGGAATTTTAGCAGTAGGCAGGTAAATAAAATGAAATTATTTTTGGATAGCTTAATAATAAGTATGATAATGTTCACTATATTTAATATGGTAGTATCAATAATATATATATTCGGTGGTATTTGGAATTAATAAAGAGGAGGAATAAATATGAAAATAGTATATGAATTTTTTAACTGCGGAGAATGTCCATATTGCAAGCAAGGACGTTCATATGGAACAGATGGCAGAGATGGAGTAATAGTTTTTAGATGTAAGCAAGGTGCTTTTGGTGGAGCTGATGGCGGATATGCTTATGGAAAGGTAATAACAGAAATAAGAAAAGGAATTGATGAACAATGCCCATTAGAGGATATTAATTTATAGTTAATTGTAAAAGGAGGATATTATGAAGATAGTTGGAGTTTTTAATCCATGTTCTACAGATTATGAAGTCTTTTTAACTTCAGTAATTGAAGATATAAATAAGTTGCAGGAAGATGGACAAGAAGTGGAAGTGCAATACAGTACCACATCATTAGGCGGAGACAATGTATTATATTCTGCTTTAATAATAGGAAGAAAGAAGAGAAGTGTTTATTAAATACGGTACTAATTTTTAGTACCGTTTCGGTATTACAATAGGAGTGAATAGAAATGAAATTTGACAAAAAATTATTCTTAATACTATTTGGAGATAGCATTTTGTTTGCTGGTATTATTATTGCAATAACAGTTCTATGGCAACTGTTAGAACTTCTTGCTTATGGAGAGATAAGGCCAAGTGAAGTTGATACAATAATAGCTATGCTTTTGGGGATATCGCTATATATAAATCTTAAAACGTTATTTAAGCTGTGGTAGACAGCTTAAGTTTATATTAATTTATTTTAAAATATTTAGGAGTTGATAATAGTGTCAAGAAAAATAATATTCCAATCTTTAAATTGGAAAATAAAAGATGTAAATAACCATTTAGAAGAAATAAAAGAAGTAGGATTTAACACAATACAATTATCACCATTACAAGGAATAAAAGAAAATAATTATGATTTTTGGGTTTATTATCAACCAATTAATTATAAAATAGGTAATAATTTAGGAAATAAAAATGATTTAATAGAGTTATGTAAAAAAGCTAATAATTTAGGTATAAAAATAATAGTAGATGTAGTATTTCATCATGTAGCAAATTATAGAAACAATGATATTAATTCATTAGTAGATAAAGAAATATTAAGCATAAAAGATTTATGGTATCAAACATCATTTTATAATATTCAAAATTATGATAATGATTATGAATGTACTCATTATTCTTTGGGTGGTTTGCCTGCTTTAAATTTAAGTAGTAAAGAATTGAGAAAACTTCAATTTAATTATTTAAAAGAATTAGTTGAATGTGGTGTAAGTGGTTTTAGATTTGACGCTATGAAACATTTGGCTTCAGAAAATAATTATTTTCAAGAAATGAAAGACTTTATTGGTCAAAATATTATTGATAATAGTTATGGTGAATGTATAGATTGTTCACAAACTACATTAAATTATTATAGTCAATATATGAAGTGTGGTACAAATATAACTATTTCAAAGGATAATGAAAATTTAGTTATTTGGGTATTTAGTCACGATGATGAACTAACTTTTAATAAATATATACCCGATAATATTATAAATAGTGAATTTGAATTTTTATATAATAATTATAAAGCAGATATATTATATTATGCTAGAAAGTTTAATAACTCATGGAAAAATTTAAATTTAAAATAAATAATGTTTCATATTTTTATTGAAACTGCTTGACTTTTAAAAAAAAATATGATATAATATATATATAGTAAGAACAAAAGATAACTATAAATAAAAAAAAAGGAACGGTGAGTAATGGTGATAACAGTTGGTGCTATGATTGGGGCTGGAAAATCTAGTCTTGCTAAATTAATTGGTGAATATTTTGGAACAGAGGTATTTTATGAAAGTGTAGAAGATAATCCAATACTTCCATTATTTTATACAGCTTCAGAAGAAGAAATTCAAGCTAAAAGATACCCATTTTTATTACAATTGTATTTCTTAGATACAAGATTCAGAAGTATTAAAGAAGCATTAGTAAATGATAATAATGTGTTAGACAGAAGTATTTATGAAGATTGGTATTTCTGTAAGGTAAATAGGGATTTAGGGAGAATTTCAGATTTAGAATTTGAACTATATGAAAGATTATTAAATAACATGATGGAAGAACTTGCTGAACTTCCAAAGAAAGCTCCCGATTTAATGGTTTATTTAACAGGAAGTTTTGAAACAATTGTTGATAGAATTAATAAAAGGGGAAGGGGTTATGAATTAGCACCTGAACTTGTTGATTATTACAGAACACTTTGGGAAGGATATGATGATTGGGTGTTTAATCATTACAAAGCTTCAGAAGTTCTTGTAATTGACATTGATAAATATGATTATGTTAATAATGAAGAAGACGCTAAAGAAGTTCTTCAGATGATAGAAAATAAATTAAAAGAAATAAGAGGAGAATAATTAATGAATGAGAGAGATTTTTTTAGATTGGTGTAAAGATGAAATATGTAAATACACCAACAAACACCTAGACATAACTGATAATAAGAAAATCTCAAAAAATTATGATGAATTAAAAGAATATGATTTTGAAAAAATGGAAAAGAAACCGTATTTAAACTATGTTTGGTAATTTAGGAGGAATAATATGAGTAAAAAAATAATTTCATTAAGCGTTTTAGCTTCATTAGTTATTGGAGGATTTGCTGGATATGTGGTAAAGCCTGATGTAGAATTAAAATTTTTAGAAGGAAATGCTGGGGCAATTCAATGGCTTGTTAATTCAGGAGAATCAGAAGCTCTTCAATATCAAGCCTATAATATGGCAACTGAAAGTTTAAAAATGAAAGTGAACAAGGAAACAGAAAAACCAAAGGCTGTTGTTCTTGATATTGATGAAACTGTATTAAATAACTTTGGTAGCGTCATAGGGGATTATTTA
>JALFMW010000137.1 GCA_022782605.1 Clostridium sp. | reverse complement strand
CATATTTATTCATTCCTCCTTTTGTGTATTTTCACATTAAATTGCTGATACGGCATCAAACATTGGTATCATCATTGATATAACTACAATTCCAACTATGACTCCTATGAATAAAGTTATAAAATTTTCGAAATACTTAGTTCCTATCTCTAACTTTGAATCCAACTCATTTTCATAATATTCATTAACCGTATATAATACGGTATCTAATCTACCACTTTCTTCTCCTATAGCCACCATTGATAAAAGCAGTGATGGTAATTCATTTACCATCTTTAATGAATCACCTATTCCATTACCTTTTTTGATAAATTCATTTGCTTTACATATTTTTTCGTATACATAATCATTACTTATTACTTTTGCTGATGAATCAATGGAGTCAACAATTTGAATACCACTAGAAATCAATATAGATAATGCTTTTACAAATCTATTTGTAATAATTAATCCCATATAATCTTTTATTTTCGGTAATTTAAATAAAACTTTATTGACTATTTCATTAAACTTTTTACTATTTTTCTTAAAGTAAATTAATCCTCCTAGGATAACTATGCTTATCAAGATAAGTATTAATAAATCATCTCTTATTAAGTGGGATAAGAATATTAATATTTTTGTTAAGGTTGGTGTTTTCACATTATTATCAGCATAAATTTCTTCAAAATTAGGAATTAAAAATATTAATATAAATGCAAAACAAATAATCATAGTAATTGTCAAAATAATTGGATAAATTAATATACTAAAAATCTTTTTCTTTAATTTATTTTCTTTATCGTAGTAAATTGAAAGCTTCTCCATAACTTCATCCAAATTACCACTCATTTCTCCTGCTCCAACCATACTTATATAAAATTTCGAAAAGGCATTTGTCTTTTCAAAAGATTCTTTCATTGAGTTTCCTTTTTCAATATTATTTAAAATTTCTCTAATAACATCTTTTAGTCTATTATTAGATTCTTCTATTAATATTCTTAAAATTTTAGAAATTTCACATCCAGATTTTAAAAGTATACTCATTTCTTTTGAGAAAACTTTTAAATCTTTATCTCTTAATTGCCTCCCTCTAAATAATTCTTTTCTTTTTTTTATATGAACTATTTTAAATTTATTTTTATTTGCATAAGAAAAAACTTCTTCTTCATTACTTAAATTTAATTTCAATTTTTTTCTATTATTGTCTTCATCATAGACAATACATTTATACAAGATGCATCCCTCCTAAATTAATATTTCTTTATTCATCATGCATTCTTCTATAGTTGTTGTATTTGTTTCTATTAACATTGAATAAGTATCTTCAAAAGTTATCATTCCATTTTTTATAGCTATAGGTTTTATGTCTTTAGCATCTTTACCTTGTTGAATTGCATTTCTTATATCATCATCAATTTGTAATATTTCATAGGCAACTGTTCTTCCACTATATCCTGTATATGAACATTCTTCACAACCTATTGGTATAGTAGTTGTAATGGATTTGTTCTCATCTTGTTTTATAACTACTTCATTACTACAATTCTCACATACTTTTCTAACTAGTCTTTGAGATATAATACCTATCAAAGATGCATTTAATAAGTATGGTGCTATTTCCATATCTATTAGCCTTGCAATAGATGATATGGCATCATTTGTGTGAAGAGTACTTATAACTAAATGTCCTGTTATAGCTGCTCTAACTGCAATTTTGGCTGTTTCTATATCTCTAATTTCTCCAACCATAATAATATCTGGGTCTTGTCTTAAAATTGCCTTTAATCCTTTTTCAAATGTTAATCCGACTTTATGATTTACTTGTATTTGATTTATTCCATCCATTTTGTATTCTATTGGATCTTCTATGGTCATTATATTTTTACTGGTATTTTTTAAATCTTGCAGAATAGAGTAAACAGTTGTTGTTTTTCCACTTCCAGTGGGTCCAGTAACTAAAAGTATTCCTGAATTTTTATTTATAATATCTTGAATTTTTTGTATAGCTTTTTGTGAAAATCCTAATTCTACTTTACTTTTTAGAAATGAATCTCTATTTAGAAGTCTTAATACAATTTTTTCACCATATGATGTTGGAACAGTGGATATTCTAATATCTACAACGGAATTTTTAATTTTGACATCTATTCTTCCATCTTGAGGTAATCTTTTTTCTGTAATATCCATATTAGCTTTATATTTTATTACAGATGCTAGGGGTTGGTATAAGTCCAATGTTAAATTAGACATTTCCTTCATCTTACCATCTACCCTAATTCTAATTTTCAAATAATCAAAAAACGGTTCAATATGTATATCACTAGCTTTTTCTTTTAAAGCTTTTTGTAATATATCTTGAAATAAATAGTTTGCATAATCATCATCTACATCGATAATATTTCCATAACATAGTTCAATATTTTCCTTAATTTCTTCTTTTGATTTTTTCCTTAAAATTATATTTTTGTTAGTTACTAGTCTTAAATCTTGAATAGCATAGATATTTTCATCCTCTATTCCAACTTCCAAATCATCGTCATTTATTTCGATAGGATAAAGATTATATTTTCGTGCCAATTTCTCTGGTACCAATATGGATAAATCTTTTTCTGATGATATAATTTTAATCACCTCGATTCTTAAAAATTTTCTTTTCTATTAAGAATTTTTTCATTATATAATTTCTAATATGATTATCAACTATATGCTTTATTTTTATTCAAATATAAACTCTTATTTTATGCAAAAAAATAAAAGCTATGATAAATAATTTAAAATTTTTATCATAGCTTTTTAATTTATCTATTTATCTTCATATTTTAATATTCGCTCAACTAATTGTTCTTTCAATTCATCAGCTTTTTCAAAATTCATACTAGGAATATAGTAACTTTCAATAATATCATGATTTGATTTTGCCTTTTTCAAATTAGAAATAGCATAATTAATCATTTCATCTAATATTTTTTCATCAAATTCTATTTCTTCTTTATATTGATTTATTTTTTCATTATCTATAAATCTTTCTAAATCTATTCTATTTTGACTTTCAAACAATGAACTTGTAGTTATTGCAATACCTAGGTCATTTATCATTATGCTTTCTATTTTTTGAGGGATAAGAGGATAATGAAATACTTCTACTTTCAATCCTTTCTGTACAGCTCTATCATAAATACGTTTTAAGAAAGTAGTCTTTCCATAACCTATCTTTCCATCTAAATAATAGACTTTTTTAGCATCTTGCAATAAGCTATCTCCATAGTCTATATGTCCTATTGGAGTTATAGCTGTTCCAAACAAATGTCTTGCTACTGATAATTCCTCTTTATTTTCAACATCCTTAAATAATTCTTCTATAAACTCCTCTGTAAATTTATTAAGTTTTCCAAAATCCATAGCATCTGAATTTTTAGATTCTAAATCATAAAATATAGGTTCTGCTGCTTTTAAGTATTTAAATGCTCTTTGAAAACATGAACTTATATTTTTATTACATTGCATTATTTCCATCTTATTATTTTCTAATTTATCAACATCCCAAAAATCTCCGAAGTTAACTATTTCATCTATTGCTCCAGGTATTTTAGGATCAACCACATGAGGTGATGTACCGTCTAGCAATACTACTTTTAATTTTTTTATTAAAACTGCATCTAGTGAACCTGGATCAGATGAACAAGGAAAAATTTCTACATCATATCCTTTATCTGCAAATTCACGTGCAATTTTTTTCATTAGAGATGATTTACCTACACCAGGTCCACCTTTTAAACAAAATATTCTTTTTACGTCCTTTGGAATTATATAATCAAAATATGAATAGAATCCATTACTAGTATTTGCTCCTGGAAATATTTTTCTTATCTTGCCTTTCATATTCATTCCCCCTAAAACATTCTACTTAATAAGATATTAATTAAACCATGATTTTGTTACATCATCTATAAAAAATTCAGTTCGCTCATATTAACTATCACCTTGGAAAATTGATCTATTTCTCAACAAAAAAGAAGTATATAAAATATTTGGTATCTATTTTATATACTTCTTTCATAATTTTTATTAATCTACAGTTATTTCATAACCATGAGATTCATATTGAGCTATTATTTCATTCCATACATCTTCTACTCCAGTTTTCTTTGAAGAAGAAAGAG
This sequence comes from Clostridium sp., assembly GCA_022782605.1. GTDB lineage: Bacteria > Bacillota > Clostridia > Peptostreptococcales > Peptostreptococcaceae > Terrisporobacter. The sequence continues at coordinate 10,447 of JALFMW010000137.1, read as the reverse complement.
GTATTACTTTTTCATCTTTTTCAAGTTGTAATTTTTTTCTTATTATGCTTATATGTTTTTGATATTGGCCTCTAGATATTTTATCTGCTTTTGTTGCTATAACAACACAGTTATATCCGAAGTGTTTTATCCATTCATACATCATAACATCGTCATTTGTAGGCTCATGTCTTATATCTACAAGTAGGAATATAGCACATAATTCCTCTCTATCTTGTAAATATCTTTCCATGATAACTCCCCATTTATCTTTTTCTGATTTAGATACTTTAGCGTATCCATAACCAGGAAGGTCAACAAAATAAAACTCATTATTTATTTTATAAAAGTTTATTGTTCTTGTTTTCCCAGGAGTTTGACTTGTTCTAGCAAAATTTCTTCTGTTTAATAATGCATTTGTAGCAGAAGATTTTCCTACGTTTGATCTTCCGACTAATGCGATTTCTGGTAATCCTTCTTTAGGATATTGTTCTTTTCTTATTGCACTTACTTCTATTTCTGAACTTCTAATTTTCATCTTTCTCACCGTCTTTTACTAAAGCATGTTCTAAAACTTGATCCATATGGTCAACAAGAACAATTTCTAGTTTTTCTTTTACATTTTCAGGTATTTCGTCTAATTGAGCATCACATTCTCTTGGAATTAAAACTTTTTTAATTCCTGCTCTGTGAGCTGCAAGTACCTTTTCTTTAACTCCACCTACAACCATTACTCTACCTCTAAGAGTTATTTCACCAGTCATAGCCACGTCACTTCTTACAGGTATTTTAGTTAATGCAGAGATTACTGCAGTTGCCATAGTTATACCTGCCGATGGACCATCCTTTGGAGTTGCTCCTTCTGGACAATGTATATGGATATCTTCTGTTTTGTAGAAATCTTCTGGTATATCGAATTTATCTGCTATAGATCTTATATAAGATATTCCTGCTTGAGCAGATTCTTTCATTACATCACCAAGAGATCCTGTTAAAACAACTTGTCCTTTTCCTTTTAACACATTTACTTCTACAGGAAGTGTAACTCCTCCAACTGAAGTCCATGCAAGACCTGTAACTACACCTACTTCTGGTTTAGTTCCAGCTAAATCATATAAATATTTATCTCTTCCAAGGTATTCTTCTAAGTCTTTTGAAGTCACTACAACACCTTCAAGTGATGGATTTTCAACGAATTTTTTAGCAATTTTTCTACATACTTTACCTATAGTTCTTTCAAGAGTTCTAACTCCTGCTTCCCTAGTGTAGTAATTTATAATATCTCTCATTGCTTGTTCTTCAACTGTAACAAATCCTTCTTCTAATCCATTTTCTTTGACTTGTTTTGGAAGTAAATATTTTTGAGCTATATTAAGTTTTTCTTCTTCTATATAACCTGATACTTCTATTACTTCCATTCTATCAAGTAATGGCCCTGGTATTGTACTTAAACTATTTGCTGTAGTTACAAATAATATTTTTGATAAATCAAATGGTACTTCTAAATAATGGTCAACAAATGTTTTATTTTGTTCTGGATCTAAAACCTCAAGCATTGCTGAAGATGGATCTCCTTTATAATCTGCTGCCATTTTATCTATTTCATCTAATAAGAATACTGGATTCTTAGTTTGAGCTTCTTTTAAACCATTAATAATTCTTCCTGGTATTGATCCAACATAAGTTCTTCTATGTCCTCTTATTTCAGCTTCATCTCTAACTCCACCTAAAGATATTCTTACAAACTTTTTACCTAAAGCTTCTGCTATTGATTTTGCTATAGAAGTTTTACCAACACCTGGAGGTCCAACTAAACAAATTATTGGTCCTTTTAATGATTTTGATAATTTTCTTATTGCTAAGTATTCTAATATTCTATCTTTAACTTTTTCCAATCCATAATGCTGTTGATCTAAAATTTCCTTAGCATTTTTTAAGTCTAATTTGTCTCTAGTCTCTTTGTTCCATGGTAGTGAGAATATTGTATCTAAATACGTTCTACTAACTGATGAATCTGGAGATTGAGGAGACGTTCTTGAGAACTTACTTATCTCTTTTTCTATTTTTAATTTTGTTTCCTTAGAAGCTTTGATTTTCTTAAGTTTTTCTTTGTATTCTTCAACTTCTGAACTTAAGTCTTCATCTTCTCCTAATTCTTTTTGTATTGCTTTTAATTGTTCTCTTAGGTAATATTCCTTTTGAACCTTATTCATTTGTTTCTTAACTCTTAGAGTTATTTTCTTCTCTATTTTTAGAATATCTATTTCTTCAAGTAAAATTCTATATAATAATTCTAATCTTTTAGATATATCAAATTCTTCAAGTATTTCTTGTTTTTGCTCTGCTTTTAAGAAAATATTTGCTGCAATTGTATCTATAAATCTATCTACATTTTCAATTTCAGCTAATGAAACTAATATTTCTGGTGAAACTCTGTTTCCTATATTTATGTACTCTTCAAAAGCATCGAAAACATTTCTCACAAAAGCTTCTACTTCCACATCAGTTTCAGCATTCTCTTGATCATAGATTATTTCTTCTACTACTGCTTTGAAATATCCCTCTTCTTCATCTATTTCTTTAATTTTACCTCTAGATATACCTTCTACTAAAACACGAACTGTTTCACCTGGTAACTTGATTACTTGCTTAACTTTACAAATAGTTCCCACATGATAAAAATCATCTGTAGTTGGTTCATCTACCTCAGCTTCTTTTTGTGAAGTTAAGAAAACCAATTCATCTTCTAACATAGCTTGATCTAAAGCCTTTAAAGACATTTCTCTACCTATATCAAAATTTAATATCATATATGGAAATATTGCTAATCCTCTTAGAGGTATCAATGGTAACTCATGGTCAATTTTAGTATAATTTTGTTCCATAATTATCACTCCTTAAAGTGCTATTTTCTTTGCTTTTTATATTATATATTTATGTATGTTAATTTTCAACACAAATCAACATAAGTATTTGCATAACTTAGATTAATTTTATTATGCTATATTAATAAAATAATAATTCATTTCTGATTATTTATTTTAAATATTAATCTAATTGCAAGTTTATAATACATATTAATTTAGCATAATAAAACTAAATTTAAAAAGGAGCTTATTAATACATCTAAGCTCCTTTTTATATTAATTAACTATGCACTTTCTTCTTTATCCTTAAGAACCATAATTGGTTGTGAGTTATCATTAACAGATTCTTTTGTTACTATAACCTGCTTGATATCATCTCTTGATGGAACTTCATACATAGTTTCCATCATAACATTCTCAACTATACTTCTAAGTCCTCTAGCTCCAGTGTTTCTATCTATAGCTTTTTTAGCTATAGCTCTAAGAGCATCCTCTTCAAATTCTAGAGCAACATTGTCTAGTTCAAATAATTTTTTAAATTGTTTAACTAGAGCATTCTTTGGTTCTTGTAGAATTCTCATTAAAGCATCTTCATTTAATAACTCTAATGTTGCAACTACAGGTATTCTACCTATAAATTCTGGTATTATACCAAATTTAAGTAAGTCTTCAGGAAGAACTTTTGCATATATTTTTCCTAAATCAACATCATTCTTACTTTCTATTTTAGCACCAAATCCTAATGTTTTTTCTGATCCACGTCTTTGAATTATTTTTTCTATACCATCAAAGGCACCACCTAAGATAAATAATATGTTAGTAGTATCTATTTTTAGGAATTCTTGATGAGGATGCTTTCTTCCACCTTGTGGAGGAACATTAGCAACAGTTCCTTCTAGAATTTTTAAAAGAGCTTGCTGAACACCTTCTCCACTTACATCTCTTGTAATAGATGGATTTTCTGATTTTCTAGCAATTTTATCTATTTCATCAATGTAGATTATGCCTCTTTCAGCTTTTTCTATGTCAAAATCAGCTGCTTGGATAAGTTTTAATAAGATATTTTCAACATCTTCACCAACATATCCTGCTTCTGTTAAAGAAGTCGCATCAGCCATTGCAAATGGGACGTTCAACGTTTTAGCTAAAGTTTGAGCAAGTAATGTTTTTCCTGAACCTGTTGGTCCAAGTAAAAGGATATTACTCTTTTGTATTTCTATATCTTTAGTTGTAGATTTTTTGCTATATATTCTTTTATAGTGATTATAAACTGCAACTGATAATATTTTTTTAGCTCTTTCTTGACCAATTACATAGTCATTAAGAATCTTCATCATTTCTTTAGGTTTTGGTAAAGATGTAGTATCCTCTTCCAAAGTTTCTTCAATCTCTTCTTGAATTATCTCATCACAAAGTTCCACACATTCATCACAAATATAAACGTTAGGACCTGCAATTAATCTTCTAACTTGATCTTGAGTTTTCCCGCAGAATGAACATTTCAGTTGTCTTTTTTCTTCGTATTTTGACATAACAAGCACCTCTTTTCTACCTATGGTCTTTGATCGATTACTTCGTCAACAATACCATATTCTTTGGCTTCCATCGCACTCATAAAGTTGTCACGTTCAGTGTCAGCCTTAACTTTCTCCAATGGTTGACCTGTTCTTTCAGAAAGAATTTGATTTAATCTTTCTTTTATTTGTAAGATCCATTTAGCATGAATTTCTATATCTGTTGCTTGACCTTTTGCACCACCTAATGGTTGATGTATCATTATTGTACTATTTGGTAGCGCAAATCTTTTACCTTTTGCACCAGCATTTAATAGAAATGCACCCATAGATGCTGCCATACCTATACATATTGTACTTACATCAGGTTTTATATACTGCATAGTATCATATATAGCCATACCTGCTGTAACACTTCCACCTGGTGAGTTTATATATAAATGTATATCTTTATCAGGATCTTCAGCTTCTAAGAATAGTAGTTGAGCTACTACAAGTCCAGCAGTTACATCATTTACTTCATCACCTAAGAATATTATTCTATCTTTTAATAATCTAGAATATATATCGTAGGCTCTTTCTCCTCTTCCTGTTTGTTCTACTACCGTAGGTACTAATGCCATAAATCATACCCCCTCTGAATGTTTAATATATAATTTACAGTAGTCCCAGAGGACTACTGTAAAGAACTAAGCTATTTTAGCGTTTTCAACTAATAAATCTATAGTTTTTCTTATTTTTAATTGACCTTCCATGTCTTTTAAGTCAGTTGCTCTTAAAGCACCTTTAACTTGTTCAACAGTCATATTGTAAGCATCAGCCATTTTTTGAACTTCAGCATTAACTTCTTCTTCGTTAACTTCTACACCTTCAGCTTTAGCTATTGCTTCTATAACTAATGAAGTTTTAACGTTTCTTAAAGCTTCTTCTCTTCTGCTAGCAGCAAATTCAGCTTTGAATTCTTCCATAGTTTTACCAGTCATTTGTAAGAATTGTTCCATTCCAAATCCTTGGTATTGTAATTGGTAGTTTAATTCCATCATTTGGTTTTCTATTTCATGTTTAATCATAGCTTCTGGAACTTCTACTTCTGTGTTAGCTACAACTTTTTCTATAACTCTGTTTCTTAACTCATTTTTAGCTGCTTCTTTAGCATCAGCTTCAGCTTTAGCTCTAACGTCAGCTCTTAATTCTTCTAATGTATTGAATTCAGTAGTATCTGCAGCGAATTCATCATTTAATTCTGGTAATTCTTTAACTTTAACGTCATTTACTTTAACTTTGAAAACAACTGGTTTTCCAGCTAAGTTTTCAGCATGGTACTCTTCTGGGAAAGTAACGTTAACTTCTACTTCTTCTCCAGCTTTTTTACCAACTAATTGATCTTCGAATCCTGGTATGAAAGATCCTGATCCTATAACTAAGTCATAGTTTTCACCTTTTCCACCTTCGAAAGCAACTTCTCCGTCAAATCCTTCGAAATCTATGTTAGCAGTATCTCCATTAGCTATCTCTCTTTCAACAGATACTAATCTTGATCCTTTTTCTCTCATTTCATCTAATTTAGCATTAACAACGTCTTCGTTTACAGTTTCATCAACTTTTTCAACTTCTACACCTTTGTAATCTCCTAATTGGAACTCAGGTTTAACTTCAACATCTACTAATAATACTAATCCGTTATCTTTGCTTATTTCTTCAACATCTATAGATGGCATATCTATTGGATCTATTTTTAATTCATCTATAGCAGCTGGGTATACTTCTGGGAATACTATGTCTATAGCATCTGAGTAGAATACACCTTTTCCATAATGAGTTTCTATAACTTTTCTAGGTGCTTTACCTTTTCTGAATCCTGGTATATTGTATTTTCCTTTATTTTTATTGTATGCTTTAACTATTGCTGATTCAAATTTTTCATTATCTACAGTTAATTTAAAGCTTACTTTTGTGCCTTCTTGCTTAATTAATTCTACTTTCATTAACTTTATCCTCCTAATTATCTTATGTAATGATTTTATAAATTGTAATTCTAATTTATAGGTAACTCTTTTATTATATCATACAAGGTTTTTTATTTACAAGTGTTGCCTTAATTTCAACACTTCTTGTTATTATAATTATTATTTATTTTATATTTTTATTTCTTCATAAGAAATATTATTATCTATAGTTAATACTCCAAAAGATTTATCACTTTTTCCTCTTGGATATGCCAGACTACCTGGATTTATAAAAATAATATCATCTATTGTTTTATATGTTGGAATATGAGTATGGCCAAATACAACCACATCCATATCTTCTCTCTTTGCAAATTTATATAATGAGTTTATACCCACTTTAACATCATGATAATGACCATGGCATACAAAGAATTTTTTATTTTTCACTGAAAATGTTAATTCGTAATCTCCATCAAAACGATATAAGTCACTATTTCCCTTTACACATTTTACCTCAACATCGGTAGCATAATGTATATATTCTGCATCATCAATATAATCACCAGCATGAATTATTAAATCACATTTTTCCAAATAAGGAATTGCTTTTTCAATACTTCTCATATCTCCATGTGTATCACTAATTATTCCTATTTTCATATATATTATCCCTTATTATCTTATAACTCTTCTTGAAAGTTCTTCCTTCATAAGTTCTAAAGCTTTTGCTCTATGACTTATAGCATTTTTTATACTTGGTGGTAGTTCAGCAAATGTTTTATTATAGTTATCTACTATAAATAAACTATCATATCCAAATCCATTTCCACCTTTTTCTTCAAATCCTATAGTTCCTTCACAAGTTCCCCTAACTACAAACTCTTTTCCATCAGGGAAAACAACAGCTATACAACATACAAATCTTCCACCTCTATGACTTGCAGGTGTATTTTTTAAAGCTTTTAATAATTTTTCTCTATTTTCTGCATCTGTAGCATTTTCTCCTGCATATCTAGATGAGTATATGCCAGGCTTTTTACCTATTGCATCTACTTCTAATCCAGAGTCATCTGCTATAGTTATCATATTAGTAAGTTTAGCAACTGTTCTCGCTTTAATTAAAGCATTATGTTCAAATGTTTTACCATTTTCCTCAATTTCTAAATCTGCTAAATTAACATCTTTTAGAGAATGTATATTATAATTTAAATCCTTAAGTATAGCTCCTATTTCTTCTAGTTTATGAGCATTTCCTGTTGATATAACTATATCATCACCATATTCCATACCTAGTATCTCATCAGCTATTTCACCTAAAGCTTTTCTTTGTATTTTTATAAGTTCTTTATTCCCTTTTTCACCTAATTCTAATAATTTATTTAAATCTTTTCTAGAAAAAGGTCTTTCTTCTCCAGTACCTTGAACTTCTACAAATTCACATCTATCAGTCATGATAATATTCATATCAACTTGAGCCTGTGAATCCTCTTCATAACATATATCAAGTAAGCACTCATCATCTACTATACCTACACTTATAGCTGATACAAAGTTCTCAATAGGCATTTTTTTGATTATTCCATCATTATATAATTTATATATAGCTTCCGCTACAGCCACAAAAGCTCCTGTTATTGAAGCTGTTCTAGTTCCTCCATCAGCTTGAATAACATCACAGTCTACCCAAATAGTTCTCTCTCCAAGTTTATCTAAGTCTACAACAGATCTTATAGCTCTACCTATTAGTCTTTGTATTTCTTGGCTTCTTCCATCAATCTTTCCTTTAGATGAATCCCTTACTTTTCTTTGTTGAGTTGATCTTGGTAACATTGAATATTCTGCATTTATCCAACCTGTTCCAGTATTTCTTAAAAACGGAGGTACCTTTTCTTCAATTGAAGCTGTACATAAAACTTTAGTTTCTCCCATTTCAATTAGAACTGAACCTTCTGCATATTTAGTGAAGTTTCTAGTTATCTTTACATCTCTTATTTGATCAAATTTTCTCCCATCAATTCTAATCATTGTTTTTCCTTTCCTGCAAAACCTGCTTTGCTCATTTCGCCTTCATCTATTCATTAGAATTTTATAGTTGTTATTTTGAAAATCTTTACTATTTCAATATTTATTCTAATCTATCATAGTTATAATTTTAGCACTATTCAATTTAATTTACTACATAATAATATTTTATTTGATTAAACAAACTTGTAATATAGTTTATTTTAAAGCCTCTAATACTTCTTCTACAGAAGATAATTTAGATAATTCTAAGAATTTTTCTTCATCTACTACTTTTATCCCTAATTCATTTGCTTTTGTAAGCTTTGAACCTGCTTCTTCACCTGCTAAAACAAATGATGTAGATTTACTAACACTTGATGTTGCTTTACCACCTAATTTTTCTATAATATCTTTAGCATCATTTCTTTTAAGAGTTGGCAGTGTTCCAGTTAATACTATTTTCATTTTATCAAATATTTTTATAATGTCTTCATTATCATTGTCAATTATTTTAGTATTTACACCTGCATTTTTTAATTTTTCTATTACAGAAATATTTTTTTCTTCTCTAAAGAACTCAACTACACTATCTGCCATAGTTTCACCAAATTCCTCTAAATTAACCAACTGATTTGTATTTAAATTCATAATCACATCTAAATCTTTAAACTCATTAGCAATTATTTTCGCACCTTTTACACCTATATGCTTTATTCCTAAACCATTTATAAGTCTGTATAAATCATTTGATTTTGATTTTTCTATGGCATTTATAAGGTTACTAGCTGATTTATCGCCCATTCTTTCTAAATTAACTAAGTCTTCTTTTTTAAGGTAATATAAATCTGAAATATCTTTAATTAACTTTTGTTCTAATAGTAAAGTAATTATTGATTCACCAAGTCCATCTATATTCATAGCATCTCTCGAAACAAAGTGAATAATACCTCTTCTAATTTGAGCTGGACAAGAGATATTTATACATTTAACTGCTGCTTCTCCTTCTAATCTTACAGTTGGCTCTCCACAAACTGGACATTTTTGCGGCATTTCAAATACAACTTCTTCTCCAGTTCTAGCATCTTTATCCACTCCAAGAATTTGAGGTATGATATCTCCAGCTTTTTGAACTAAAACCATATCACCTATTCTTATGTCTTTTTCTTTTATATTATCTTCATTATGAAGAGTTGCTCTACTAACAGTTGTACCTGCAAGTCTTACAGGTTCTAATACAGCTGTTGGAGTAATATTACCTGTTCTACCAACTTCTATTATTAGTATACATATAGGTTTTATATAAAATCAGTAATTTATCTATTAAACATATTGATATTACTAGTTTACAAATTTCTATAACTTATAATATTATTATAGTAAATACATTTAAATAATCACTTATAAAGTTTACCATGTTTAATAAATTTATGTACATTTATTTTATATAAATAACAATGAAAAAATATAGTAAGGAGGGATTAGGCTTAATGAAAGTTTACGGTGTAAAAAGAACGCCTATTTCAAAAATACATGATTATGGCAAAACAACAGAAGATGGAATTATTATAGTAGTAAAAGATGACAAGGATTCTTCAGTTTGGCTTCCAAGTGCATTTACTCATTTAATTAGACACCTACATACTGATGCATCTATAAATACAAAAAGAAAAACAGCCTATAGTTTATGTAATTTTTTAAATCATATAAACTACCACGCTAACTTAGAAACTGATCCTTTATTTAAGGATTTAAAGATGGGAGGATTAGAAAAACTAAACTTTCATCACTTAGAGCACTATTTAAATCACATTTCTACAAAACAACGCGTAGTAAAAAATAAATTTACATTAAAAGAAGATGTTAAACTTTTAGATTTTCAAACAGTAAAAAAGACAGAAAATACTCTATTATTATTTTATGAGTTTTTATATAAGTTAAATATAACTGGCCCAGACACTGAAATACAAAGGGTAACTAAGGAAACTAAGAATGGCACTATTAGCACTTTAATTTCTCCTTTTGATCACGACCCTAACTATTTCATAGATTATCCACCTACTGACAAAAAGAATTCTAATGTCTTAAAAGATATGGATGAGGACGTTTGGAACTTATTTTTAGATTATGCATTTAA
>JALFMW010000378.1 GCA_022782605.1 Clostridium sp. | reverse complement strand
AATCATAATTTCACTTAAATGTAAAATCTCATTTTCAAAATGAGCTGCATTAAGAATAAAACTCTATGAATGTCCAAGAGCAATCTAAGACAATAGTTTTGATTGTCCCATTTGCGCTTGTTCTTTATACATTTTAGAAAGCGTTTGATAATTATTCTGAGTAGTTTCTAATAAATAAAATCTAAAATTATATTTCTTATTACTACTCTTTTTTTCAATAATTCTATTAAAAAATATATTAAACTATAGAATTAAACTTCTTATTGTAGATTCATCATTTAATACTGATTTTTCTAAAGCCATATTGCCATCAGTATTAAATAAATTCTATGAGATACCTAATGAATTATAAACACTACGTTCAACTTTAGCTAAATCATCTGTCGTTGTAGTAGTATTCTTATCAGACATATCAATAGAATCTACATCAGTAAATGTAGTTAAAACATCTACTCCAATAGCCCTCTATAACATCTAAACAGCATTATTATGGATATCTCTGGCTTCATCAACATCAAATATCAAATCACCATTTTTATCCATTGGGAGCTTTTGGACTAAAATTTTAAGCAATTTCTACATTTGTTTCTTGCGGTCAAGATCTTGCGCTGCATCTAAATCCATAATAGTAGGAACGGAATTTACAAAAATAGGAACATCACTATTATTAATATTAAATTTAATACAATTTTCTGGCTCAAGAACATACCAACTACCAGTATGCTAGCATCCAGCCGCATCTTCTAAAGCAAGTTTTCCTTGCCTATATAAAACATAACCTTTAGCAAATTCTTCTGGGAATAATTTTAATACTTTTAAGCGGTAATTCATATCTCTAAAAGTATCAAAAAATCGCATATCAAATTCGACAACTGGGGTATTATTTACACTATAACGTGTTCTACAATATTTAACTGGCAATTCTTGTAAAATTAGATTTTTCTCTGAAGGAACTATATATCCATAATAGCATCCATTTTTAACAACTTGTAAAGCAATATCTCCACAAATCTTTTTAATATAACTATTATCAAAATAATTCAACATTCTATAAAAATCTTTTAAAACTTTTTCTTCTTTTACATTATCATCATAAGTTTCGGCTGCAATATACCAATCATAGCGGTATAAAAAAGCAACATAATTACAAACTCGTTGATATACACCACTTATATCATAATAAAAATTAGAAATGTATCGCAAAGTATCTAAATCTTTTTCTGCGAGTGCACGAAGCACATCAGGTTTCGTAATAATACGATTTTGACCTGGGTATCTAATCTTACTATAATCACCAAGTTTTAAAATAGCATCATCTAAAGTTTTTGTGCCAACTTTTATTTTTCTATTGGCATAATCCGTAGTGTCACTATAATTATATTCATAACGACCATTATAAATATCAAAACCTTTAGCATGAATCTAATCATTACGATCTTGCGTATCCAAAGTTCCACCTCCTTTAATAACCTGCTAATTTCATTATATAATCATAAGAAATAAGGTTTTCGTCGGTATATGGAATCTCTATTAATCTAAAATCATGTAAAGCGCAAAAACGTCTTTTTTGATTATCATTATATTGCTACTGGTATAAACCGCGTTTTCCGCCAAATTTAGAACTGGCTTCATAATGCTATTTTCCCTAATACTCAATAATGAAATCAATTTTTCCATCATCATCAAATATAACAAAATCAAAACGAAGCGGACGCCCACTGGGGCTTTTTAAATCTGGAAAGATATATTCCATTTTAAAAGGTAGCCCTGCTTCTTCTAAGATTTCTTCAATTTTAATTTCTCCTCTTGAAGCACGCATTTTTCACCCTCCTTAATTTAAAAAGCACCAATCAGCCGCATTAAACTTTTTACGTTTTTTCTTTTTATCTTCTTCAAGTTTTAAATAATATAATCCATATTCAAAAGCCGAAAATTTATCTTTGCGAATTCCGCGGTTTGCCTGTTTTAGAATAATATTAATACCTTCATTTTCTTCGCGTAAATTCATCATTTCTTCTTTTAATATGGAGGTTAAAGTAAATGGTTTTAAATAATCTGCCCTTTGTTCAGGAGTCATTTTTGAACCTTTTTGAGTA
>JALFMW010000366.1 GCA_022782605.1 Clostridium sp. | reverse complement strand
AGTCACTTTATTTTCGGATAATAGAGGTTTTACAGATTCTAATATATCCTCACAGCTTCTATACTTATATCCTCCAAATTTATTTTCTTGCCCTTTTGGTGCTTTTAATTTCACTTGGATCGCTGTTAATTTTTCATATATATTCATTATTTTTAACCTCCTGTTATCTTACATTTAAACAATTCTTAATGTGTATTTTTGCTCCATTAACTTCTTTTCCACTTTTAATATCTTGTTTAATCTTTGTCTTATCTGCTGTTTTAGTTATTTTATAATACTCTTCTGTTAGTAAATCTAAATCTACAATAACACTTTCTACTTTTTTAGTAGAGAAAGTATAACTATCTGTTTTTAGCTTTTTATTTTCTAATTTTTCTAAGTTAGTTAGCATATATTCCCTTAAAACTTCTATTTTCTTTTCATTGGCTTGTCTTTTTTTTCTTATCCTATCTTCTTCCTCCTTTTGTTTTTCTGCTATAGCTTTATAGTTTGTTATTATTTTTTGTATATTAGTAAATTTAACCCCAATAGTATCTACTATCTTGTCCATTTCCTCCTTTAATACAGCATTATCCACGCTTTCGTTATCTAATAAAACCTCTAGGTTTTGGTAATTTCTTGTTAATTCATATATTTTCATTGTATTCATTATATTTCTGCCTCCCTTTTACATTCATCTATACACTCTTTACATACAGCAACACCTAAAACATCGTAATATTCTTCACCTTTATAGATAGCGTTACCACACATTTCGCACGTATCTACTTGTATCCTGGTATCATAAAAATTATCGTATCTGTAATCACAACAGCACTCTGGTAACATATTATCTACCTCCTAAATATTCATTTTCTTGTTTAAAGCCATGCGCACTACTATGTTTAAACTCAAAACTAGCTTCGTAGCTATCTAGTAAGTCTTTTAGATATCCAATTTCCACCTCTTTAGAGCAATTATCTTTATATAACCTCTTATTTTCCTCAATTAAATCTTCTATTATCCTATCTCTAATAGATAACTTCTTTCTTAACTCTTTATTGTTTATCATTTTTTTATTCCTCCAGTTCTATATCTATAATTATCCCTAACATTCCTAATACCATAGTTACCAACATAATCCCGTCTATTCCCCTTACAACTAGAGAAATAAGGCTTATAACAAATAGTATTAAACTTGTTATTTCTATTGTTATTTGTGTCCTTAATCTGTTGTATTTCATGCTTTACCCTCCAATTCAAAGCACAGTTTTACCTCTAATTCTGCTAATGGTGTAATTATTTTAGTTATTACATACTCTTGAATATAACTATTATTAACTACTTCTCTTCTTAATACTTTTTTATACTTCTTCCTGTAATTATTTATTTCTTCTATGCTCTTACAACTCATGTATATTGTTTTCATTTTTTAAGCCTTCTTACTATTCCATAGTTGGTACAATTCCTTTGCATTTTAATAAATCATATATAAATTTTCTTCCTTTTTGTGTCCATTTTGTATGCATAGATGTTCTAACTCTACCTACACCCTTAGATATTATAGTAGTTTCGGAACAAGCGTACCCCTTATTTTTGTATGGCTTATATAATAACCATTGTCCACTTTGTTTATATTGGATTTCAAATTTATTAAGCAATTTATTAAGCTCTTGTGCAGACATTCCATAATCATTGGCGATTTGTCTAATTGTAAATGTATTATTGCTTTGTAAGACCATATCTGTATATTCTGCTTTCGGTTTAAGTTCTTTAATTTGTTTATTTCTTTCTTCTATTCTTGAATTAGCTATTTGTAAGGCTCTTGACAAAATATCTTCATCAGACATATTTTCATTTGTAGAAATATATCCGCCTGTTTTTCTTATCTGAGGTAATACTTCATCTGTTACCCAATCTTGGAATTTTTCAGCTTCTTTTTTATCGGATTTAAATATTAGTTTATAAACTCCACTTTCTGTTAAGAATTTTTCTCCTGTATTGTGCAATTTTCTAATGTCTTTATTAAGGACATTAGAATTTTTTAATAAAATAGCTTGATTAGTAGTCATTTTGCTTAAATAATTTCTTACAGAGCTTTTTTCTAATTCCAAACATTCTCCAACATGATATGGATTAAATAATACCTTTCCTTCAAATTCGAATACTTCTACCTCTTTATTTTCAAAAATCATTAAATTGTTCATTTCTATCTCTCCTTTTATTACTTATCTAATTTCTTATAACCCTTCCAAGCTTTATATCCGTAGGAACGTAATAAATTAAATTCATTAACATATTTTCTTTCTAAGTCTGTATCATTAACTCGTGTTGCTAAAACCATATTATCTGTTATTTCATATAATGCTTTGTTATATCTGTATCCTTTTTCATCTGTTATCATTTCTTTTAGTTGTATCATTTTTGTATATATTTTTTTTATTAGTTTCATTCTTATCCCTCCTTTACTCTTACTATATTAGCTACCGCTAACATTATTACTACTATTGTTATAAACAATATAGCTAAGTTACTTAAGTTTTGT
>JALFMW010000123.1 GCA_022782605.1 Clostridium sp. | reverse complement strand
CTAATATTATACATAAATACTTCAGTAATAATATCAAGATTCATTAATACTTGTTTATGAATATCCCATTTTTCTTTATATTTTTCAACAGGCCATTCACTTATAATAATTTCATATTCACATCTAGACCACCATTGATATTGAGATTCCTTTTTAATGAAGTCTTTACATTCATTAAATTCTTTTGGACGATCTTTTTTCTTTAAGTTTTTATACTTACTTAGTAAATATGGCATTAAGTCATATTTAGTAAAAATTCTTTTATTTATATCGTAACAAATTACATTAAATTCTTTAAACTTTTTCATCTTATTATTGTTTTAAATTTTAGTGAATATTTAATTTCTTCCTCTCCTCCCCTTCTCCTCAAATACTCAAATTTACTTCAAGGGTAAATTTTATAGTTAGGTAAAAAGGTAAACGAAGAAAAAAGGTATAGAGGTAAAGAGGAGAAGAAGAAACTATTTATGTAATATAATAATAGGTTAATATTAATATTTAAGCATAGGAGAATCTTTTAAATACTTTCTACAATACTTTTTGAACTTCTTAATACTACATGTAGTAGTTATATACTTATTATCCTCACATACAGTAAAAACAAATCTATTATAGTTCCCTTCATATCTATCAACATCTGACACTTTAGCCCAATCATTTTCTCTATATTTAGCGGGTCTTAAAGCTCTATTATAATAAAGAAACATTAATTCATTTAACTGATTACCTAGAATATAATTATCAATATAATTACTTATATTATCTATACTGGGTACAGGTTTAGGTTTCTTTTTATATAAAGACATTATTTTTTCAACATCTTCATATTTTTTAACTTCAACCCTTGCTATTGTATAAGATTTTCTTGTTACAATTAACTTCCAAGGATAAATACTATATAGTGCAGTTTCTAATCTTAAAGAATATTGTAAATTACCTTTTATTAATTTAAAAGTTCTACTATTAATAGGAACCCATCCTTTATTTTTTAAATTATCAGCTGTAAGTTTCATAATTCAAATTCAAATATATTATATTTAACCTTATAATCTTCATCTTTAATAGATACATTAACTATATTAGTATTGTTTATCTCTTTAGGGATATGCTCTCCTGAATGTACATGACCACTTAGTACCCATTTAATGTTCTTTTTTTCTGTAATAACATCTGTAAGTATTTGTGAACCATAATCATTTAAATAATTAAAAGTATGAGGTTGTTTAACAAGACCACAGTTATTTAAAGTAGAAGGTTGATGAGTAAGAAGTACATCAGTATTACTGGGAATCTCATTAAATTTATCCTTCAGAGATTCATTATCTAAATAAAAAGCCCATCTACTTAAATCTTGTATATAAGGAGTTCCATAGAATTTAATTCCTTCTATCTCTACTTCCCTATCCATAAGATAAATTAGTTTACTATCTTTTTTTGGTTCAAGTAACTCTTTAACTTGAGGAATTTCAAGAGTCCATTCTATATGATAAGAATATATCTTACTAGAAATATCATCTGGTTTGTTTACAGGTTTGTTTACAAATTTTTCATATAAATGTTCTAAAAAGAAATCATGATTTCCTGCAATCATTATTACTTTTTTACATTTTAAAGATTGAACCCAAGGATAAAATATTCCTAAATACCAAGATAAACTACCATAATAGTCACGCTGTCCTTGTAATGGAAATATATCTCCACAAATACACAATACATCACATTCACCTATTTCTTCAATTGAAGGAAGATAACCATGGTTATCTGAAAAAGCTTTAATCTTCATTTTTTATTTCTATTTAATTTTTTTCTTCTTCTATATCTACATAAATCTTTGTAATTACGATAAACAACGTCACCTTCACATAATAAAGCTCCTAATACTGTTACTACAAATAACAATAAACCATATATATGAAGATAGAGGAGAAGAAAAGAGATTACAAATAAAATTAATCCTAAATATTTCATATACTCCTATAGCTTATTGTTGTTAATAATACAAATATAATATAGAAAATTACTAATGGAGTAATCTCCTTATTAGGGGTATCAAATATCATAAAAGCAGCACAATATAAAATTCCTCCTAAAGTTATTCTACATAAACTTCTATGTTTCCAACAATACCTAAAGTATTTTCCAGCTATAAAAAACATAAAGATTAAATATAAATTTAGTAGAACATTAACTATATGTAACAATATTATTTCATGTCCAAATGGAATTAAATATAATTTTATACAACAGGTAATAGCCAATATAGGAGGACCATATTTAATACAAGCTAAAAAAGATTTCTTTAAAAACTTTGATTCAAAAATACTAATATTTTTCATAATAATAAAACATTTAAGATTAAATAACAATAAGAGTAAGAAGGGAGGGAAAGAAAGTAACTACTTAATAATGAAAATAATAAAAGGAGAAAAGTAGTTATTTCCACTCTTCTCCTTTCCTCTTCTAAGTACCTGCGGCAACTATCTTTGACAGAACTTTACAAGCAGCTTTTAATTTCTTTATATCTGTTTCTTTTACTCCTTTAAGTTCCATTTCTGATTGTTCAAACAAATATGAATTTAAAGCATTAAATACCTTTAAAGTTCTTTTATTTTTAGTTTTTACTGAATATGTAATCATAATTTAATTTAGTTTAATTCTACAGAGTTATACCAATTTTTATCAACTAAATAAGTTGAAGAATCTATACCTAAATATGGATTAGGAGTAATTAAAGCAGTATTCTCTTCAAACCCTTCTAATTCCATATATGCCTGAATCTCAGGCCAACCAATTATTATAAAATCATCCAT
>JALFMW010000260.1 GCA_022782605.1 Clostridium sp. | reverse complement strand
TAATCTTAATATAAATGTAAAAAGAGTAAACAATATTGAAGAAAAACATTTTATTGAGGAGGTGTAAAATTGAGTAATTACACAATAGAATTAAGGTTTTTAGAAACTCCACCAGTATATAATGTATTTGACTTTGATTATGTTTATTATATGAAAGGTTTAGTATCTGATGAAGTTTATGAACAAAAGAAAAAAGAATTTGAAAATAAATTTATAGACTTTTATTATTTTGATGAAATTGGATATAATACACCCGATAGATTTAAACAAAGATTAAAAAATTATTTAGATATGGGGTTTAAAAAGTGGCAAGAAAGATATAAGACAGAATTAGAAGTTGAAATACAAAAGATTAACTTCTTATTAAATAAAGATTTAATAGAAGAAAGAATAACAGAAGGAAACGCAACGGGAAACAGTTCAACAACTTCATCATCTACAAGTAATAATAATTCAAGTGCAAATAATAAAAATACTGTAAATGATACACCCGATACAAGGTTCACAAGTACGGAAAACTTTGCTACTTCAATTACTAATGACGAAAGCACAACAAATTCCAGTAATACAATTAATGGAGAAACAAGAAATACAAGTAATCAAAATAGTAACGTAAATGAAAGATTTACTTCTAAGGGTAATATTGGGGTTACTTCATCAGCTGAATTACTTGAAAAATGGAGAGAAGTAATAATAGACATAGATAACGAAATAATTGAAAATGCTGATATGTTTTTCATGCAAATATTATAATTGTTTCACGTGAAACATTTTACTATTGTTTCACGTGAAACATTTTGCAATTAAAAATAATAGAGTAAAATATGAGGTGATTATATGTTAAATGAAATTTTAAATATATATGATTGTGGTTTAAGAGATGGTAAAAAAGGTTTAACACAAACTGAAGCAATTCATAGAATAGTTGAAAAAATAAATTTAATAATACAACATTTTAATGTATTAGAAAATAATTGTAATAAGTCAATAGAAGATTTTAGCGAAAAAGTAGAATACTATCTAAATAATGGAATGGTTGACGAAGTAAATAAAAAATTAGACCAATTTACTCAAGATGGTACATTTGATTTAATAATAAATGAAAAATTATTTAATGAAATTAATGGTAAAATAGAAGAAGTTAAAAATGACTTAGTTAATTTTAAACAATTGTATAATGAAAATAAAAACGCAACTGATAACGTAATTCAAAATCTTTCATCTGAAATAAATAATAATAGTTCAAGAATTACAGAAAATTCTAATAATATTACTAAAGTCGGTGAGCGTGTAACTAATGTAGAAAATGAAATTAAATCTATTAAAAATGACTATTCTACTGTTGAAATTGTTACAACTAACGACGGGGGAATGGTTAAAAAATTTATTATGGAAGATAATAAAATGGCTAAGATAAGAAAAAAATATATTCAATGTGAAGTAACTGCTAAACAATGGCAAGGAGTATGGGAAAATTTAGGAGCTAATACTAACAATAATAATGGTAGTATTTGGATTCCTTTCTATTGGGAAATAAATCCAAGTAAAGTCATAGACGCTACAATGACATTAAGAGATTTAAATAAATGGGTGTGGCTATCTTTAGGACATTGTAAAATTGGTAATTATGGTTTGGGGTATATAAACAATAATGGTTGTTATGTTTATGTAGAAAATAAAGCACCAACAGAACAAACAATAGGACTTGCATTTACTATTTGCATAACTGAATTATACGATTAGAGGTGATAAATATGGGAAATAATTTGTATTCTAGCTTAGTAAATTTTTATAATCTTAATGATGAAAATTTTAAGGAGTTCATGGCAGAACTTTATAAGATATTATTATCTACAAATAGAGATATAGAAGATATGAAAAAACATTTAGAAGAAACTGTTAATATAAATAATCTTGTTACATTAACTACAGATACACAAGAAAAAAACTGTACTAAACTAAATAAAAATATAACATTAACATTTAGGACTAATAATAGTACTATAGCTACAGGAACAATAATTGGAAATGTTGATATATCAATACGACCAAAAAGAAATATCGTTGTTTCATGTGTTGGATTAAATGGATCAGGAAATAGTGTACAAGCTTATGGACAAGCAACATTAAAAACAAATGGTGATATTGAGGTTAGATTATCTTCAAGTTGTAGTTTTTTAGCTATTTCTTTTTCTTACAATATTTAATAAAGAGGTGAAATAATGAATGATATAGTAAATATTATAAGTACGGTTGGTTTTCCTATTAGCTCATGTTTACTTTATATGTATTATATTTATAAGGATAAACAACAGTCAAGAGAGGAAAATGCAAAACGTGAGGAAAAATTAATGGAACAAATAGCAAGATTTAACGAAATAATGAACCATTTCAATGACACTCTTATTAGTTTAGATAAAAGAATAGAAAACATTGAAGAAAATTTAAAAGAATAATTAATATGTTTCACATGAAACAATAAAATTGTTTCACGTGAAACAATTTTTTATGAGGTGATTTTATGTATTATGATTATGATAAAATAAGCAGTTATAATGCCACATTCAACATGATAATAACAAATAGAGGTTTTGGTAAAACTTATGGAGCAAAAAAGAGAGCAATTAATAAATTCTTGAAAAAAGGGGAACAATTTATTTATGTAAGGCGTTATAAATCAGAACTTAAAAAAGTTAAAGACAAATTTTTCGAGAAAGTTAAACAAGAATTTGAAGGACATGAATTTGAAATAAAAGGTTTTACTGCTTATATTGATAAAAAAGTCGCAGGATATTTAATACCATTATCAACTTCACTTAGTGAAAAATCTAATGAATATCCAAATGTAACAACGATACTTTTTGATGAATTTTTAATAGACAAGTCATATATTAGGTATTTAGATAATGAAGTCGAAACACTTCTTGACTTAGTTTATACAGTTCAAAGAGAAAGAGAAAATGTGAGAGTTTATTTGTTAGGTAACAATGTTACTACAGTAAATCCTTATTTTGATTATTTTAATATAAATCCAAATCCAAATGAAAGATTTAGTTTATACCAAAATGGTGAATTAGTAGTAAGTTATGAAACTTCAAACGAGTTCATTAATAAAATGAAGAATACTAAGTTTGGAAGGTTAGTAAATGGAACAAACTATGAAGAATTTGCAATTGAAAACAAATCCAAAAGAGATAATAAAAGCTTTTTATCTAAATTACCTATTAGTAAATGTCATCCACTTTTTAGTTTAACACTTGATAACAAAACTGTATTTGTTTATTGGATGGCTGACTTATTTTATTTTAGTAATCATGGTACAATTATGACAAACTATGTATTAGATGGGAACTCACATTCTGAAAACATGATTTTATTAACCAGTAAAGAGCCAATGTTAAAAGGTTTAGTAAAAGCATTTTCACAAGGTAAATGCAGGTTTCAAACTCAATCTATAAAAGAAATATCTTTACAAATGTTTAAAAAGATAGGTTTTAATTACTAAACCTATCTTTTATTATGTTTCACGTGAAACATTTATATTACTTTTTCTTTTATTATATTGAATTTTCTCCAAACTGTTTGACGTGAACATCCTAAAACTTTAGCTATTTCATTTATTTCTAAACCGTGTAATTTATAACCACATAATAATTTTTCTTCCTCAGTAAGTTCTGAAAATATAGATAATTCTTTATAAAAATCTTCTTTACCTACATTTCTATATACATTTAATTCGTCATTATTATCGTCCTTTGTTATTAATTCACTTTCATTATGAGTTAATAAATCAATACATCTATTAGATTTATTTAATTTTGCTTTTAATTC
>JALFMW010000230.1 GCA_022782605.1 Clostridium sp. | reverse complement strand
GAAGAAGCAGTAAGTAAACCATAAGTAATTAATTTACCTTTATCATCTGATATAGCATATCCAGTAGATTTAGTGGATAAGTCTAAAAATAAAAAATTCATATAAATCTCCTCCTATTATAGAAGGAGATTATTATTTATTAATTAATCTATTTTGCCATCAGTAGAACCAAATCCACCTTTACGTTCACCAGTGGCGTTATCATTTCCTGTAATGCAATATTCATGAATAATACCTTGGCCAATTATATTTCCTTTTTTTAAAAGAATATCAAAAGGGGATAAATTAATCAACTGGAAATAAATATGTCCATCGTTTTTAGGATTATTTACATAATCACTATCAATTTTCCCAGTACCATTAGCCATAACAAGCCAATATTTTAAAGGGCAAGAAGAACGAACAGAAATTTCAAGATATTGATTTTTCTTCATATAGCATTTCATTCCAGTGGGGACAAGAGTAGGTTTAATCCCATAGTCTTTAGTTAATTGTGCAATAGTACAAAGAGTTATTGGATTATCTATCGGCCCTACTTCAGTTTTAAATTTTTCCATAAGTTTTAGGTATGATGGAACAATGGTATCTTCTGCTACCATAAAGTCATATCCTGCGGAATAAGCAGTTTTTCGAGTTGGTAATGGAAGATCAAGATTTTCATAGTTTTTGACTTTTTCAAAATAAACATCTATCATTGGTTAATTATAGTCTCCTCATTAAAATTAGTTCTAGTTGTATAACAAAGTGAAATATGATCAGTAGGTTCTTTTTCATCATTGAATTTTTTTACAAGAGTTACTTGATACCATTCATCAATAATTTCGCCCTTCTATTTGCGTTCTTTTTTTGTAGAAGAATATTTAGTTAAATCGTATTCTCTATCCTGCTTAGCCTTATTAATAAGTTCAGCTGCTTCTTTTTCTGTATCTACTCTGTATACTTCAGTAGTATTAATTAAATATTCAAACATATTTTCTCCTATTAATTTACATAAATTTTAATATTATTATTACTGTATTTAGTAATTAAAGAGTTTTCAATAGTTTCTTTAAGACCTTCACCATAAGTTTGATTGCCATAAAGATGAATATCGCTATCTTTATATTGTTCTGATAATTTAGTTAAAGTATCGCTAAGATTATCAAGACGGCAAGTGCAAACCATAGTAGGCTTTTTATCATTTGGACCTTGGTAATAAATAATTTGTGTTGTATTAAATAAATCAAAATAAGTAAATAACATAATTATCTCCCTATCACTGGAACAATACCAGCATCATAATTAAATAAATGATAGCAATGGGTTTCATCATTATTTGTAATCCAAATTTCAACTGCCCCAGAGCCACTATCATTAATATCTTTAATTTGACCTAAGTTCTTAATAATATCATAAACTGCTGAAGTCATATTAAGATAAGGATTATCATTACTTAAGCTATTGGTTTCAAATACTGTATAATAATTTAATTCATTACATAAAAGCATAAAATATTTATTATTACTTTCTTGAACATAATTATCAATAGTTTCTAATTTTTTATCTACTTCTTCTGGAGTAAGTTCTTTCATTTGGCCAATTACGCATTTATTTAATTCATAATTGCTCATTTTAAAATCAACAGTATCAGTCAGAACACTCCATTCAGTACCAGACCAAACATAATTATGAGTATCAGTTGTATTATAAAATACATCTCCTACTTGCGGTTCTTTCTATACTGCTTCTTCTAAATTAGCAATTTTTCCTCTATATCTCATTTATTAATCTCCTTTAAATTTATGATACTTTGATTTTTACTACCTCTCATTGATAGTGTAATATCTCTTTGAGACTGAATATATGGACCATCAATTAGTACATCAGCTTTTTTAAGAATTTCTTGAAGCTTACCATTAGTAGTTTGTTTAATTAAATCGTCATAATAATATCCAGTCCAAACATAAATTTTAGTATTAGGAAGTTTTTCTTTAATTGTATTAATAAGAAGTAGAGTAAGTAATTGATTTTGTTCACATAATGGTTCGCCACCCATTATACAAAAATCTCTATGAATACCGTTGGCTTGAAGTGCTTGAAATATTTCTTCAAAAGTCTCATTAGTAAATTCTTTACCTTTTTCAAAATCCCAAGTTTCAGGATTATGACATCCAAAACAATGATGCGGACAACCTTGGGTAAAAAATGAAACACATACTCCAGGAGCGGCAGCTATATCATTTTTTATAATTCCTGCGTATTTCATAAATTATTCCTCCACTTCTAAATCTAAATCGTGAATATCGTCTTCATCATCAGTTTCTACATAATATAGAAAACATTCACAATTGGTATGGTATGGTGGTTCTGGCACGTCTTCATCAGCAGGATATTCACCTATATATTCAGAACAAAGTTCATCATCAGCTGCTCCAGTTCCTTCAATTACTTTTATAGTAGCTCTTGGAGCAACTTTATTAAACATTAGTTTATTCCTCAAATAATTAGTTTCATTAATTAATAATCGTTGAAACATATTCTAAGCATAATTTTTTAATGAAATAATAGGAATGTTTTCTGATCTTTTTTCTTCTAATTTATCTAAATAAAAAATAATTCTTTCATCTAAAGTTTTTCCATCACTAGTAAATGTAAAATTTTTAATATCTTTTAATTCAAATTGAGTTATATTTTTATAAATTTTTTTTAATTCTGAAGAAGTAGTGGAATAAATCTAAGTTAAAGACTCATAGAATAAATTAATTAATTCATCTTTATGATTAATAGTATTAATAGTATTTTTACTATTAATCCAAGAATAAATTAGTTTAGTAATTTTTTCCATTTGCTTATCTCTAATAGAAAAAATCTAGTCATTCATGTTAGATAATTTTATTTTTAATTTAGGACGTTTTTTAATAGATGATTTCATTCCATAACCTCCCAAGAGCAACAATATAAACTACAATAAGGAATAATTATTTCTTTTAGTATTTCTTTGTTATTATAATTCTTAGATATTTTTATTTTATAAAATCTATAACCTCTGGTATTCTAAGTTATAGGTAACCATATCCATCGCTCATTATTTTCTTGCCATTCTATACGAGTTTTTGATATTCTGATTGGTATAATATTATTTTTATCTAAATAA
>JALFMW010000203.1 GCA_022782605.1 Clostridium sp. | reverse complement strand
CTAATTAAACTTTAATAGCTTTTTTTACATAGAAAAAATATATAAAAAAACAACAATTGAAAGGTTAGACATATATGATTTCTTATAGTAACCATATAAAAAGATTAGAGTATAATAAACTAAAAAACAAATACTTAGGGGCTTACAAAAATGAAATGTTGTTCTTATAAAATAGGAGTGATTGTGGAAATAATGGACAGTAGCGATGGTAGATATAAACTAATTACCATAGGACAAGACCCAAAGGATATATATACTTTTACAAGACTAGTTGTAGGTAATGAAACATTAATCTTAAATTGTGAGTACAATGAAATTATCGTTGACGATTTGAAAGTAGGTGACTTTGTTTTAGCATATCATTCCAATGTAATGACTATGAGTATACCACCACAAACAAGTGCTTATATTATAGAAGTAAAATAATATGATGAAAATAAAAGCTAGTCATGTGACTAGCTTTTATTTTATACAAAATCTATATTATATAGAAGTTTCTCTTACTTCTAATCCTTCATTTCTTTCAAGTAGAGTTCTAATAGACCATTCATTTCCGAATAATACTACTGGATTTCTATTTTTATCTTCTACAAGTAATGTATCCATTGGCATTGAAAGTTTACCAAATTTAGAAAGATCATTTTCAACCCAACGTACATAGCTATAAGGTAGTGAGTACATAGTTATATCAACACCATATTCTTGTTTTAGACGATATTCTAAAACTTCGAATTGAAGTACACCAACAACTCCAACGATAAGTTCTTCCATACCACCATTAGGCTCTTTGAATACTTGTATAGCACCTTCTTCTGCTAATTGAGTAATACCTTTTACGAATTGTTTTCTCTTAAGAGCATTTTTTGTAGATATTTTCATAAAGTGCTCAGGAGCAAATTGTGGTATACCAGTGTACTCAAGATTTCCTTTTTTCTCACTTAAAGTATCACCAATGTTGAATATTCCTGGGTCATGGATACCTATTATATCACCTGGATATGCTGATTCAATCATAACACGATCTTGTGCAACGAATTGTTGAGGTTGAGAAAGTTTAATCTTTTTACCTCTTTGAACGTGATTTACAGTCATACCTTTTTCGAATTTACCAGAGCAAATTCTTAAGAAAGCAATTCTATCTCTGTGGTTTTTATCCATATTAGCTTGGATTTTAAATATAAATCCAGAGAAGTTATCTGAATTAGGGTCAACTTCGCCTAAGTTACTGTTACGAGCAGTTGGTGGTGTTGTTATATCTAAGAATGATTCTAAGAATGGTTCAACACCGAAGTTAGTAAGGGCACTTCCGAAGAATACTGGTGTTAATTCACCTTTTAATATTGATTCTAAATCAAAGTTATCACCAGCTATATCTAAAAGCTCAATATCTTCTAGTAATTTTTCATGAAGAGCGCTACCTAATAAATCAGTGAACTTCTCATCAGATGGATCTCCAGTTACGCAATTTGCAATAGATTGTCCGTGGTTACCATCATCAAATACTTCAACTTGGTTTTTATGACGGTTAAATACACCTTTGAATTCTTTACCTGAACCTATTGGCCAGTTTACTGGACAAGAACGAATTCCAAGGACATTTTCTATATCTTCCATTAATTCAAATGGGTCCTTACCTTGACGGTCCATTTTATTGATGAAAGTAAATATTGGAATTCCTCTCATTTTACAAACGTGGAATAATTTCTTTGTTTGATCCTCAACCCCTTTAGCAGAGTCGATAACCATTACTGCAGAGTCTGCTGCCATAAGAGTTCTATAAGTGTCCTCACTGAAATCTTGATGCCCAGGAGTATCAAGTATATTTATGCAAAAGTTATTATATTCAAATTGAAGAACACTTGATGCAACAGAAATACCTCTTTGTTTTTCAATTTCCATCCAGTCAGAAACTGCATGTTTTTGAGATCTTCTTGATTTAACTGATCCGGCTTCACGAATAGCTCCACCGTATAATAGGAACTTTTCAGTTAATGTAGTTTTTCCTGCATCGGGATGGGAAATAATTGCAAAGGTTCTTCTTCTTTTAACCTCTTCCATTAAGCTTAAATTTTGTTCTGTCATTTTTTATCATCCTTTATTTAAAATTTATGATTATAAAAATATAAAAAATATATTTATTAGCAGTTTTAAAATGTATGTAGTCTACAAAAACTACATCCTTTTGATATTATAACTTTAATCGAAAACTGTCAATAGAAATAGGGGGTAAGTGTAGAAAATTTACATAAAAGTAGGTCAACAGTAAGTAACTGACTTACTATATATACTGTGATTATATTTTTGTAATTTCACATAATTATAGTATATAATATAAAAATATAGTAAAAATAATAACATGAGTTATTTTACATATTTATAAATATTGAAGTTTTATAAAGAAAGGAAAATATATGTGTAATTACTTTTCAGATTATAAAATAACTAATTCTAATAATATAGATAAACTAAAAAAACTTGAATCTTGGGAGTTGGCTATAGGATTAAATGAAGTAGATAATCTAAAGCCATCAGAGTATTTAATAGAACTAACCAAAGATAGTATTGATAACAATAAAACATATAATGAAGTTGAAGAAGCATTATATACATATTATTCAAATCAAGATTTATCAAATAAAGAAATTCAGAAAACCTTAGAGGCTGATATAGTAACAACTAGAATTGTTAGCATAATAAATGATAGAAGTTTTAGATTTAGCCCTATATATCTAAAAACCATACATAAAAAATTATTTTCTGGTGCGTTTCCAGAAGAATTAGAAAAATATGTTGGTGTATTTCGTGATTGCAATCTTACTAAAGAAGAACCAATTTTAAATGGTAAAAGTGTAATTTATGCCGATTATTCTTCTATAGAGGATTTTTTAGAATATGATTTTAATATAGAATCTAATAAATCTTATAAGAACCTTGATAAGTTGGATTTTGTAAAAAATATTTCTAAATTTACATCAAGTATATGGCAAATACATCCTTTTAGGGAAGGCAATACAAGGACTATTGCCGTATTTATTATTAAATATTTAAATTCAAAAGGTTTAAGTGTTAATAATGAACCATTCAAAGATAATTCTAAATATTTTAGAGATGCATTAGTACTTTCTAATTATGCAGACTATACAAACAATATAGTGGAAGATAATGAATATTTGATTTCATTCTTTAACTTGGCTATATTCAATAATAGTAAATTAAAAGTAATGAATAAAATATAATACAAACTATAAATAAAAAATAAGCAGAGCTTTAGATTATGATGAAGCTCTGCTTATTTTTTATAAGATATAAAGATTATAAAGTTAAATAAGCTTAAATGGGAAATAGTTGACAAAGTTAACTATTTTTATTATTATGTTTAATATAGTTAACAAAGTCAACTACTTTATGAAAGGATAAAACGATGGATAAAAAAGAATTTATATATACGATAAAAAAAATGAACGAAGTAAGATTATTTAGTAGAAGTCTAATAGTTCATTCAAACCTAAAAGACAAAAGAACGCCACAAGAATATGACTTATTGTCTCATCTTGTATTGAATAATGAAGGCATGACTCCTGCAAACCTAAGTAAATCAATGTGTGCAAATAAGACAATTGTAAGTAGATTAGTAGATAAGTTAAATAAAGATGGCTATGTGAATAAAAAGCAAGATGAATATGACAAAAGAAGATACTTTATAAGTATAACTGAATATGGAAGAGAAGAATTATTCAAAATATACGAACTATATTTATCACCAATTAAGGAATTACGTTTAAAGTTAGGTGATGAGGATTTCTTTAATTTGATTTCTTGTATAGAAAAAGCAAACAAAGTAATGAATAAAGAATAGAAATACGAGAGGGTGATTAGTATGAATCTTTATCAAGCAATGCAACTTGGAGCAGAGCGGTTAAAGCCTATGATAAAAAACGAAGAAAATAAAAATATAAAACAGAAATATTTAATAGCTTTAATATTAAAAAATATTTTATCTGTCTTATTCTGTATATCAGTTGTAGCAGTTTTTAGTAGTTATTTTGGATCAGAAAATAGTATGGTAGGTGTAGTTGCTATACTTTTAATATTGACATTTAGATTTACAAATTTAGATTTTAAAATTAATCAATCAGCTTTTACATTAATAGGTGTTTTTCTAATTTATGCAATATGTCCATATTTAGTAAATAATGTAAATCCTTTTGTAGGATTTATTATTAATTTTGTCTCAACGTTATTATTAATAGTTTTAACATGTAATAATGTGATGTTTGCAAATCATGTGGTAATTTTATTATCTTATTTTCTTTTATATGGAAATCCAGTTACTACATTAAACTCTTTTTATTTAAGATTTATTGGCTTAATGGTAGCTGGAGTGATTGTAGCTTTAATTTTCTATATAAAAAATAAAAAGACAAAAGTAGAATTTGATAATACAATTATTGATGTTATAAAATCATTTGATATAAATACTGAAAAAAGTGCATGGCAATTAAAACTTGCTCTTGGAATGAGTTCTCTTGTATTTATTGGAGAGATGCTTCATTTTCCAAAAACAATGTGGTTAGCCTTTGCATGTATGACTGTACTTTCCCAAACTAATGCAGAAAAATTAAATACTCGTTGCAAAGTAAGAATTAGTTCTATTATACTGGGATGTATTTTATTTACAGCAACTTATATAATATTACCTAGTGAAATAAGAAGTATATTCCCTATATTAGCAGGAATACTAGCAGGTTTCTGTGCTACTTATGAATATAAAACTATTATAAATAACTTCTCAGCATTACCATCAGCAATGGCTACTATTGGTTTTGTAGATGCAATAATATTACGTGTAGTAAATAATGTATTTGGTGTTTTATATAGTAAAGTATTTGATTTAATATATAGTAAAGTTATGTATAAAATTAATGATATATAAAAGCTGGTCACAAGACTAGCTTTTATTTTATTTAAAATCCATGTATAATGAAGCTAGAATATTATAGTAGAGAAACGTTAATTAGCAACAAGGAGTGAATATAGATGAGATCTAAAAATATATTAGATGAAATTTCAGATGGAAAACTGTATGATATTGGAGATATGGTAAAAGCAGACACAGGTGGTTGTACTGGATGTAGCGATTGTTGTAAGGACGTTGGGGACTTAGTGGTACTTACACCTTTTGATGTGAACGAAATAGTGAATTTCTTAGGAGTTAATTTTGATGAGTTACTAGGTGACAAAATTGTGCTAAGAGAAACTAACAAAATTTCCTTACCATATTTAAAAATGCAGGATAAAAATAAATATTGTAGCTTTTTAAATAAAGAAGGCAGATGTACTATACATTCAAAGAGACCAAATATTTGTCGTCTGTTTCCTCTTGGAAGAGTATACAAAGGTGACGATTTCAAGTATTTCTTACAAATAGGAAATTGTCCAAA
>JALFMW010000098.1 GCA_022782605.1 Clostridium sp. | reverse complement strand
CAAATACCTGGTGATGCTAAATATCTAGGCTAGTTAACTTATAGATATAGAGCTGGAATTGATAATAGTTTTCAAAGTGTGGCTAATGTTGAGATTGAATCAATTCCATTACGACAATTCGTTGGTGCAAATAATAATATTTTAGATTAGTTAATAGATATTAAACATAGTATTTCAGCAGTGCGATTTGTGAGGTTCCGCCGCACAGAGCCTAGACAATTAAATTATGGCATTTTAGCTAATACCGAAGGGTCTATTATTGATTCTATTAATGACCCCGAAGCATTTGATTGTTGGTTTACATTAAATGGTAAAGAAAGTAAGTTTAATATTAAAGATATTGAAGGTTACGTCCAGCAAGCTGAAGGTAATTACACTAAGATAGGTTGCGGAGCTGGCGTTACTATTGAAATTTGTTGTGAGATTTTAAAGAAGACCTATGAAGTTGAAATATCTGATGAAGCATTAATTAAAGTTTATAAAGAGCAAAAAATTGATGAATTAGAAGATACGCTAGACATGGATAGCATTCTTGAAAAATCATTGCGCGTTAATGGCGGGCTAGTTAGTGATACTAATGTACACAAATAGCTAGCTAAAGAAATTCATAATGCACGGCCACAGTACCGTGATGCATTGGCTACATACTATCGTGCTATTGAACGTGACTTAAAAGATAGGGGGTTATTAAATGAAAAAGAATCCTCTACTTGACAAAGAATTTTTAAAGAAATTAGACTTAGATAAAAAGAAAACTATATTTGCGCGTATTACCGCGTTGAATCTAGATGAAAATCCTATTGATAGAATAGAAGGCAAAGTGACTGGAGGGTCCATCAATATTGATGGGTCTTCTTCAGTTCGCCGCACGATTAATTTGTCAATGATTGCCCATGAAATTAATATTAATGACTATTATTGGGGATTAAAGGCAAAGATTAAAATTGACATAGGATTGGAAAATCGTGTTGATAATAGATATGATGATATTATCTGGTTTAAATAGGGAATATTTATTTTGACTGGATTTAATACATCATAGACAACAAATAATTATACCATTAGTTTAAGTGGTAAAGATAAAATGTGCTTGCTGAATGGGGATTGCGGCGGATCGCTTCCATTCTCTGTTGACTTTGGTAAACAATAGATTGAGGTCTAGGATTATATTGAAGTAGGACAAGTGGGTCAGATTGAATTTACGGCTGGTGAATATTATACAGCTATTAAAGATAATGATAAAATCTTGAGCTATGAATTAGCTACAATTTGGGATTCTGAAACTATATATTATCAAAAGGTAAGCAATTGGGAGTATGTGCGGCCGACCTTGAAAACGATTATTCGGGAAGCTGTGCATCAGTATGGTCATGAAAAATATTCTAATATTATTATTAATGATTTAGATGATAAAGCATTAGAGCTATTAGAATATCGCGGCGAGGAAGATTTATTTGTATTTAGTCACAATGGTATTTATGATAATGTAAAGTTAGAACATGAGCTATTCGAAGATGGTTGTAAAGTAACCAGCGATCCTGAAGGATTGCATACCCTGGCCGCAAATAGTGATTTATTCTTGCTAAATGATTATAAATACGTTTGGGATAATGAAAATAAGTGTACTGCTAGTATCATTCGTCGATACAGTTTTGGTGATGCTGTTGGTTATTAGGCTACTGACTTAATTTATACTGGCGAGCTTGTATCTTCGCTTGGCGAATCATTAACATCAATTCTTGATAAAATCAAGAACATGCTTGGTAGTGATTATGAATATTTTTATGATTTAGATGGTCATTTTGTATTTCAAAAGACAAAAACTTATATAAATACGTCATGGAATACAATTATGTCTGATGATGATGGTACCTAGTATGCGGTTGATGCCTTGGCGGAATCATCCTATACCTACAGTTTTGAAGATGGCGTATTGATTACGGCATTTAACAATAATCCTAATTTAACAGCTATTAAAAATGACTATGCAATTTGGGGCTAGCGCACTGGCGCGAATGGCGAGACATTGCCTATTCACACACGCTATGCTATTGATAAAAAGCCAATATCTTATACGACTATTGAGATGACAGAGCTAGACGTAGAGCGCGCAAAAGCAGCTTTGCCGCAATTATTCCCTTTAGATAAAGAAAAATATATTCAAAATTCTATTACTTATTCACAAGCCAAGGGTGATGATTGGCGAGAAATTATTTATCACATGGCTAGTGATTATTATAAATTTAATTAGCTTGATGATTTTTATAAACGAATTATTCAAGCCAATGGCGATTTGTATTTATTCGGTGAAACCGGTTATGAGCAATACTATGAGGATATTCAAGGATTTTGGCGTCAATTATTTAATCCTGATGCCACTGCAACTTGGACGTATTCAACTGTCCCTGATGAAATAAAATATGAAGAAGTTGAAACACCATCGCGATTGGGTATTATTGAAAAGAAATATTATATATTAAAAGATAAAAAGACGACCCCAGAAGCCCCCGATGAATATCAATTAGCTACAGCGTGGGATGAAACTATCACTTATTATACAAAACTTGAAGTAAATAATAAAATTCATTTAACTACTTGGTCTTGTGATTTTTATTTAAGTGAAGAACGGTTAAAACAAGAGAAGAGAGAGATTCCAGGACGAATTGAAAAAATAAAATATCAATATACAAAAGTAGGTCCTATTGCACAAGAAATATTTAAAGAAAATACTTATTATGTACGGGACGGTCATGCTAATTATGTATTAGCCACTGAATGGAAAGAAAATGAAATTTATTATACATTAGTTTCATTGACTGATGACCAAATAGCCGACGATATTATTGCTATTGAAAAATAGATAGATAATAATCTTGCGGTTAAAAAAGAGTATGAGTTTTGGAATATGAATGTAGTACGCAATCCTAGTTTATTAAATTTCTGGATAGAATTTCTTGATACTAATGGTTCAATTAATAAGTATGCAGTTAAAATCATAGGCGATCGGGCAAAAGCTATTAATGATACTAAAATTACGTCCATAAATTTTAGAGAAGTTCCTACTATTTTATTTATGGATAATAAGGCTGATGTTGATGATTATCTATTTAAAGGTTATTATAGATGTGTTTTAGCTGAGAAAGATATTAAATTGAATAGAAATGACGGCAAAGTAGATTTTACTATTAGCGCCCGTGGCAAAAGTACTAAGGATGTATTAGATACTATGTTATATAATTATTCCTATTGTCCTGAAAGTGTTAGTATTACGTCATTACCTATTTATTATCTTGAGCCAAATACAAGAATTTTAATTTATGATGAAAATAGTAAGATTAATGGTGAATATATTATGACTAAGTATACATTATCATTAACCTATAATGGAACTATGTCTATTACGGCTACGAAAGCAGCTGAAAGATTATATTGATGGAAAGGAGTAAATAAATGTTAAAACAATATTATGTTGATGGAATTAATTATTCAGGTTTTGATATATCATTTGTAATTTCTAAATTATTGTCTGGTTTAATATCTGAAGGAGAATATTTAACACGCCTTTCTATCCAAGCGACTCCAGGTACCGAAGTACAAGTGCGGAAACCGGCTACGGAAGAATTTACTGTGATTGGACCTGGAGGCGTATTAGAAATTGATATGTCAAATGTGCAACAAGTTACATTTGGTAAAAATAGTCCAATATTTAATAGCAATATTAAAAATGCTTTTATTAGAATATTGGCAGATTATGGAGAAGGAGGTTAAGGAGAAATGGCACGAGAATTAAAACAATATAGATATTATGGAGAAGGTTCAATACGTAATTATCCCATGTCAGAAAATAATACTATCACAGCGAATACATTATAGACTGGTTCAATTTTCTTCGTTGATACAAATCTTGGCGTCATTACCTAGCTTGGTATTCAAACCATGCCAGGAATAAAATTTTATTTAAATAGTAATATTTCTCCGATAATCATTGGTAAGAATGGTATATTTGATTTAAATGTTGAAAATATATCACAGATTACCGCATTGCAATTTGATAAAGAATCTATCAATAGATTAAATGCTACACCAAATAGTTATTTATTGATAGATGCAATTTATGAGAAGGAGGAGAATTAATAGATGAGTTTATATGGAAATATAGCATCAACAGCACCATTTTAGTTTGACCGCATATTTGGTAGCCGTTCTGAAATGGATTAGATCGGTACACCAGAAGATAAGTTTGTTGATGATGGTGTTTATGCCGGACGTTATGTTTTGGTTAAGTATGATACTAAGCTTGAAAATGCAATTCCTGTGGCTATGTTATCTAATGATGACTTTGATCGAGTCCGTGAATTGGTTGCTGGTAAAGAAGTGGCTAGTGATATTTTTAAATTATTCTAGGGCACAGAGGCTATTAAGGCGGGATCCACTGACCCACGATTAA
Organism: Clostridium sp.; assembly: GCA_022782605.1. Classification (GTDB taxonomy): domain Bacteria; phylum Bacillota; class Clostridia; order Peptostreptococcales; family Peptostreptococcaceae; genus Terrisporobacter. The sequence goes on along the minus strand of JALFMW010000098.1, from coordinate 3,336 downwards.
TACCTAATTAGATTTATGCAGCACATTTTGCATCATCTGATGAAGTCCGTAAAGCTAAGTTGAATCGTTATTTCTTTTTTGAATTTACTGGCGAATATGAAGATTAGACATCAATTGCCCAATTTAAATTTATTCAAGAGGGCGAGGAAAATGATGAAAATAAATCTAAATATTTATATCCTATTCATTACGCGCAAGATAGAGCTAATTATGAAACAATTGATTAGCAAGCATCGTATCAGGGTTATGATGGCACAATCTGGATGAAGACATATGTCGAAGATAATTCTAAATATAAAGAAAAATATATTTATATTGGTTCATTAAATGCGTCTATGCCAGCGCTAAAAGTTACACCCGAGATGCCAGAAGGCGGATTCCGTTTGCCGCACTTGAATGTCACAGATTCTGATACTTATGATTTACATATTACTACGCCTTATGGATTTAGAGTGGGTAATGTCGTTCCTGATTTAGTTCAAGTAAAAGATCTTAATGGTCAATTGATACCTGTGATTAATGATAAAGGTGAGACTACTGGCTAGTATGTTACAAGATCAAATAGTGATATTAAATGGCAAGCTAATGAAATCAGTGATGCTGCTGATGGGAAAAAGGCAATTTATTATAATAAAGCTGGATTTGACGTTACTAAAAATAGTATTGATAATAAAACAACAAATGAATTGACTTGTGATTTGACTGGCTATTCTGGACAAAGATATGCAGTTTGCGATGCTGCAGGTAATGTTAATGAAAGTAATGATATACCCGATATTTATGAACTACAAATGAGATTACCTATATTGGGTAATGTGGTGGCTGAGCTATGGAATTTAGCTTATGGCACAGAACGTAATTTAAATATTGCTTGGGAAGATGGTCGTGATCCTGAACGTGCGGGAAAACGATTACTGCCAGTGGGGGAAACCTATTCGCCGCAAGAAGCTAATACAATAGCGGGTTGTATTAATTCATTGCATGACATCATGGGTATGATTATTGTTGAAAAAGATGATGATACATTACCAACTAATTTAGAAAATTATGGATTAGGATATATTTATTATTTTTCTAAATTAAAAAGATTTTATCGTGTAGAGCAAGCGCCCTATTTCAATGAGGCTAATAAATTAACAGTTGCTAATGGTGATTTTGATTTTAAGAAAGCAGATAATGTAACGTCTGATACATTTGTAAAGAATTTATATTATTCCTCTACAGGTACGCCATTAGACAGTTATTCAGAAAACAATACATATATTAAAACATTATCAGATTAGGGGAAAGAGAAAACTTATGCTGAGATCGCATGGAAAGAAATGTTAGATCCTACGGCTAATGATATTTATGAAAAAATAAACAATAATTATTATTATGTTCCTTCTGATTTAGTTGCGGAGGGAAAAACTTATTATTCATTTACTGCTGTTAAAACATCGCCAAAATTGTATAAACCTAATACCTATTATAAAAAGATTACAACAAATGGTGAGTGTTATCAATTAGCAGCTGAAGAAAATATGCAAACGGGAATTAAGTATTATTCTAGGTTGAATAAGAATGATTATTCCATCAAAGAGAGTTCATGGGTTACAAAAAATTCACCGAATAATAGCAGATTTTATTATAATGCAGAAATTAATACTAAGATATTGTCTGAATTAAAGAATTTATTGAATAAGCCGGACGTATCTTACGGTATGCAAAGTTCTTCTGTTTTCTTCTATAAAGATCAAGATAAAGTCTATCAACCCGTTAAAGAGCTTGCGGCCGGAGTTGTTTATTATATAGGTGTAAATTGGTAGCTTAAATTAGACTGGGATGAAAATAATGCATAGTTTGTTTATTTGTATTCTCCAACAAGTTTTTATCCTACAACATTAATTGCATATCCTGCTAATACTATTGGAAAAATAGATGAAAATTTGTCAGTAAATTACAGTGTTTATTATAATGACCCTAGTTCTGGTTGGCGTAATTGTAATATAGATGATTATGCAAAAGCAGTTGCTAAAAATATTTATAGTCTTAGTACAGAAGGCATTCATACAGATTATGAATATTCTGCATTTTTCATAGATAATCGTGAGTAGCTGGTAGATAGTAATACATTAGTTGCAGACAATGTTTATATTTGTGACAATGAAAAGAATTATTTTAAAGCTACTGCAGAAGATATTACATAGGCTGGGTCATTTTATACATTAATAAATGAAAATACAATAAAATATATTTATTAGCCTAATAAATATTATATTAAAAATAATGGACAATACGTACTTGATGATAGATTGACAAAATCATCTGTTGAGTCAACAGTTTGGTATATTAAAAAATCTATTATTATTAAAGATAGTGCGGGTTATTATCCTGAATATTCAATTTGGAATGTTGATGATAATTTAATTCCGAGTACGGTAGATTTGTATATTACAGATACCAAGCCCGCGTTGGTTGAGCTTGAAAGTTTTGCACGCTAGCTTAATACGGCACATGGATTAATTTTAAAGATTAATCAAACACTTGATTCATCTAATGTAAATACGCGCGAAGATACAACAGTTAAAGGTATCATGAATCAAATGAATGATATCTTGAATAAGTTTGCGGCAATGTAGCCTGGAGATTTCTTAATTGTCGATGGGTATGGCCGCATGCATGGTGCTAAACCTAGTGGCGGTAATTGGATTGATGTTAAGGTGAAGCCAGACCCTGTAAGTCCAACTGTGACTTTTGAACATGCCGACCCTGGAGCTGAAGGTATTTGGGCTACACCCACAATTCAATTAAGTAATACACAATAGGCTGTTGTAATGGCGGCTAAAATTGACAATAAAGGACATTTAGATTCTAATAATGTTACTGGAGTTGACCCCGGTAATTTATTATTTACAGTTCATGGTATTACAAGATCGTTTGCTGATTGGATTACTTGGGCAGCTAATCAAGGTGGCGGCACTAGTACCGTTGTTACTGATTGGATTACTTCTGATTCTAGCCCATTAAGCTTTGGAATTAATCAAGGTAGATTACGTAATAATGATGAGACTGATACAGAAGATATTTGGACATTGTCAACAAACATTGATACTAATGTTAAGAAAGCATTATAGATTGCTGCAATTACAGATTAGTCAGTAGTATTAACACAAACCAGTGATTATGATACATTATTACCAGCTAATAAACAATTTAAATTAACACTTGGATATCATGATAACAATAAATTTAGTAATAATTATACGGCTACGACAGTTAATACTGAAACATTTGATATAGATATGCGGGAAGGCCTTGCCGCACTTAATATAACTCAAGGTGTTAATCTTGATT
>JALFMW010000084.1 GCA_022782605.1 Clostridium sp. | reverse complement strand
TATCATCAGTATCATTATATAAATCTGGATTATCTTTTATATATCTAATAAATCCTGCTTTAAATAACTTTTCATCAATACTGCCTTTTGGTATAATTGAATTAATATCAACTGTCTTTTCTTTATTCATTTTCTTTATTTGTTAATTTTAATATCTTTATTTTATAAATGTACTTAACGTATAATATATTAAAGTAAAGTTAAAGTCTGAAGAGTATTAGATTAAAATTAATTATATTATATTACATATTTTTATATGTAATATAATTAATTTTTTAATCTCTTTCCTACTTTCTTTAGTAATGTACGTATGTATATATATATATAAGGATTACAAAAAAACGTATATTGTAACTGTCTGATTATCAACGTGTTACGATTATGTATTTTTGAATACTGTACATCTGTACGTACAAACTATTTTCAGTTAATTATAGCAGACTTTATAACCGAAATCTTCAAGAATCTGTCTATTATAACCATTTTTAGCAGTTCCATCTTCCAGTTTTTGAAACCAATCATTCCTAAAAGGACAGTTTTTATAGTAATTTAGTGTATGACCATTCTCTTCAGGTATGTGTTCAACCGCCTCATTCCAAACGTCTTTAATATTATCTTTGAAGAAATAATAAAGCGATTTAAACAGTAAATATCTTGTATGGTGTTCTATATACATATTTTTATAATTACCGGTTTTTTCTATATGCACATTATACGCCAATCCTTCAGACAGTCTTTTCTCATATGCTTGACGTCTTTCAATTATTTCCATCTGTTTTTTAGCTTCTTTTATCTTTTCTAAAGTTAATTCTCTTTCCAGTTCATCATCATGTTTAGTCTTTATCAGTTCGCCTGTACAATTATCATTAAACAGATAATCATATTTTGTTATGTAAAGTCTTTGACAGACAGAATTTGTACAATCATCTAAAACTCCAGGATAATCAATAATTTCGCCATAACCAGTCTCATAAAACGCTTCTTTTATGATATAATCGCATAATTTGTTATAGTATTTGAAATTATCCTCTGTTTTCTCACAATTAAAATAGAAAAGAAAGTGATAACCTTTCTGACTTCTGGAAACTTCACAATAGTAAAAATTATTACAATAGTTCTTTAAAAGATAGTTCCTGACTTCATAATAGACTTTTTTAGCATAATCAATATTGTATCGTTCAGGATCCTGATTATAATACTTTTTTGCATCAATATCTTTTGATATACATCCGTTCCAACATCTGTATTTGTCTTCTCTGTCTTTATTAAGAAAAGTTAATGACGTACTTAACTGTACTTCATTTTTAATCTGTTGTCTTGTACCGTCTGAATAAAGTTTATATTGTCCGTATTCATCAAAGATATATTCAGGTTCCGGTAAATCTTTAATATTAACCGGGATCATTATATCGCCAATACTTGCATGCCATTCAGACCTTCTGCATGCAAATTTCAAATCAAGTTCTTTTTTCATAAGATAAATAATATATCTGTTATTTTTATTTTAAGAGAGAAAAGACTTTAACAAAATTTTGAATTAAGTCTTTTCTCTCTTTTTAGTTTTTATTAAATATTGAATAAATCATTACCTGTAATACCTAACATCATCTGACCTGCTTTTGTATCAGGTCTGTATGTTTTTTTCAATATATTATCAACATTTAATTCTTTCCAATTAACCAAAGATTTTCGTGGGTGAGATATGCCTGTCTTTCTTTCCATATCACTTATCATCTGTCTTGTAACAGGCTTTTTATTTAAACTCACCAGTAAATCACAAAAATCATTTACACTCAGATTATTATGAATATCATCACACATCCATATTTTCTGCCATTTGTAATCTTTTGCAGTTAAACAACATTCATCTGATTCAACATATACTTTATAATCGTGAGAATATGTTAATTTAAACTGTTGTATTGCATCTGGACTATTATATTGTCTAAGTTTCTCTGGTTTTATAATAATATTGTTTGTATCTGGCTCTCTTGCAAAAGAAAAATAATTATCCATATCATGCAGAGCGTTAAAACTGCCAGCCATATCTACAGCATTTGACTTATCATTTCCAAAACCATTTCTGTTTGTCTGGAAAACTGATAATATTGCCCAATTATTTCTCTGTGCCATTTTATGTGCTTCTTGTGCAATTCTTTGTAGATAATCATATGTCTGTTCAGACTTAAGACCTTTTGTAAAAGTATTTAACAAAAACAGATAGTCGATTAAAACAGCATCAAATTTAATTCCCTGTCTTTCTTCTTCTGCAAGCAAAAGTTGTTCAATTCTTTCACAATTAATTTTCTAATAATCTTCATTAACTATTACACAGTGTTTACCAACAGATATTTTATCAAATTCTTTTTTAAATTCATCTATAAAGTCCTGATTTTCAACATTATAATAATTACTTATTCTAAAGTGTGTAAATTTTTCATCAGGATCATTATCACTCATAATACCAGATAAAATATTATTGTTAAATTCCTGAATATTCATTTCCAGATTAACAAAAGCTACATTGTAACTATTTTTCAGCATATTTGTACCAATACTGAATAACATTGTAGATTTTCCTCCTCCAGTTGTACATTGAATACCTGTAAACGTCTTTTTCTTAAGACCTCCATTTAAATAAAAGTTAAATTTCTCAAAACCTGTATCTACATATTCATCTACAAGTTTCTTTTGAAGTCTCGGATCAAAGAAATCATTGTAAACCATTTTGTAAAGACCGATTCTTTCGTAAAAATTTTCTTTCAAATCATCTTTTAGTTGTTTGATAATTTCTTCTTCAGACTTATCTTTATTTAGACTTAAATATCCCAAATAACAAGTCTGTGCAGCATTTCCATACTCTTTAATCTTTTCTTTCTCTGATTCACTGGCGTTATTTTCTTTTAATAACTTGATATAAAGTTGAATAGATTTGTTTTCAAACATTTCTTCTTGTACATCAAAATCACGCTTTAAGAGCATATATCCAAAAATTATTTGCTCTAAATCTTTATTATTTAAATTCTCCATGTTTTAAAAAAATCTGTTATTTTTAAAATAATAATTTATCAAATTCTTTATTCATTTCTGAACCATACATCTTTTTATATATTGATAAATTATTATTAATATCTTTTAGTCTTTTAATTTCATCTTCTAAAGATTCAATTTTCTTTGTTAATTCATCTTTATTAGTATTATCAGTTTTTGTTTTATTTTCTAATATTAATTCATCAATCTTTGATTTTAATTTTTTATTTTCGTATATTAAATCAGTATTTCTTTGAACTAATACCTTGTTTACTGTTTTAAGATTCTTATTTTCTTCTCTTATTTTTGTAACACTTCTCTTTGAACTTTTAAGTATTTTATCCAAAAGTAAAATATCTTCTTTTAATATTGAACCATCAGGGAATACTTTATTAATACAATCTGAACCTGTATATAAAACATTCTTGTTTAACTTATTTTGTATATAAAATACATATCTAAGATTATTTTGTCCGCAAATACAGCTTCCATAACCGTCTTCGTAATAGTTTATTTCAAGTTTATCAAATCTATCAGAATTACTTGCATTTTTTAACAATTCTTTAATAAACTTTTCGTCTCCATCATATGAATAACAATCTACTTTATAAGTAAATCTCCATTCTGATATAGCTTCATAAATATTATCAGATTCTGAATATTCAACAAGCGTACTGTTAAATATTTTTCTACCTTTATCTAGTCTTTCCTTCTGTGTCTTCATCATTTGTCTGTTTAGTTTTAACATTTGTAAGTGGATTCTTAATATCCTCTTTTAAAAAGTCCGCAATTTCATCTGGGACAGTAAATTCCATTTTTGGAAGTTTAGCCATCTGTTTTAATTCAATTAAAGACTTGATAATATCACGTTTAGTTACTTTAGTTTCACCAGCTTTGAATATCGCCATAACAATCTCATCAATCTTATTATTGATTCTTGTTGTTTTATTATTATTATTCTTCTTGTAATAATCACGCATATAAGCGTTGTAGTTTTCTTTTGTATCTCTTGTTGCCATAATTTTTATTTGTTAATTTTATTTTCTATATTATTTATCATGGAAATAATAAAAAGTCTGATAAAATATAGAAAAAAATACAAAAATAAGTAATATAGATCGTTCTTACAGAAGAATGGATCACTTTTTCTAAAATTTTCAGAAAATTACATAAAAGAAATGCTCTTTTTAGGTAATTGTATTCATGACACTAATTACTTAAAAAGAGCACTCATCAAATAAAGTAAAATTCTAAAAATTATCTGACTTATTTTGACGTTAAATTAAGCCATAAATCTGTTTCTTTGAACTTATTACAAAGTTTCTTATTTTCAAGAATAATATTACATAATTCATTAATTTCATCTTCAGACATATCTCTGCTGTTATATTTGAAATCATCTTCTGTAAATATTAATTCATCTAAATTCATTGTATTTGAAATATCCATCATAATTCTAAATTATTAATCATTTGAAATATTTATTTTTGACCTGAAATCATGACTATAATTGTTGAAAATTGAATCAAATTGCTAAAAATTGATCTATTTTTCCTAAAAATCAAGTGAATTATGGTGATATTTGTTGACATTTTCCTTTAATTCTATTAAATCATGCTCAAGAGCTTTCAAAGTTTTGCTATCTTCATAGACATCATGACAGATTAAAAACAAAAACATTATCAGTAATATTGCTATAAAGAAGTTTTTAAGAGATAATTTTGGTAAGTGAATACAACTATTTTCCATAATTTAAAGAATAATTTAATTTTAATATTTATATTTAGGAAGAAAATCTAAGAAATTTTAAATACGAAACAAATTTTAACACATTTGAAACAAATAGAAAAGAAGAGAGACGTCCAATATTTGTTAATCTCTCTTCTTTATTTCTTCTTTTCTTTATTTTACATATAAAATCTATCTGTTTTTGTATTTGTTGTAATCATTATTAACTGATATATGGATCCAATCATCATTATATTCATTGATTAACTATCTGAATTCTCCTAATTTACCAAGTTTATTAAGACATATTATTGAATTCCAAAGCCCATGATTATTAATTTTCCCATCAGAAACCGTATGAATATCAGCAGCAGCAGCATATAAATGATCTGAATTTCCTGCACCTCCGACTTTTTTATTTAATTCAGGACATCTGTAACCGCTTGAAACAATTATAGCTTCTCCCCAATTATCTCTAATCTGTTGAAGAATCTTTGCAAGTCTTTCAACATTATCACGATATTTTTCAGGGATCTTATTATTGTAACCGTATTTTTCAGCAGTATAAGACTTTTCAAATTCCTCTATTGTAAAATTCTTTGTAATCTAATTCATTTCAAAAGTTTTTGATTTAAATTATTTATTATTCTCCTTTATAGGACACCAATTATCAAAATCCCAATCAAAAAAATTACTGCATACAAGATTATGATTCATGATTTCTTGTGCTTTAGATTCATCAAACTTTATATTCATGTTATGTAAAAGTTTGATAACTCTATCATGTGTTTCTTTGACATTATCTTCCATAAGTTCAACACCCCATGTATGATAAAGTGCTTGTTCCCATGTTGATCCGTGTTTTATTTTGTTATAAATTATATAGACGACAAATTGGCCGTTACCAGCACTTGGTTCGAGGAAGTTTGCGTTTGGATCGTTCCATTTTTCTGGTGATATTTTATCACACATTTTTTTTACTAATACATAATTTGTAAAAAACTCTTGAGAACCACCAGACCCACTTCTTCTATTAGTTCTTGCATCATTT
>JALFMW010000078.1 GCA_022782605.1 Clostridium sp. | reverse complement strand
TAAAAAAGGCGTAGAAAGAGGAAAATATTATGCGTCTATAGAAATTACAGAAGATTTTTCAAAAAATATAGTTTCAGTATTAACTAAAGATATACATAAGGCAGAAATAATTTATACAGTAAATGAGAAAATCAATGCAATTGCACCAAAAATAACAGAAAAAGGTGCATCAACAATACAATTACAAGTAAATCAAACTGTTGTGAAGACTGCTAGTGAAGCGGTATTTGAAATTTTAAATGAGTTAGGAATAACATTAGAAGAAAATCTACCGATGTTGACAAGAATTGAAAATTCTTTAGTTGAAGTTCAGGGGAAATTTGATAAAATTGATGATATTTTAAATACAGCAAGTGATGCTTCTGATAAAATAACAGAAATAGTAAAAGTACTTCAAGATAATATGCCTATGATTAAATCAACAGTACAAAATTCTATAGGTTTATCAGGCGATGTGAAAAATTTCTTACAAAATACAAAAACTACTATGAGTGATATTTCACCGACTATAAAAAATGATTTACAAATTATAAATAATGTATCATCATCTGTAGCCAGTGATATAGAAGATTTAATATCATATCTACAAGGAGGCTATGAAAATGCTCCTGAAAAGTTAGATAATCTTTATAATAAAGTAAATAATTTATTATCTTTATCAACTACTTTAGGAAATTTTTTAACTAAATTAGATAAAATAACTCCAGGAACTGCTATTAAGGATACTATTGCTTCTATTAATTCAATAAATAGTAGCTTACAATCAGTAAAAGTTGTGCTAGAAAACATAAAAAATCAAATTGATAATGGACAAACTCCTTCATTTGATAAATTAAATAATATACTTACAGTTATTAATGATGTTAATAATATTAGTGGAAATATATTAAATAATTTTGATGCTAAGATAGCTGCACCCCTTAATAATATTTTTAATAAGGGTATATCAGTATCTAGTAATGTTATAACTTTATTGGAAAATGCAGAAAATAATTTACCTAAGGTAGAGGATACATTAGATACAGCACTTGATTTTTCAGGAAGTGCAGATGAGGCTATAGTTTATATAAAAAGAAAGGTTCCAGAAGCTAAATCTGTATTAGATAAATTAGTATCAGCATTATCTGCAGCAAATAATAGTGAAGAAATGGGAGAGTTAATTACATTCTTAAAGAATGATATAGTTACGCAGGCCAATTTCTTAAAAGAACCAGTAAAGTTAGTTACAAATTCACTATATCCAACAAAAAATTATGGTTCAGCTATGACACCATTTTATACAGTACTTAGTCTTTGGGTAGGTGTATTACTTTTAACTTCACTTTTAACAACAGAAGTACACGGTGATTATAAACCTTATGAAGTTTATTTTGGAAGAGGATTTACATTCTTAACTATAGCTTTATTGCAAGCATTAATAGTAAGTTTAGGAGATTTATATATTTTAGGAGTTACAGTTACTAATCCAATAATATTCGTATTACTATCATTATTAACTAGCCTAGTATTCACATTTATAGTTTACTCCCTAGTGTCTGTTTTGGGAAATGTGGGAAAGGCTTTAGCAGTAGTTTTATTAGTAATTCAAGTTGCAGGATCTGGAGGAACATTTCCAATACAAGTAACACCGAAGTTCTTCCAAAATGTTAATCCATTTTTACCGTTTACTTATAGTATAGGGGCATTAAGAGAAGCAGTGGCAGGGATTTATCAACCTAATTTAAATAAAGATATAGGTGTGCTTTTAATATTTTTAATTTTATCTATAATTCTAAATGTTGTATTAAAAGGTCCTATAAATAAAATATTATCTAAGTTTACACATAAAATGGGAGAAAGTAGGCTTACAGAACATTAAAAATAGCCTTATAAATGTAAAGTAAAGGATAAATTATAATAATCAATTTATCCTTTACTTTTTTGAGTTAAAACTATTACCATTATTTATAGAATAATGCCAATTAAAAAATATAATAAGGAATGTATAAAAGTAAATATAAGTATTTTAGAGGAGTGATTTAAATGAGAATAGGGACATCTATGTCCACTAAAAGATTAGATCAAGCTTGTGTAGATGAATATAAAATTCCATTAATAGTTATGATGGAAAATGCAGTAATGTCGGCTCTAAAACATTTAGATATAAATTTATATGATAGATATATAGTTGTAAGTGGTGTCGGAAATAATGGAGGTGATGGACTGGGAATAGCTAGACAATTAAAAGCTAGAAACAAAAATGTGGAAGTATTTATAGTTGGAAATATTGAAAAAATAACACCATGTTCAAAAACTAATTTAGAAATAATTAAAGCTATGAAAATACCGTACAAGATAATACATACTAATGGAGATAATTATGAGGTTTTAGAATATTTAAAAAGAAGTATACAAAATAGCCATATAGTAATTGATTGTATTTTTGGAACAGGACTGGAAAGGGAAATTAAAGGAATTTTTAAAGAAGTAATAGATATTATAAATGAAAATAAAAATTTAGTTTATTCCATTGATGTACCATCTGGAATAAATGCTACGACAGGTGAGATTTTAGGGGTATGTGTTAAAGCAGATAAAACTATTTCTTTTGAATTTTATAAAAGAGGTTTTTTGAAATATGAAACAAAAAAATATATTGGAAATGTAGTGGTAGAACATATTGGTATACCTGAAGATATATTGAGAAAATATGATGATAAGGAGTATTTTACTTCATATAATTTTATTAAAGAAAATATTAAAAATAAAAATAAGTTTAGTTTTAAGAGTGATTATGGAAAGATTACAATATTTGCTGGTTCAGCCGGATTTACTGGTGCAGCATATATATCAAGTGAATCAGCTATAAAAAGTGGTAGTGGACTGGTTACTTTGGTATGTGATGAAGAAATACAAAATATACTTTCTGCAAAGCTACATGAAGCTATGACTGCTAATTATAAAGAAAAGGAAAGGGTACATAAATTACTGCAAAGTTCCAATGCAATTGGATTTGGCTGTGGAATGGGAGATAATAAATTTACCTTAGAAAAACTGGAATATGTATTGGAAAATAGTACATGTCCAGTAGTAATTGATGCAGATGGATTGAACGTATTAAAAAATGATAATTCAATTTTAAATCAATATAAGGGTAGAATTATTATAACACCACATTTGGGTGAAATGTCTAGATTAACAGGCAAATCAATATCTTATATTAGAGATAATCGTATGGACGTAGCAAAAGAATTTGCTAAAGAAAAAGGTATAATAGTATTATTAAAGGGATATGAAACAATTATAACAGATGGAGAAATTGCTTATGTCAATCCAACTGGTAATAGTTCTATGGCAAATGGTGGTATGGGAGATTGCTTACTTGGAATGATAGTTTCTTTTATAGGTCAAGGTATGTCTCAGTTTAATGCTGTAGTATGTGCAGCATATATTCATGGCTATATAGGTGAAAATTTATCTAAAAAACTTTATACTGTAAATGCTACGAATATTATTGATGAAATACCGAGAACTATGAAGAAAATTAATATTGAAATTAATTTGTAACTATTGTAAATGTTTATATTGTTATACTAGAATAAAGAAAGTTATTTTCAGATAAGAGAAGAGGGATATGATGAACACAGTTTGGTTAATTGTTGCAGTAGTTTTTGCAATAGCCGAATTAATGACAACTAGCTTAACTTTAGTATGGTTTAGTATTGGGGCTTTAGTTTTAATGGTATTAAGTATATTTATTGAAAATATAATAATACAAATTGTACTATTTGCAGTTATATCAATTACTTTGTTAGTAGTATTTACAAAATATTTTGTAAATAAAGATAAAAGTTTTCAATACGATACAAATTTACAAGGAATAGAAAAGAAAATAGGAATTGTAAAAGAAGAAATACCACCATATAGAACAGGAATAGTTACTTTAACAGGTGAAGATTGGACTGCAATATCAGCTAATAATGAAAAGATTGAGAAAGGAAAAGCTGTAAAGATAGATAGAATTGAGGGGGTTAAACTTGTAGTTATACCAATAACTGATGAAGATGATATAAATAAATAAACTATAAAAATCAATTAAAAAAGGAGAAAAAATATGATAAAACTATTAATTATAATACTTATAGTAATTGTATTAAGTTTGAGTTGCGTAAAAGTTATTAAGCAATCAAAAGTAGGTATAGTTATGAGACTTGGTAAGTTTCAAAAGAAAGCTGACACAGGAGTTCATTTTTTAATACCATTCTTAGATCAAATGGCTTATGTTATTGATTTAAGAGAAAATGTGGTTGATTTTCCACCACAACCAGTTATAACAAAGGATAATGTTACAATGCAAATAGATACAGTAGTTTATTTCCAAGTTACAGATCCTGTAAGATATGTATTTGAAATAGCAAATCCAATATCTGCTATAGAAAATTTAACTGCAACAACTCTTAGAAATATAATAGGTGAATTAGATCTGGATGAAACATTAACATCTAGAGATATAATTAACACTAAAATGAGATCAATACTTGATGAAGCAACTGATAAATGGGGAATAAAGGTTAACAGAGTAGAACTTAAAAATATAATGCCTCCTCAAGATATTCAAGTAGCAATGGAAAAACAAATGCGTGCTGAGAGAGAGCGTAGAGAATCAATACTACAAGCAGAAGGTGAAAAGCAATCATCTATATTAAAAGCAGAGGGAGAAAAACAATCTGCCATACTTAAGGCTGAAGCTAAAAAAGAAGCTATGGTTAGAGAGGCAGAAGGTGAAAAACAATCTCGTATACTTAGAGCAGAAGGTGAAGCTGAATCTATAAGACAAATTGCACAAGCAAAAGCAGAAGGTGAAGCAACAATAATTAAAAATGTATTCCAAGCAATGAAAGAATCAGATATTGATGATAATATGTTAGCACTTAAATCAATGGAAGCTCTTGAAAAACTTGCAGAAAGTGATTCAACTAAACTTGTTCTTCCATCAGAGACAGTTAATTTCTTAGGTTCATTCAAGGGAATAAAAGAAGTTTTGAGTAGTGATAAAACAGAAAAATAATATATAAAAGTAAAAAATACTCCTAAGGATATTCCAAGGAGTATTTTTTATTGCAAGGAAATTATAAATTAATAAATTTATAGAGTATCTAATGTTAATGAAAACGTTGCAAATATATTTTTTTATTGATTAATAACTCAATTTATAATTAATTTATAATATTGTAAATAAAAATTTTATAAGAATAAAATTAATAAATCATAAAAAAATATGGAAAAAAATAACAAATTCGAGTACAATTATTTTTAAAAGTAATTATTAGTAAAGGGGCGAATTATAGGAAAAATAACATTAGGGATTAAAACATAAAAAAACTAAATAGTTTCAAAAAAAAGAAGGGAAATTTATATTTTAGTAGAATATATAATATTTTAGTAGAATATATAAGAAATTATTATAAAATTCAATATTTGGGGGGATTAAAATAAGATACTCAGACATAATTGCAAAGGAAAAAATAGAAGAATTTCTTAGTGGAAATTCAATCGATAGTTACAAGTTTTTGGGAAATCACAAGGTTAATGATAAAGGAGTAGAGGGTATTGCTTTTTCTTTATGGGCGCCAAAAGCAAAAGCTGTATACTTAGTTGGAGATTTTAATGATTGGAATGAATCGTCTCATCCTTTAAAAAATATTAATAATAGTGGTATATGGTCAATATTTACTACAGAATTAAAGGAAGGAGATATTTATAAATATAATGTAATAGGTTGTGATGGCGTAAGTAGAATGAAATCAGACCCATATGGAACTTTTGCCGAATTAAGACCTAACACAGCCTCAATCGTATATGAGTGTCCAAAGTATAAATGGAAAGATAAAAAATATTTAGAGAATAAGAAAAAATTAGACTCTAATAAACAACCAATAAATATTTATGAAGCTCATCTTGGTTCTTGGAAAAGAAAATGGGATGGAGACTTTTTTTCATTTGAAGAATTATATGAAATGATTGACTATGTAAAAGATATGGGATATACACATATAGAATTAATGCCAATAACTGAATATCCTTTGGATATGAGTTGGGGATATCAAACAGTAGGATATTATGCAACAACAAGTCGTCATGGTAAACCACATGAATTCAAGGCATTTGTTGATAAGTGTCATGAAAATGACTTAGGAGTAATTTTAGATTTTGCTTATAGTCATTTTTGTAAAGATGCCCATGGATTATATAGATTTGATGGTTCTCCACAATATGAATATGAAGATCCTTTAAAGGCTGAAAATTTAGGTTGGGGAACAGTTCACTTTGATTTAGGAAAACCAGAAGTTAATAGCTTTTTACTTTCAAATGCTATGTACTGGTTTAAAGAGTTTCATGTTGATGGAATAAGAGTCGATGCAGTTAGTTCAATGTTATACCTTGATTATGATATTGGTGATTGGAGACCAAATAAATATGGCGGAAGAGAAAATATTGAAGGTATAGATTTCTTAAGAAGATTAAATGAAGTAGTTTACAAAAATATTGAAAATCCTTTGGTAATAGCTGAAGAATCAACAGCATGGCCTATGGTAACTTCGCCAACATATGTTGGAGGATTAGGATTTACTTATAAATGGAATATGGGATGGATGAATGATACTTTAAAATACATGGAGATGGATCCTATATATAGAAAATACCATCATGATTTAATAACTTTTTCATTTATGTATGCCTTTTCAGAAAACTTTATACTTCCACTATCTCATGATGAAGTAGTTCATGGAAAAAAATCTTTATTAGATAAAATGAGTGGAGATGAATGGCAAAGATTCGCAAGTTTAAGATTACTATATTCTTACTATATGATTCACCCAGGGAAAAAATTATTATTTATGGGTAGCGAATTTGGTCAAGGACTTGAGTGGAGATATGCTTATGGACTTGAATGGGAGATACTTGAAAGAGAACAACATGCTAAAATGAAAGACTTTGTAAAAGATTTAAATCATTTTTATAAAAGAGAAAAATCTTTATATGAAGTTGATAATTCTTATGAAGGATTTGATTTTATAGATCCTCACAATGAAAGTCAAAGTATAGTTACTTTGATGAGAAAAGCAAAAGATCCAAAAGAATTTATTATTGCAGTATTAAACTTCACACCTAATGTTTATTATGACTATAAAATAGGAGTTCCTTTCTTAGGAGTATATGAAGAAGTACTTAATAGTGATGATGATAAATATTGGGGATCTAATCAAACGATGAAAAATTCAGAGTTACATGCACAAGATTCTAATTGGCATAATCAACCATATCATATAAAAATAAAAGTTCCACCAATGGGTGCAACATTTATTAAATTAAAAAAAATATATGATCCTATTGAATTAGAAGATAATAAAGTAGATGATACTAAATTAAAAAATAATACTAAATTAAAAAATAATAAAGTAGATAATACTAAAACTAAAAATAAAAAAGTAAATAATACTAAAGCTAAAAATAAAAAAGTAAATAATACTAAGACTAAAAAAAAATGTAGTAAATAAAGTGTTTAATTTATTAGGGGATAAATAAAGTTTTATATAAAGGGGGAGACAGAATGAAACAAGAAATGCTAGCCATGATTTTAGCTGGGGGGCAAGGATCAAGATTAGGCGTTTTTACAAAGAGAATAGCTAAACCAGCAGTATCATTTGGAGGAAAGTATAGAATAATTGACTTTGTTTTAAGTAATTGTTCAAATTCAGGAATAGATACAGTAGGAGTGCTTACACAATATAGACCAAGAGTTTTAAATTCACATATAGGTATGGGAAGTCATTGGGATTTAGATAGAATAAACGGAGGAGTTTATATTCTACCACCATACATGAGTGAAAAAGAGGGACACTGGTACAATGGAACGGCAAATGCAATATATAAAAATATTAATTTTATAGATGATTATGACCCAGAATATGTTTTAATTCTATCAGGAGATCATATTTACAAGATGGATTATAGTGAAATGTTATCATTCCATAAAGAAAAGAATGCAGAGGTAACAATAGCAGTTATTGAAGTACCTTGGGATGAAGCAAATAGATTTGGAATAATGAATACTGAAGAAGACAAAAAAATATATGAATTTGAAGAAAAACCACAAGAACCTAAGAGTAACTTAGCTTCTATGGGTGTGTATATATTCAATTGGAAAACATTGAAATCATATTTTTTAAGAGGGGAAAAAACTAATGAATGTTTTGATGATTTCGGGCATGATGTAATACCAGCAATGTTAAAAGATGGAATACCAATGTATGCATATCCATTTAAAGGATATTGGAGAGATGTAGGTACAATAGAAAGTTTATGGGAAGCAAATATGGATTTAATTAAAAATCCTGATGCTGTGGACTTAAGTGATTCAAATTGGAGAATATATACAAATACAATGGATCTTCCACCTCAATATATTGGAAAAAAAGCCAATGTTAAAGAATCTTTAATAGCAGATGGTTGTTCAGTACTTGGAACAGTTGAAAATACAGTTTTATCACATAAAGTAGATGTAGGAGAAGGTAGTGTTATAACAAATTCTGTAATAATGCCTAATGTTACTATTGGTAAAAACGTAGTTATAGAAAAAGCAATGATAGCTGAAGGTGCAGTAATAAAAGATAATGCAGTAATAAAAGATGACTTAGGAGCGATAAGCGTAATATCTGAGTATGAGGTAGTAACTCCTGAAGAAGAAGAGAAAGTTAATGCATAAAATAGGGGGAAGAATAAATGAAAAATCAATGTATGGGACTTATTAATCTTGAAAAAAAAGGAAATCCAAATATAAATATATTAAATTATGCAAGACCACTAGCATCAACTCCGATAGCAGGAAGATATAGAATAATAGATTTTGTTTTATCTAATATGGTTAACTCAGGAATAACAAATGTGGGAATATATGCAAAAGAAAAATATAGATCATTAACAGACCATTTAGGAAGCGGAAAAGACTGGGATTTAAGTAGAAAAAAAGGAGGACTATACATATTTAGTCCAGAGAATACAAAGTACAATAATAATTATGGATTTAGAACAGGAGATGTATATTCAATATTAGCTAATATAGACTATATTGAAAAAAGCACAGAAGAGTATATATTAATTGCTCCAGCCTATATGTTATGTAGTATGGACTATAAAGAAGCAATAAAATATCATAAAGAATCTAAAAATGATATTACTGTAATATATAAACATGTTTCAAATGCAGATGAAGATTTCTTAGAGTGTATGACATTAGATATGGATAGTAATAATAGAGTTTTAAATATAGGGGCAAATATAGGAGCTTTCCCAAGTGCTAATATATCTATGGAAACTTATATTATGAAAAGAACAGACTTTATCAAGTGTATATATAAAATAGCAAGTTTGGGGACTCATTCATATTTTGAAGACTATATAAAAAGAGAATTACAAAATATAAAAGTGGGCGGATTTGAATTTAATGATTATTTAAAATGTATTAACTCTATTCAAAGTTATTCTCAAGCATGTAAAGAAATGTTGAAAAAAGAGGTTTCAACAGAATTATTTAACTCTGAGAGAAAAATATTTACTAAAGATAAAAGTCAAGCACCAACAATATATATGAAGAATGCAGATGTTAAAAATTCCTTCATAGCAACAGGGTGTAAAATAGATGGAAAAGTGGAAAATTGTACTATATTTAGAAAAGTTGAAATAGGTAAGGGAGCAGTAATTAAAAACTGTGTAATAATGCAAAATTGCAAAATAGAACCAGGAGTAGTTTTAGAAAATGTTATATTTGATAAAAATATTCGTATTTCAGAAGGTAAAGAGTTAAAAGGAGACAAAGACTACCCTATGGTCATAGAGAAAAATCAAAAGCTTTAATAATTAAAGGGGGAAAATAAATGAAGATATTATATGTTACAGCTGAGTGTTGGCCATTTATGAAAACAGGAGGGTTAGGAGATGTTTCCTATGCCCTTCCAAAGGCTTTAAAAAAAGAAGGGGTAGATATCAGAGTTATAATGCCTAAATACTCAACAATACCATCATATTTAAAAGATAAATTTAAACCAGTTGCAGAATTTAGTGTCAAAGTAGGTTGGAGAAATCAATATTGTGGTATAGAGACGATGGAATTGGATGGAGTAACATTTTACTTTATAGACAATGAATTTTACTTCAAAAGACATGATCAAGCTAGCATATATGGACATGGTGATGATGCAGAAAGATTTGCATTTTTCTGTAATGCAGTTTTATCAGCTATGGAAAAATTGAACTTCTACCCAGATATTATAAATTTAAATGACTGGCATACAGGAATGATACCTCTAATATTAAAAGAGAATTATAGCCATTTAAGAAAATATCAAAACATAAAAACTGTATACACAATACACAATTTACAGTATCAAGGAATATTCAGCAAAGATGTACTTGGAGATGCCTTTGATTTACCTTATAACTATTATTACAATGGTGATGTAGAATACTATGGATCTATTAACTTTATGAAAGCAGGTATTGTTTTTTCAGATATAGTTACTACTGTAAGTAAGACTTATGTTCAAGAAATACAAACAAAATTCTATGGAGAAGGATTAGATGGATTGCTAAAAGCAAATTCATATAAAGTAGAAGGAATTTTAAATGGAATAGATTATGATTTAAATGATCCAGCTACAGATAATTCAATATTTGTGAATTTTGATGTTAATTCAATAGATAAAAAAGTACAAAATAAAATAAAATTACAAAAAATGTTGGGATTAGAAGTTAATCCAGACATACCATTGGTTGGAATTGTATCAAGATTAACATCTCAAAAAGGTTTAGATTTGATTAATTATATGATGCCAGAAATAATGAGAGAAAACCTACAAATGGTTGTACTAGGAACAGGGGAACATCAATATCAATCAATGTTCAACTATTATAATTCTAACTTTAGTCATAAATTATCTGCAAGGATTACATTTGATAGTGCTTTTGCACAACAAATATATGCGGCATGTGATATATTTTTAATGCCATCTTTATTCGAACCTTGTGGAATAGGTCAAATGCTTGCAATGAGATATGGAGCAATACCTATTGTAAGAGAAACTGGAGGATTAAAAGACACAGTTATTCCGTATAATAAATATACAGGAGAAGGAAATGGATTTAGTTTTGCTAATTATAATGCACATGAGATGTTCTTTACACTACAATACGCAATAAGATTGTATCAAGATAAAAAGGTTTGGAATAAACTAATTACAAATGCAATGAATACTGACAATAGTTGGAAGAAATCTGCTCAGGACTATATAAGAATTTTTAATGGCTTAATAAGCTAAAGGGGAGATTCAATGTTTACAATAAACAAAAAGCGATTTAAGGAACATTTTAGACGAAAAATGAATAACTTGTATGCTCAAAGCATAGAAGAAGCTAGCAATGAAGAGTTATTTAATGTTCTTTGTTGTGTAATTAAGGATATGATCTCAAGAGATTGGGATGGAACTAGGATATATGAAGAAAAAGCAGTATTCTATTTTTCGATAGAGTTCTTATTGGGAAGACAATTAAAGTCTAATTTATTAAATCTTGGATTCGAAGATACAGTAAGACAAGGTTTAAAAGAGCTTGGAATAGACTTGGATGATATAATTGAATCTGAGAGAGATCCAGCTTTAGGTAATGGAGGACTTGGAAGGCTTGCCGCATGCTTTTTGGATTCTATGGCATCTGTTGGAATTAGTGGACATGGATATGGAATAAGATATAAGTATGGTTTATTTGAACAGAAATTTATAAATAACTCTCAAGTTGAAGTGCCAGACCACTGGTTAGTAAATAGTTCATATCCGTGGGAGACTGTTAGACCTAATAGAGCTCTTTTGGTGAAGTATGAAGGAAAGATTGACATGGAAGAAGACGAAAATGGCAACCTAAAAGTTGTTCATAAAGACTATATTCCAGTAATGGCAATGCCTTATGATATACCAATAATAGGATATAAAAATGAGTGTATTAATACACTTAGAATTTGGAAAAGTGAAATACCTACAAGAGATTTTGGAAAACTATCATCAGATGCAAAAAGTCAACCAGCAAGTTACGAAGATGCATTGAAATATAAATATTATGCAGAAGAAATATCTCAAACATTATATCCAAATGATTCAAACTATGCAGGAAAATTACTGAGATTAAAACAAGAATACTTCTTTGTAAGTGCTGGAATGCAGGATATATTTAGAAAATGTAGAAGATATAAAATAAAGCCTAAAGATTTACCAAACAAAATAGCTATTCATATAAATGATACTCATCCAGCTCTATGTATACCAGAGATGATGAGAATATTATTGGATGAAGATGGATTATCTTGGGATGAAGCGTGGGATATAACTACTAAAGTTATGTCTTATACTAATCATACAATATTAGCTGAGGCCATGGAAAGATGGTCAGAAGATATAATGAAAACACTTCTTCCAAGAATGTATATGATAATAGAAGAAATTAACAGAAGGTATATTGAGCAATTACGAAATAAAGGATACTCAGAAGAAAAAGTAAAGAGAATGGCTATTATGTATGATGGAGAAATAAGAATGGCTAATTTATGTATAGTAGCTAGTTACAGCGTTAATGGAGTAGCTAAACTTCACACTAAATTATTAAAAGAAGAAGTTTTAAAGGATTTTTGTGATGAAGAGCCGTATAAGTTTAATAATAAAACTAATGGAATTGCTCATAGAAGATGGTTAATTAGTTCAAATCCAGAATTAGCAGATTTAATAACTGAACTGATTGGTGATAAATGGATTAAAGATACTTCTCATTTGAAAGAACTTGAAAAATTTGTGGATAACGAAGAAGTTTTAAATAGACTAGAAGAAATAAAATTCAATAATAAAATTAAACTAGCTAAATATATAGAAGAAACTAAAGGAATAAAAATTAATCCAAACTCCATATTTGATGTACAAGTAAAAAGACTACATGCATATAAGAGACAGTTAATGAATGTACTTCATATTCTTTATTTATATCATGAAATACTTGATAACCAAGATATAGAAGTTGATATTGAACCTAGGACTTTTATATTTGGAGCAAAGGCAGCACCAGGATATTACTTGGCTAAATGTATAATAAAGCTTATAAACTGTGTTGCTAATTTAATAAATAATGACCCAAGAGTAAAGGACAAAATAAAAGTTGTATTCATAGAAAATTATGGTGTATCTCTAGCAGAAAAAATTATACCTGCAGCAAATATAAGTGAACAAATATCAACAACTACTAAGGAAGCATCAGGAACTAGTAATATGAAGTTTATGATGAATGGAGCATTAACACTTGCAACATTAGATGGTGCCAATGTGGAAATATGTGAACAAGTAGGCAGAGAAAATATGTTTTTATTTGGACTTAGTGCAAAACAAGTATTAGATTATAATAAATATGGTGGATATTCATCTAGAGATTTGTATTACTCAAACAAGCAATTAGGAAGAGTAGTTGATGATCTAGTTAATGGATTTATACCAGACCTTGGAAAAGAAGGCAGGGAAATTTATGATGCATTAATAACTTATAATGATGAGTATTTTGTACTTAGGGATATTGATGAATATGCTGAAGCTCAACAAAAAATAAATAACCTTTACAAAGATAAAATCAAGTGGAATAAAATGTCACTTATAAATATAGCAAACTCAGGTATTTTTTCTAGTGATAGAACTATAAATGAATATATAGAAGAGATTTGGTTTAAAGGGTGTGATGAGGATGTGCAAAACAATATCATTTAACTCCTGGAATGAATACTTTAAGGCTCCATTTGGAGCCTTAAAGACTAATGAAGGAGCTAAAATTAGGGTTAATTCTAATTCTGATAATGTATATAGTATTAACCTTATAATTGAAAAAGAAAAAGAAGATTTAAGTTGTGAAGAGATTAAAAGAATCAAATTAGCAACAAAAGATAATAAGGTATATGAAGGGGAAATAGAAGAGTTATTAATTCCAGGTATATACTATTATTATTTTGAGGTTGAAATAAACAAAGATGGACGAAATCAAAAGTTATTCTATGGTAAAGTTCATAAAAATGGGGAAGTATGCCAATATGCTTTTGAAAACTTAAACAAGTATCAATTAACAGTCTATGAAGAAAATACTACACCTGAATGGTTTAAAGAAGGTGTCTTATACCATATTTTCATAGATAGATTTAATAATGGAAATAGAACAGGAAAACCAAGTAATCCAAAGAAAAATAGTTTTATTTATGCAAATTGGGAAGACGATCCTATGTACATAAAAGATAAAAATGGAGATATAGAAAGATGGGATTTCTATGGTGGTAACCTAAAAGGTGTAATAAATAAACTTGGTTATCTAAAAAAACTTGGTGTAAGCATTATATACTTAAGTCCTGTATTTGAATCTTCAAGTAATCACAAATATAACACAGGTGACTATAAAAAAATTGACCCTATGTTTGGTGATGAAGAGATATTTAGAGAATTAATTAAAAAAGCTGAAGACAAAGGAATATCAATAATATTAGATGGTGTATTCAGTCATACAGGAGCAGATAGTAAATATTTTAATAAGTTTAATAATTACGATACTAAGGGTGCATATGGTAATGAAGATTCACCTTATAGAAATTGGTACATATTTGATGATTCAGAAACAGGATATGACTGTTGGTGGGGGGTAAAAGACTTACCAAATGTTAATGAGCTTGACCCATCTTACGTTGATTATATAATTAAAGATAAAGATAGTGTTTTAAATAAATGGACTAAAATGGGTGTAAAAGGTTGGAGATTAGATGTTGTAGATGAGTTACCAGATGAATTTGTTACAGAATTTAAGAAGGAGCTTAAGAATACCCAAAACGATTCTGTTTTAGTAGGAGAAGTATGGGAAGATGCATCTAATAAAGTAAGTTATGGCCAAAGAAGAAAGTATTTATTAGGAAAACAACTTGACTCAGTAATGGGATATCCTTTTAGAAAAGAAATGTTATCTTTCTTAAAAGGAGAAATTCCATCTTATAAAGTTAATGATGTGTATATGAGTATAAAAGAAAATTATCCTCCAGAAGCTTT
>JALFMW010000396.1 GCA_022782605.1 Clostridium sp. | reverse complement strand
GCAAAAGTTAGACCATTTAGTTCTTTTAAAGTATTTACAGCCAAGGTCATTGCAGATATGTTACCCTGTTTAAATCCTTTCTCTTTTGTGTCCTTTGTGGCTCTGTCTAAGAGTTCCAACATTCTCTCCGATAGTTCTGTCCTTTGTATCAATTTTTGGCTAGAATAAGCGTCTAAAAGTCGACTATATCTTGCTATAATCTTGCTATTCTTAAAAAGTCTACTCGCATTACTGGAAATCGTCGAATCACTCATGTTTTCACAGTTGTACGCTCGTTTATAAGCTTCAATTTGCGATAAACCATCTAATAATCCTTGTATAAATTGTTCTTGTTTATAAGTCAACATTATTTACTCATCTCCTTTTTTAATTTAATAAAGAAAAAAGACCACCCGAAGGCAGTCCTTTACGCATTGAGTTGGTCTAAAAAAATGAAAAATACGAACATAGACAAAACATATATTACAGAGTACTAAAAAAACTGAATGATAAACTATCAAACAAAACATTAAATTGCTAAATAAATTCCTTACAACATTGATTATACCTAAACTACAACCAAATGCAATACCTATTAACCACTAGTTAATTTTTGTTAATGTTTGTAAATTAATTTCTCTTACTCTGTTCTTAATTGTACGAATAGAACAATTAAAATATATGCTTAATTTCTCTAATGTGTATCCTTCATTTTTTAATTTTTCTAATTTAGCAATATCTATATCTAACTTTGGTCTTCCTCTTTTTAATAATGTTCCTGTTGCTTTTTTCCATCTGTATATGTAAGGATAATGTGTATTGTATCTTATCGAAAGACTTACAATACTGTCAAATCCATGTTCTTTAAAATCCTGTGGAATATACATAAAAAAACACCTCACTAATAATAATAGCAAGATGTTTTACGTTTGTGTTTAAAATTAACCACTAGTTAATTTTTGTTATTTTTTTCAATTTCTAAGGTTTTTAATTACTCCTTATAAAATATTACCGTATTTTCTTCTTTTAATTTAGTCATGTTAAATCTGTTTCTGTTCTTTTCAAACCATTCTTCAAATTCATCATCATCAAATCTATCTGTATATTCTATTATCTTATCATGTAATTTTTTATCAAATTTATTCCATGTTAATACATCTTGCGTTAAATCAATTCTTGCTCCTACCTTTTCATAAATTATTGCATAATCCTCTAAAGTATATTTTTTATTATAATTTATAATTGCTTTTTCAATCATTTTTAAGTCCTCCTTAATTTTTACATTTCAAAAACATTATATTGTTTTGTATATCTATTCTCTAAACAATATTCATTTTTATTATTATCCCAATATCCGCATTGCTTCTCATGTTTCTTACTTCGTTGTCTATTTCCAGTATACCAAGTTAATTTAAAATAAGTCCTGTTATATTCTCCTTTCACCCAATCTGTAGCATAGGAATACATATTATTTTTATATGCAATTTTATCTAATTGTTTTATTACTTGTTCTTTAGTTAATTGTTTTTTAGAATCTTCTTCTAACAGATAAGACATACATAAACCAAATTGTGTTTTATAATCCACTCCTGGGAACTCTTCCTTTATTTCTCTAGCCATTTTATGTGCTTCTTTTATTAAGTTACTTTTTAATTTCATATGTCTTATCTCCTTTGTTAATTATTTTGTAGTTCCTTTCTACAATCTTATTATAACAAAATTGCAAGCGTTTTGCAAGCGCTTTTATTAAAAAATAAAAAAAGTGGAGATTCACCTCCACTCTCTTCTTATACTCTTTATTATTCCATTTTTTCTCTAATCAACTGCCTAATAAACTCAGAAATACTCCAACCTCTTTTAATCGCTTCTCCACTTATGTAGTTTTTCTCTGCGTCCGTTACCCTTATTGTTAAACTTTTTTTTATTTCTCTTTTTTCTTTCATTTTATCTCCTTATTTATGTTTACATCTTATGTTACTCTTCAAATAAATATGAACTGCTCCTGTTATATTTAAATACACCTTGTGTTACTTATTTAAATTGTGTATGGTCTTATTATATCAAAAATGCAAGCGTTTTGCAAGTGTTTTTTATTCATCATAATCTTCATCATCAGCCCAACCCAAAAGTTGCTTTTCTAATTTATCATAATCATATTTTCTCTGAGTAAAGTTAGCAAAACTTGAAACTTCTTTTTTAGGTTTATCGAAATCTTTTTTAGTTTCAAATTTATAAGTTCTAGGTTCTAAATCTTTAACATAGAATTTAATATTAGTAACTTTTCGTCCAGTTTTAATATATTCAACATCATATATATCTAATAATTCTTTTTCTCTTAGTTCTTTAATCGCTGGCTCTATAACCCTAACTTTAAAATTTTGGAATACTTTATATTTATCTTGTAACATTAAATATTCTTTAATTTCATCTACAGAATATTCGATAATGGTTTTATTGCCTGTCCACATTCTAAGTAATTCATACAATCTTTGTGCATTCGTTGCACCTAAGCTAATATATTTAGTTACATTTGTAGGAGTAAATCCTGTTTGTGTATATTCCTGTATTAAGTTTAATAATGTTATAGGAATTTCTATAAAAAATTTACCCGTTTCTTTTCTATAACCATAAGCACTTATTACAGTGGTTTTTACCCAAGAACCATTATTCTTAATTTGCATTATTTCGTTTTCTTTAAGATTTTCTAAGAATCTCTTAATACCTTCTACTGTACTATAATCTTTAAATTTAATTAAACCCTTTAATTCTTGCAATGTAATCTCTGCAACGTTAATTTTGTTTTTCTGTATTTCGTAAAATGCTTTTTGTAAAACTCTATTCTGTGAAACTGTAAAATCATACTTTGCTTTAATTAAAGCATTACTTTTAAATAAGACTTGTAAATCATTCATTTATTTTTCCCCTTCTTTGGTTTATTTTAGTATATTATAACTCGATACTTAATATTTGTATAGTGTATTTTAAAACTCCCTAATTTGTATCGAGTTTCTCCCTAATTTGTATTTAGTTTCTCCCTAATTTGTATTTAGTTTCTCCCTAATTTGTATCGAGTTTCTCCCTAATTTGTATTTAGTTCGCTCTCGCAACGCCCATTAAAAGCC
>JALFMW010000376.1 GCA_022782605.1 Clostridium sp. | reverse complement strand
GATTGAATTTCAACTGTTACCATAATAAATTTATGAAGTATAGTTCCCAGCCCAAGACCTACTACTGTTCCTATAATAGTTAAAATAATATTTTCTCTATAAATATAGGCTGATACTTCCTTATCATAAAATCCTAGAACTTTTATAGTAGCTATTTCTCTTATTCTTTCAGATATATTCACATTTGTTAAATTATACAGAACGACAAATGCCAAAGCCCCCGCAGATATTATCATTATTAAAACCACATAATTTAGATTCTTTATAGTATTATGAAAAGTTTCTTTTGATGCAGTATTAAAGGTAATTCCATCTACGGTCTCTATATCAAATAATTTTTTTGATAATTTATCTTCTATTTTCACACTAGGATTGTTTAAAATACCAATCAATCTATTAAAATCTAAATCTTTTTCAAATAATTTTATATAGTTTTCAGGTGAGATATATGCATAATGAGAAATATAATTTTCTGTTATATGACTAACTTTTATTTTTGCCTTTTTATCATCACTATTAATTAGTTCTATCTCATCTCCTGCTTTTACACCTAAATCTCTAGCTATTTTTTCAGTTAAAACTATACCTTTATTATTTAACTTTATTGGATTTTGTGTTTTTCTATCTTGTAAATGAATAAATTTATCCATCTTTTTTAAATTTTCAGGAACAACAATGGTAATTTCTTTTGTAGTATTATTTACTTTTATATCACCATTTTCATAACTGAAAAATTCATATTTATTAATTTCATCTATATCAGATAGATTTTTTCTTAATTCATATATTTGCTTATCCGTCATATCAGATTGAATTACCAATGACATATCATATTTAAACAAAGTTCCATATTGTCCTGTTAAAATCATCTCTATAGAATCTTTTATTCCAAAGCCAGTAAGAATCAATGCTGTACAACCTGCTATTCCAAGAACAGTCATTAAGAATCTTTTCTTGTATCTGAAAATATTTCTAACAGTAACCTTACTTATAAAACTAAATCTATTCCATATGAAAGGAACTCTCTCCAATAATATTCTCTTTCCACCTTTAGGAGCTTTTGGTCTCATTAATATGGCAGGAGTTTCTTTTAATTCTTTGCTACATGCCATATATGCAGATAGGATTATTATAATCAATACTAAACTTGTTATACCTATTGCTATTGGAATACTAAAAACATAAACAATATTTTCAATAGAATACATCATTCCATAAGCAAAGAATATGACTGTCGGGAATACTGAGAATCCTATTGCAAGACCTAGTATACTCCCAGTTAGACAAGCTATTAATGCATATAGAATATATTTTTTTGAAATTTGACTTGTTTTATATCCCAGACCTTTCAATGTTCCTATATTAATTCTTTGTTCGTCTACCATTCTAGTCATAGTTGTTAAACACACTAAAGCTGCTACTGCAAAGAAGAAGACTGGAAATATTTTTGCTAAGGCATCAATACTATTGGCACAACCTTCATATTCTACAAATGACTGATGGCTATCTCTATCTAAAATATACAAAGTAGGTTTCTCTATTTTTTTAATTTGTTTCTTAGCATCTTTTATCTTTTCTTCTCCATCTGCTATTTTTTCTTCTGCCTCTTGAAGTTCTTTCTTGGCCTTATTTAGCTCAGTTTTAAGCTTAGCTTTATTTTCTTTTAATTCTAGTTTTGCTTCTTCAATCTGATTTTCTCTTTGATATAATTCTTCTTCAGCTTTTTTAAATTTTTCTTCTGCTAATTTTTCAGAGGATTTTAATTTTGTTTTTTCATTTGCTATTTTCTTTTCGCTTGCCTCTAAAGTAGCTTTTGTTTCTTTTAATTTTTTTTCGCCTAATAATAATTCTGATTTGCTACTTTCCAACTTATCAGTACCATCTTTATACTTTTGCTGCATTACCGATAGTATATATAGATTTTCATTTAATTTGTTTTCAAGTTCACTTCTTTCTACTTCTGATAATTGTTCATTTTGAAGCTGTTTTTCTATTAGTTTATTTCCATTTTTCAAATCATCAATCTGATTACTTAACTCTTCCAAATCACTCTCAGCTTTTTTTATTTCACTTTCAGCTGTCTTTTTATTACTATTAAATTTTTTTAAAGCTGTTTGATATTTTTTTTGACCATTTTTCAAGTCAGTCTCAGCACTTGCCAGCTTGACTTTACCTTCTTCTATTTGCTCAAAAGCTCTTTTCTTTTCATTTTTTAACTGAGCTTTTCCATCTTCAATCTGCTCACTTGCATCTAGTATTTTATTTTCCGCCTCTTTAATTTCATTTTCTGATTTTAACTTATTTTCTTCATATTCTTTTTTACCTTTATCAAAATCTTTTTTTGCTTTTGATAATTTGTCTTCTTGTTTTTGTATTTTATCTTCAGCTTTTTTTACAACTTCATTATATCTTCTTGTTGTAAGCTTATTTTTCATATTTTCTATTTTATCAGTTACCGTCTTAACTAGATTTGAATATTCATCACCATATGTGTCTAGCTCTTTTGCTGATTTTACAGTTAAAAACATTTCTGTGTAAGTATCCATTTTAAAATCACTTTCAGGTATCATTATTGCACCTTCTATGACTCCTCCGCCAATGGAACTATTTCCTTTTTCCTGTGATAAGTAATAAGGAGTTTCAACATATCCAACAACTTTATACTTACTTTTATTTAATGATTTACTCAATTTATCATCTGTTCCAGAACTTAAACTAATTTCACTTCCAATTGGGTAATTTAAAGCTTTAATTTTTGGTATCTCTAGTACACATTCACCACTTTTTTGTGGTAATCTTCCTTTAATAAGTTTTAACTGATTTATGTAGTTCTTTTTATCATTTAATTTATTTAAATCTAAACCGTGAACTTTTAAAACTTTTTCTGTGGAGTTATAAATTGATATAGCATCTAAGGAGTATGTAGGATATACTCCTTCTACTCCTTCAATATTTTTTATATCATCTACATCTTTATCTGTTAAACCCAATGTAGAAATCAATCTAATATCCATTAAATTATATTTATCATAATATTTATCAGAGGAAGCTTTCATTACTATTGGTGAAGATTTTACACCTGTGAAAAACGCCACTCCCAATGCAACTATAGCAACTATAGATAAAAATCTTCCCTTGGATTTTAATATATCTCTAATAAAATCTTTATTTAAAGCGCTTCTCATATTACCACTCTATCCTTTCAACAGGTATTGGGTTTTCATTAATGGTAATAGAGCTTATTTTTCCATTTTTAACTTTTATAACCTTATCTCCCATAGGTGTTAATGCCAAGTTATGAGTGATTATTATTACAGTCATATTCATAGATCTACAAGTATCTTGTAAAAGTTTTAATATGGATTTTCCCGTATTATAATCTAAAGCTCCTGTTGGTTCATCACACAATAATATTTTAGGATTCTTTGCCAATGCTCTTGCTATTGCAACTCTTTGTTGTTCTCCTCCAGATAACTGTGCTGGAAAATTATTTTTTCTATCACCAAGACCAACTGCATCCATAACCTCATCCACATCTAGAGGATTTTTACAAATTTGTGTTGCCAATTCTACATTTTCACGAGCAGTTAAATTTTGTACTAAATTATAAAATTGAAAAACAAATCCTATGTCATATCTTCTATAAGTTATTAACTCTTTGTTACTATATTTATTTATCTTATTATTATCTACAATTATTTCACCACTAGTTGGACTATCCATTCCACCTAAAATATTTAATATGGTACTTTTTCCAGCTCCACTTGCACCTGCTACAACAACAAATTCACCTTTATCAACTGTGAAGTCAACACCACTTAGAGCCTCTATACTAACTTCACCCATTTTATATATTTTTTTTACATCTCTAAATTCAATATATTTGCTCACAATCTTCCCCCATATTTTTAATTATTTATTAATTTATTATATCACAACAAAAACCTATTATTATCAATCATAATCTTCTATATTTCCATTATTATAGGAAATACACTAGGTCTTCTCTTAGTTTTATCATATAATAGTTGCTCCACTGATTTTTTTACACTTGATTTTAAAACTTGCCACTCTATAATCTCATTACCTAAACATTCCTCCAGTCTTTCTCTAGATAAATTCTTTATTTCTCTTATTAAGTCTTCAGATTCTCTAACATAAATAAATCCCCTTGTAATTACATCTGGCCCTGATGCAATCTCATAACTAGTTTTATCAATAGCTACTACTACAATTACCATTCCATCCTTGGCAAGATTTCTTCTATCTCTCAGAACAATATTTCCAACATCTCCAACTCCAAGTCCATCAACATATAATATTCCTGTGTGAACTCTTTCTGTTGAAGATGCTTCTTTAGATGTAATTTGTAGAACTTGACCAGTTTCCAAAGTAAAAACATTCTTTGGATCCATGCCCAATTTAATTGCTAAATCAGCATGATGTTTTAAATGTCTGTATTCACCATGAACAGGCATAAAATATTTTGGTTTAACTAAAGTATGAATTAATTTTAATTCCTCTTGATATGCATGACCAGAAACATGTATATCCTCTAAGTCTTCGTAAATTACTTCTACACCTTTTCTAAATAATTGATTTATAACTCTAGAAATTATCTTATCATTACCTGGAATTGGTGAGGCTGAAATGATAAATAAATCTTGTGGGTGAATTTCTATCTTTCTGTGGTTTCCAAATGCAATTCTTGAAAGTCCTGCTCCAGCTTCACCTTGACTTCCTGTAGTTATAATAGTTATATTTTCATCTGGATATCTATTCATGTCGTCTATATCTATTAAACTTTCTGCAGGTATATTTAAATATCCTAGTTCTATAGCTACTCTAGATACATTTTCCATACTTCTTCCACTAAAAACAATTTTTCTATTTTCTCTAATTGAAGCATTGGCAATTTGCTGCATTCTATGAATATTTGAGGCAAATGTTGCAACAATAACTCTTCCCTTTGCTCCTGCAAATATTCTATTTAAAGTTTCTCCGATAGTTTTTTCTGATAGTGAATGTCCTTGTCTTTCTATATTTGTACTATCTGCCAAAAGTAATAGCACACCCTTTTTACCTAAAGTTGAAAATCTATTTAAGTCCATAACTCTTCCATCTATTGGAGTGTAATCTATCTTAAAATCACCTGTATGAATAATTACACCAAGAGGCGTTGTTATGGCTAAAGAACAAGCATCTGCTATGGAATGAGTTGCCTTAATAAATTCAACTTTTATTTTTTCAAAAGCAACAGTGTCTCCACTTTCCACAGGATAAATTGTAACCATATCCTTCATTTTATGTTCTTCCAATTTATTTTCTACTAAACCTACAGTAAGTTTTGTTCCGTAAATAGGCATATTAATTTGTTTTAATATATATGGAATTGCTCCTATATGATCCTCATGTCCATGAGTTAAAAATAAACCTTTAACTTTTTCTTTATTTTCTATCAGATAAGTTACATCAGGAATTACTAAATCAACCCCATACATATCTTCATCTGGAAATGAAATCCCACAGTCTATAACTATAATTTCTTCTTCATATTCTATAGCCGTTATATTTTTACCTATTTCACCCAAACCACCAAGTGGAACTACTTTCACACATCTTCTTTTTCTCATTTTTATTCTCCTTCTTATCTTATAGTTCAATTTATTTTAAATTTAAAAATAATTTTCATAACATTATATATTCCTATTATTATTTGCAATATATGAATAATTTATATTTTTAAAGTAAAAATATAATTGGAGGTGATCTGATGGTAAATTTAACTAACAAAGAAAAATTTTTGCTTGAAGGTGAGAAATATCAACACCAATTAGCAATAGATAAATATAATAATTACGTTGCACAATCACAGGACAGTATCTTAAAAAACTTATTTTCTAACTTAGTTAAAATCGAAGAAAAACATTTAAGTATAATCAATGAAATGCTACAAGGACAAGTTCCTCAAATTAATACTGAAAGTATTCATCCTTATTATGAAAACAATTCTATTAATTCTAATGATTTATTCAATATTGGTAATATTATATTATCTTCTATTGATACTAATCATTATGAGGATGGTGATAAAATAATATGTTTTGATGCTTTAACAACTGAGGAGCTTCTTTATTCTACATCAAGTTCAGCAAGTTTAGAATTTAAAAATACAGAATTTGAAGACGCTTTAAAATACATAATTAATGAAAAGTCGGAAAATATTAAATACATTAGTACATATATGAGTAAAAGAGGAATGTATAATAATACTATTTATTTTTAGTATCTCCTTAAATATAAAAAGCCATATATAATATAATCGTAGTATATAAAGTTAATTAGAATTATAATACTCTATATATTTATTTAATAACTTAAGGAGATAAAATGAAAATAATTGATTTAACTCACACTATTGCAAATGATATGACTGTATATCCTGGCGATGATCAACCTAAAAATAAAATAGTTTGCACTGTTGCTAGAGATGGATATAAAGAAACTTCATTACATATTCATTCACATAATGGTACTCATATGGATTCACCAAATCATGTGTTTGAAAATGGTATTACACTCGACAAAATAGACGTTATAAATTTTGTTGGAAAAGCTGCACTTATAGATTGTTCTTCTCTTATGGAAGGAGATTTTATCACTTATGATTTTATAGAAAATAATAAAGATATAATTGATAAAAGTGATTTTATAATTTTTAGAACTGATTGGAGCAAATATTGGAATACCGATAAGTATTTAGGTAAGTATCCAATTTTAAGTGATGAAGTAGTTAATTTTATAATTACTTCTAAAAAGAAAGGTATTGGATTTGATACAATATCTGTTGATTCTATAGATTCTACTAATTATTCTAATCATCTTAAAATTCTTGGAAATGACATCTTAATCTTTGAAAATTTAACAAACTTAAATCAGATAAATAGTGATACTTTTGTTTTCTGTGCTTTGCCACTTAAATTTGAAAATTCAGACGGTGCTCCAATAAGGGCAATTGCCATGCTTGATTAGCTATCAACTAATTTTATAAAAATTTTAATTAGCTTATAATAAAAAATTCCTTACAATTAAAAAAGGATTAATAGCTTTACTTCATGTAAAATTATTAATCCTTTTTAGTGTTTTTATACTATATCTTCTCTTTTATATAGTTTATGAGTTTTTCTAAGCACGATTAAAATACCTACTAATAAAATTCCCTTTACAATACTACTTAAAGTTATACTCCACCAAATACCATTCAATCCTAGAACTTCTGGTTTGCTAAGTAAAATTGCCATAGGAATTCTGCATCCCGTTAATACTGCTATTATTATTGATGGGATATATGTTCTACCAAGACCTTTAAAAATACCTGATACTATAATTTCTAAACACATAAACAACTGAGAATAGCCTAAAATTTTTAAGTAATCAGTTCCTTTTAAAATAGCTTCTGGTTCATTTATAAATGCTTTAAATATTGGTTGTCCTAAAAATACTAAAATTACTGTGGTTAAACTTCCCCATATAAATACACCTATCAAAGCATATTTGGTACATTTATTTATTCTATCTATTTTTTTTGCTCCATAATTTTGACCAACAAAACTAGAAAGTGCTGATGCAAATCCATCACAACTATTCCAAGATATAGATTCTATTTGACTTCCAACCTTTTGTACTGCAATTGCTACAGGTCCAAATGATGCTACTATTACTCCCATTATCATTGAAAATACTGTAAATAATCCATTTTGAAGAGCTACAGGTGTTCCAAGGACAAATAAGGTTTTATAGTATGTAAAATCTACTTCTCTAAACAATTTAATTTTAAAGTGTTCTGATTTATCTTTTAATATTAATGAGACAAAGCATAAAAATACAACAATATGGGATATTATCGTAGCAAGCGCCGCTCCTATAACACCCATTGTTGGAAATGGACCTATCCCAAATATTAATATTGGATCTAAAATAATATTAGTCACAAGTCCTATAGTATTTATTTTAAATGGTGATTTACTATTTCCAAGTCCTACAAATATAGATGTAAATACAGGATTTATAAAGTAAAACATCATTCCAAATCCAATAATAAGTAAATATTGCTTTGACATACTTATAACATCAATATCTCCAAGTTTAAAAAATGCCACAAGAGGTCCTCTGAAAAATATCAAAGTCAAACTATATAAAAAAGATAAAATCATATTAATCTCAATAGCTGATTTAATATAATACTTAGTGTCTTTTTCATTTTTTTCTCCTACACTTTGAGATACTTTAATTTCTCCACCAACCCTAGATATCATAATAAATGCCATGGCAAGCCAAGGATAAAATCCTGCTGTACCAACTGCTGCTACAGATTTACTTCCTATTTTACCAACCCAAATCATGTCTATAAGGCTGTAGGCAATTTGAATAAAAGCTGTTCCCATTATTGGCAAAGATAACTTTACTAACTTTTCAACAATATTCCCTTCTGTTAAATCAATCTGTTTACTCATAATTTTCTATTTCCATTTCTTTATCTTTATTTTATTAAAACTATGTTTTTGTTTAAATATAATAGTGATAGTGTAAGTATTACTATTCCTATTACAAAACATATTACTGCCACAATTTTTGCTTCTTTATATAATTTTTTTCTATTCTTTACTTCATAAGCAAAGCAATAAATTAAAAATATTAAACTAGACAATATAAGCATGGCTCCTATAGTTGCCATAAAAAAAGTTGCCATTATTTCATTTTTCATTTATATTTTCACATCCTTGTTTTCATTCATTTCTACTTTTTATCAATACAATAATTATATTATATTTCTTCTTTATTTTGGAATATAAACTTATAATAGACTAATTATTTTAATTTTACCTTGAATAAAAGTAAATATATTTTTTGCTATAATTATTTTATATCAGTTTATATATTTAAATAACACAAAGCAAAAAGTTTTAATATTTCATACATAAGGCAATACTGACTCTATAGAAATGATAATTTAACCTAGAATAAAAATTTTAGTTCATTTATGGAAGGAAGGTAATAGGGATGGATTATAGTAAAAAAGCTGTATATTTTTTCTGTACAGATTATGAAAAAGACGAAGTTGCTCCAAGGGTTCTTGACTACTTAAAAAATAATTATCCTCTTAAGTTGAGTAATATGAAATTTGATAACAGAGATATTTATAATTACGTAGACGAAAATAATAATTTATTTACATATGTTGAAACAGATAAAGTACTTAGTTATGACTATAATAAATACATACCTTTATTAAATAAGTTATTTTTAGATTATGATGTGGCTGGTGTTGTTAATTGGCATGGTGGTGAAAAAGCTCCTGATAAAATTCTTACAGTTCATTCAACTGGTGATGTCATAGAAGGAATTTATGCTCCATCAAATCCTCTATATTTAAGAAATTTAATGGTTTCCATGGAGACAAATAGAGTAAAAAATCACCTTGATGATTTTAAAGTAATGACAGAAGGAACTCATTGGACAGGCACAATTAGAGGAGGTAATGTTAATCTAATTGATAAGTATAAAGTTCCTCTATTCGATATAGAAATAGGAAGTACTCTAGATAGTTGGAGTAATGAAATTGCTATAAAAACTTTAGCTACGTCATTACAAGACGTATTCTCTGATGAATCTCCTGTAAAGACTCTTCTTTGTGTTGGAGGTATGCATTTTGAAGAAACATTTTCTAATATAATTATTGATAAGGACTATAAAATTTCTGTAGGCCATGTTCTTCCTAATCAGTGGTTAATTCAAGGTGAATATGATAAGGATGAAAAATATGATTTATTAAAGAAATGCGTAAATTCTATAAATGGAAATATTGATGGAATAGTAATTCATGATAATTTAAAATCTGCTTATAAAAATCAGATTAAAAAACTTGCCCAAGAATTAAATGTTCCTACATTTAAACATAAAAAATTAAGAAATCCAAAAGATTTACCAATTTGGTAAAATTCAAAAACTTAAATTAAAGCATGGTGTACATAATATGAAATAAATTACTTTCTCCACCATGCTTTCATATTTTGATATTATTTATTTTTCACACTATCTTTCTTCTTTATGTGCTGACCTACTATTTCAGACACATCTGTAATTGTCATAAAAGCTGAAACATCATCATCTTCTATTATTTTCTTAAGTTCTCTAAGCTCAATTCTAGTAACTACCACATATAAAACAACTTTTTTGCCACTTATCAAACCTTCGCCCTCAATGAATGTTACTGTTCTTCCCAACTTTTTATATATACTATTTGCAATTTCATCCCCATGATTTGTAATGATTAATGCTGATTTAGCTTGCTCAAGACCTTCTGATACTATATCAATTATTTTATAAGTTATAAAGTAAGTCATTATGGAATAAAGGGCCCTATCCCATCCAAATACTATTCCAGCTACCATGTAAATTACTAAGTTCACTAACAATATCACTTGACCAACGGAAAATGATGTTTTCTTATTTATTAGTATTGCTATAGTTTCAACACCATCTAAACAAGCTCCATATCTTATAACAAAACCAACCCCTATTCCTAGTAAAATACCTCCAAATACTGTAGCAAGAAGAACGTCATTAGTTACTACATCGACTTGTTTAAATTGTTCAAGTAAAAATGAAAAAATAATCATTGCAAAAGTAGTTCGTATTAAAAAGTTTTTACCAAGATGTTTAAAGCCAAGCAATAAAAAAGGAATATTTATTACTATTATAAAAATACTTAAATTAATATTAGTTAAGAAACTTAGTATTATTGAAATACCAGTAATTCCACCATCTATAATACGATTTGGAATTAAGAAAATTTCAAGTGCTAAAGATGCTAACAAGATTCCTATGGTAATAAACATATAGGAAAGAACAGTGACTACCCAAGAATTGTATTCCTTGTTTTTAAACATATAATCACCTATCTTTAATTTTTATATTTCTACATAGTAAATTATATTCCTTTATATTTCATTTAGAAGTTATTTTATTTTTTCATGATTCAGCGCATCATTTTTTATAATATTTATAATTGTTTCTTTTGCTTTTACCATATCTTCTCCTGAAATATATTCATAAATTCCATGGAAGTTTGCTCCTCCAGTGAATATATTAGGAGTTGGCAGACCCATATATGATAATTTTGCTCCATCAGTTCCTCCTCTAATTGGAACTATTTTAGGTATTACATCTGCCTCTAGCATGGATTTTTTAGCTAATTCTATCACATACATAACTGGTTCTATAACTTTTTTCATATTGTAATATTCATCATGAACATCTACTTTCACCAATTGACTTTTATATTTTTCATTTATTATTTCAGAAATATTTTTAAGTAAGTCTTTTCTCTTTTGTAAATTTTCTATAGCAAAATCTCTAATTATATATTTTAATGTGGCACTTTCTATACCACCTTTAAAATCAGTGATCATATAAAAACCATCATATCCCTCAGTTTTTTCTGGAACTTCATCTTCTGGTAATAATGAATGAAATTCCATACCAATAGTTGTGGCATTGATTAGAATATCTTTTGCAGAACCAGGATGTACACTTTTTCCTCTTATATTTACTATGGCACCAGCTGCATTAAAATTTTCATATTCTAATTCACCAACATGACCTCCATCTATTGTATAAGCAAAATTAGCATTAAATTTTTTCACATCAAATAAATCAGCACCTCGTCCAACTTCTTCATCTGGTGTAAATCCTATGGCAATTGGGCCATGTTCTATTTCTTTGTTTTCAATTATGTACTTTATAGCTTCAATAATTTCTGCTATGCCTGCTTTATCATCAGCTCCCAGCAAAGTAGTTCCATCAGCAGTAATTAAAGTTTTCCCAATTTGATCTTTTAAATATGGAAACTCCTTTATTGATAAAACAATATTTTTTTCTTTATTTAAAATAATATCTTCTCCATTATAATTTTTATGAATTTGAGGTTTTACATTTTCTCCACTAGCAGCAGGTGCTGTATCCATATGAGCAATAAATCCAATAGTATTACATATTTTATCTGTATTTGCTGGTACAAATCCATAAACATAACTATTGTCATCCATATAAGCATTATCAATTCCTATTTCTTTTAAATCTTCTACTAATATTTTAGCCAAGTTTTTCTGTCTTTGGGTACTTGGCGTAGTTGTTGAATCTTCATCACTAGTTGTATAAACTTTAGCATATTTTATAAAACGATTTATTAAATTTTCCATATCTAGTCCTCTCTCTTTTTATTTTTTACATATTTATTAGTATTTGTAATGAATTTCTTTTTAGTACAAATTTTATTCCTTACAATAAAAAAGATTACCATAGAATATCCATGGTAATCTTAATTTATTTATATATTGGCTGTGTGTAGTATTGAATCATAATTTTGCATAAGTCTTTTAAATGATTTATGATCTGATTTGTATCCTATACCTTCCCTTTTCTTATTTTTATCTATTAGTTTATACTCTTCACAAGCATTTCTAATCTTTTCTTTATCTTCTTTTTTGACAACTCTATAAGAAATTCTTTCACTTTCAGGGATTTCTTGCATATATTCTGGTTTTACAAAATATTTCACATCTTTAATTTTTCCTGAATTGTATAAAGATTGAATTACTGCACCATTTTTTAAATGCTGTAAATGCCAATCAAGCTTATAAGTATGAGCTACATGAGTTACACTTTTTAACTCTCTTTCAAATTTTAAAGCTTGTTTTTCCATTAATTCAAAACTTGTTGAACTGTCTTTATTTATTCTAGGCAATAAAACTACATTTTCTCTTTTTACTCCCAATGCCTTGACTGCTGCAAGAAATTCTCTTTCTCTATATTCATATCTTTCCATTTGACCCATATTTTTAAAAGTTTCTTCTTTATTAAATATTTTTATTCCTGTTCCATATGATATTTGTACTACATAAACATTGTCTACTCCCACTTCATTTATTGCTTCTAAAATTGCTGCTGATGCCCAAAGAGTTTCATCATCCTGATGCTGTGCATAAAATACCACATTATCCTTAAATTTTGTATCTCCATAACTTTCTTCATTCTCAAATCCAGTTATAAATAGAGGTAACATTAACAATGCTACTATACTTATTGCTAGCTTAATTTTATTATTAGTCATTATATTCTCTCCCTCTCCCTCATATATTAAATCTATTATAACCTTTATAAATTACTAAATGATTACAAGATAATAACAATAGTCTTACAATTATGTAATATTTTTAATAAATAGTTATAAATTTGTAATAATTAAAAAGAGTTGCCTCTTTTATGATTTCAAAATCATTTTGAGACAACTCTTTTATCTATTTAATAACTTTTCTGATAATTTTATAAATCTTTTATCTTTTGAAGAATTGTAAATTGTAACACTTCCTTCTTCGTTTTCATCTCTTAATTCATTTCTTTCTCTCAACACATCCTTAAGATGATTTGTTGTTCCTTTATTTCCGTCAACTATTTTTATATTGTGATTTAAGATTTTTTCCATATAATCTCTATAGAAAACAAAATGCGTACATCCAAGAACTACACTATTTATTTTATCCATATTTAAATCTTTATAGTAATTTGTTAGTTGTGTTTTTACAACTTTTTCATCATCTAATAAGTCATTTTCTACTATATTAACAAGCTCTGGACATGGCATTTTTATAACTGTATTTTCATCATCATATTGAGACATTAACTTGTTAAACTTTTCTTCTCTTAGTGTTAGAGGCGTTGCCATAACTACTATTGTATTATCTACTTTTCCATCAGCTGCTACTTTAAGAGCTGGTTCCATTCCTATTATAGGCAGTTGAGAATATTTTTCCCTAAGTATATTTGCTGCTGCAGAAGTTGCGGTATTACATGCAATAACTATAGCCTTAACTCCTTCCTTTAAGAAAAAGTCAATTATTTCTATACATCTTTCTGTTATTTCTTCCTTTGTTTTTATTCCATATGGAGCATTTGCCGAATCTCCAAAGTAAATAAATTTTTCATTTGGCATAGATTTTATCAGTTCTTTTAAAACACTCACTCCACCTAATCCCGAATCAAAAACTCCGATTGCCTTGTTTTTATTATCCATTTTTCACCCTCCTATACTTCTAACGTTAAATATATATCAATCTTACAAATTTATCTTATCATCTTAACTTTAAAATAAAAACTATTTCTAACTATATTCTGTTCTCTATTTATTATAAAATATCTCATTTATTTATACAAAGAAAATTTTTTTAATGACATAAATAAAAGAATTAAAAAGACTGTGATATTATAGTTATCACAGCCTTTTATAATTTAATTTTATTTATTATGACCTGCTATTAATGCTCCATATGCTATTGAATATAGTTTTGATTCGTGAGAATCTGCCCTAGAAACTAATACTATTGGTGCTTTTGCTCCCATTATAATTCCTGCTGATTTTGCCCCTGCAAAATATGTCAGTGCTTTACCTATACCATTACCCACTTCTATAGTTGGCATTAACATTATATCAGTTTCTCCAGATACTTTACTTTTAAATCCTTTTACCTTAGCCGCCTCTTTAGATACAGCTAAATCAAATGCCAATGGTCCTTCCACTGTTACATCCTTACCAAACTCTCCTCTTTCACCAGCTTCTTGTAATGCTCTTGCATCAACAGTTGCTTGCATTTTAGAATTTACTTTTTCCTTTGCTGCCAAACATGCAACCTTTATATGTTTAAGCCCTAGAGGTTTAGTTGCTTCTATGGCATTTTTTAATATTTTTACTTTTTGATCATAGTCTGGTTCTATATTCATTCCACCATCTGTTGTAACAAGTAATTTATCATAAGAAGGTACTTCATAGACCATAACATGGCTTAGTAAACTATCAGTTCTAAGTCCCCATTCTTTATTTAAAACTGCTTTTAATATAACTGATGTATCTAGCAAGCCTTTCATTGCAAAATCAGCTTCTCCTGAAGAAACTAATTTAACTGCTGTTTCAGCACACTCTTCTATAGTCCCTTTGTTTATTATTTTAAATTTACTTAAATCGAAATTTATTTCTTTACTAATTTCTCTTATTTTGTTCTCCTCACCAATTAAAATAGGAGTTATTATTTCCATCTCCACAGCACTTTTTATAGCTAATAATACTTCTTCATCATGTGCCGCTGCTACAGATAAAGTAACTCTCTTATCTCCCTTTAATTTTTTTAGCATATCATCCAATTTATTTATCATCCTTATTCCCCTTTATTTTAAGATTTTTTTACTAAAATTTGTAATTCCATAATTACTTCCTCATCTGTTAATGATAAACTTGGATCTGTTAATTCCATTTCTAAAGAATCATCTATGATTTCATATCCTTGTTTATTTATATAATTTATAAGTTTTTCATAATATGGAGGTGCATCCTTATGTACACCCTTAAATCTAATACAAACATAAGTCCCTTTTGGAAATATTTTTATTAAACTCTTATCATACTTTTCTTCTTCTATCATTATAAATATTGATTTATATTCATCATATTTTCTATCAATCAAATCATCTCTAGATATAGATACTCCTACTAATCCATAAGTTAAGAAAATTTTATTATCAGACATTTTAATAAGTTTTCTAAGAGAAAATTCAATATCATAATCTGTTTTTATACTGTTCTTAAGTCTAACTGCCTGTCTTTCATTAAAATCTACTTCTCTAATAGTCTCCAACAAATCATTTCTTGTAGAATCCTTAATTTGAATTATTTTTTTATTTATTTTTTGCTTAATAAGTTGTAATTCACTTATTTTAGCATCTATAATATTATTTTGTTCTTCTAATGAATTAATCACATCTTCTGAATTAAGATTCGTCAGATTGTATTTTATCTTATCTAAAGAAAGTCCTAATTCCTTTAAATATTTTATAGTCTCCAAATATTGAAATTGATCTAATGTATAATATCTATAATTATTGTCTTTATTTACAAAACTAGGTTTAAATAAACCAATTTCATCATAATACCTTAACGTTTTTTTATTTATGTCAAATAGTTTTGATATTTCCCCTATGGAAAAAAACTCTTTCATAATAATAGCTCCCCTAATTTTATATACTTATATCTAACTATATTATATAAAACTAGAGGAACCTCTCCAATTATATTAAAGAATTGACTTATAAAAATCATTTATATTTATGCTTTTGCTAAGTCTGACTCACTATATACTGTTGCTTCTTCTTCACCTTCAAGCACTCTAAGTGCTCCAAATGCTAAAGCTTCCAGTTCATTTTCCCCTGCAAGTATTTCAACTGGTGCTATAAATTTAACTCTCTTACTTATAGATTCTGTCATATATTTTGAATATGCTATACCTCCAGTTATAATTATGGCATCAACATCACCATTTACTACTGTAGCAAGTTCTCCAATTGCTTTTGCCACTTGAAGAGCTAGAGCATCATATATAAGTTTTGCATATTCATCACCATTTGCTATCTTTTCTTCAACTTCTCTAGCATCAACAGTATTTAAGTATGAAACTATTCCACCTTTTCCCCTTATATTTTTAATCATTTCTTTGTAAGTATATTTTCCTGAGTAACATAAATCTACTAACATTTTTGATGGCAGTCTTCCTGCTCTTTCTGGTGAAAATGGTCCTTCTTCATCTGAGACGAAGTCTACCATTTTTCCTTTTTCATGAACATTTAAACTTATACCTCCACCTAAGTGTGCTACTATTAAATTTAAATCTTTATAATTTTTATTGTGCTGTTTTGCATATTTTATTGCCATTGCTCTAGTATTTAGGGTGTGAGTCAAGCAAACTCTATCTAATCCTTTTAGACCAGATATTTTTGCAATATCTCTACTTTCATCCACACTTACAGGATCGTATATATATGAATCTACACCTATTTCTTTGGCAATTGAATATGAAATCATAGCCCCTAAATTTGATGCATGATCAAGTGTTGGTCTATTAGTTAATCTATCTATCATTTCATCATTTATAAAATATGCTCCAGATTTTACAGGAGGCAATCCTCCGCATCTACCAACTATTGCATTTATAGTTTTCAATTCTATATTA
Organism: Clostridium sp.; assembly: GCA_022782605.1. GTDB lineage: Bacteria > Bacillota > Clostridia > Peptostreptococcales > Peptostreptococcaceae > Terrisporobacter. Next base: position 6,914 of record JALFMW010000376.1, on the reverse strand, counting down.
TTTTCTTTTAATATATTTTCTATTTCATTTTTTCTCATTTCAAATTGATCCATAATACAATTAAATTTTGATAATTCTTCTACTGAATGATTTAATGTTTTTGATAGTATTTGATTTTCCCCATCATATACTGCAAATTTAGTCGAAGTTGAGCCAGGATTTATGGCTAAAATTCTATAAGTCATTTTTTTATCCCCTTTTTATAATTTATATAGATGATTCACTTAATTTATGTTCTACTAATTTCTTTCCTTCATTAAATGCTTTTATATTTAAATCAATAAATTTTTCCTTTACATTTTTTCTAATTATATCTTGCCAGTCAATATTATCTAAATCCATAGATTTAACTAGTGCACCTAATAATATTACATTCATTACTTTTGCACTTCCGAGATCCTCTGCCTTTTGTGCTGCATCTACAACATGTGCATTTAATTTTTTCAATTCTTCATCTATTTCTCTTTCTTTATACTCAAAATTTCCAACTAATGTAGATATGGAATTTAGTCTAAAATTATTTACCACTATTTGTCCATTAGGTTTTAAATATTTCAGATATCTTAAAGCTTCCATTTTTTCAAAGGAAACTATCATGTCAGCACCACCAATTTCAATAACTGGAGAATAAACATTTCCTTTGCTATATCTTACTTGTGAAGAAACTGAACCACCCCTTTGGCTCATTCCATGTATTTCACTCATTTTTACATCATAACCAGCTTCCATAAGCCCTATAGTTAATAACTTACTTGCAAGTATTGTTCCTTGACCACCCACACCAACTAACATAATACTTTTAGTCATATTATTTCGCCTCCTTAACTATTGCTTCCTTAGGACAAACTTGTGCACAAACATTACATCCTAAACATTGATTTCTATTGATTTTAGCTTTTTTAATTTCTTTATCATAAGAAATTGCAGGACATCCTGTTTTAGTACACTTTTTACATCCTATACATAAGTCTTTTGCTACTTCACATTTAGTTGTAAATGGATGATCAAATTCTTCTATATCTTGTGCAGAGAATTTTTTAAGAGCACATGGCCATCTTGTAATTATGACTGAGGCTTCTTTATTTGATAATGCCCAGTCAAGTGCATCATTTACTTGTTGTAAATTATTTGGATTTATTACTCTTACATTTTTAACGCCACAAGCTTTAACAACTGCTTCTATACTTATTTGATTAGTTGGCTCACCTTGTAATTTAAAGCCTGAGCCTGGATTTTCCTGGTGACCTGTCATACCTGTAATTCTATTGTCTAGTATTATTGATATGGAATTACCTTTGTTATATATAACATCTAAAAGCCCATTAATTCCTGTATGGAAGAATGTTGAATCACCTAATACTCCAACAACTCTCTTCTTATTTCCCTCTATCATATTAAATACCTGTTGTGCTCCATGACCTGAACCTAAAGATGCACCCATACAAACACAGCAATCCATTGCATTATATGGAGCTGCAAATCCTAAAGTATAACATCCTATATCTCCTGTTATTACTATATCTTTTCTTTTTCCTAATTCATAAAATAATCCTCTATGTGGACATCCTGCACAGAATGTTGGTGGTCTTGGCACTATTAATTCATCATTTGTTTCCAAATGTTCAAATGTTTTTCCATATACTGATTTTCTTATAACATCTGGTGTCATTTCACCGTATGCTGGAAATACATCTTTACCATGGCATTCTACTCCCAAAGACTTAACATATTCTTCTATAAATTCATCATTTTCTTCAATAATATATATTTTTCCTACCTTAGTTGCAAATTCCTTTATTTTTTCATCTGGCATAGGGAATGTAAATCCTAATTTTAAATATGAAGCATCTTCACCAAAAACTTCTTTTGCAAAATTTATACACATTCCTGATGCTATTACACCTATTTTAGTGTTATTTAATTCAATATAATTAAGATCTGTTTCATTTGAGAATTTTTTAAGATTATAAAGTCTTTCTTCCACCTTTCTTCTTAATACTTTTGAAACTGCTGGAACAGTAACATATTTATTTGCATTTTTTACATATTCTTTTATACCAACTTCTTTTCTTTCTTCACATTCAACTATTCCCTTGGAATGACATAGTCTTGTTGTCAATCTATATAATACTGGTGTATCAAATTTTTCACTTATTTCAAATGCTTCTTTGAACATATCTTTAGCTTCCTGACTAGTTGATGGTTCAAGCATTGGTATTTTTGCTGATTTTGCGTAATTTCTATTGTCTTGCTCATTTTGTGAAGAATGTTGGCCTGGTTCATCTGCTGTAATTACTACAAATCCGCCATTTACTCCTGTATATGCTACTGTAAATAATGGGTCAGCTGCCACATTTAGCCCTACATGTTTCATTGATGCAACCGTTCTTGCTCCTGCTATTGATGCCCCTGCTGCAGCTTCTACTGCAACCTTTTCATTTGGCGCCCATTCTGCAAGAATATCATCCTTATATAAAGCTATATTCTCTAATATTTCAGTACTTGGAGTTCCCGGATAAGCTGAAGCATATTTTACACCAGCTTCATAGGCTCCCCTAGCTATAGCCTCATTACCTGTCATTAGCTTCTTCATACATAAGTCCCCCTTTATTTCAATGTTTTTATACTAAACCACTATCTGATAACTTAACTTTATCAAGAACATCTTTTATAATTTTAGGTGCCTTTTTACATTTTTCTTCTGAAACAGCACAAACGGCAAATCTTAATCCCATTTTCAAGGGAATTAAATAAAGATTTTCTTTTGTTAGTTCTTCACAAATTACTTTTGGATTATCACATGGAATACTTATAAAAAATCCATCTCTATATGGTAAAATTTCTAATTGTACACCTTTTGCTCCTTGTACAAATGCTTGGGCCCTTTTTACAAGCATATCCTTATATTTATTTTTTTCTTCCTTATATAATTTAAATTTTTCTTCATCTTCAACTATATGCGTTAAGGTAGACATTGCTCCTCTATTGCAGTTAGACCAATTTGCTCTACAAGAATGTAGTAATGAAAAATAAAACTCTTCAGCTATATCTTCGTTTGAAGATATTCCAATTGCTGCTCCCATTCTCATACCATAAGCTGTAAATCCTTTAGACATACTAAATCCAACTATTGTTAATATATTTTCTGGTAAATTTCCAAACTTCTTAAAGAATTTTCTACTTGCAACGTCATCTCTTACATAATCTATATATGCAACATCTATAAATAAAACTATTTTCTTACTTTTATCTTTGGCTACTTCTTTTGAAAAATCTAAGATTTGATCCCACTCTTTATCTGAAACAGTATATCCTGTTGGATTGTGACCTGGCGAATTGATTATTGTGAATATATTTCCTTGCTTATCTATTATTTTTCTAAATTTTTCTTTAAAAGATTCAATATTAAATTCTCCTTTATCATTGAATAATTTAAAGTTTTCTACTCCTCTACCTGCTTCTTCTCCTATAATACTATAAGGGCTCCAATACCAATCAGAAGTTAAAATAACATCGCCTTCATTAGTATAGTTCCACACTGCTAATTTAATAGCTCCACTTCCTCCTGGAGATGCAACAACTCTTATATGACCCTTAGGATCATTTCCTGCAAAGCAAACTTTCTTTACTGCTTCTTTATAATCGTCTTGACCTGCTATTGATGCATAAGCCGCTATTTCATCATTTGGAAGTGTTTTAAATTGATCATAAACATTTTTTATTGTTATTAGATTGCCATCATCGTCCATCAAAGCTCCAATAGTAGCATTAATAACTTTTTCTTTACCTATCTCCTCGCTTGACTTTTGAGCTCTTTCAGATAAGTTAAATATGATATCATTTTCTCTTGGCCATCTAGCGTGGTCTGCAACCATACTTAATTTCATATTTCTCCCCCCATATTTTTACTAATGCTTATGTCTTCATAGTACCTCTTATTAAGATGATAAACCTTCCATTAACTGGAATGTCAATATGTTTTAAGTAATATTAAAAAAAATACACAATTCAATATGCTGAACTGTGTATTTCTTAATTTTCTTAATAATCTATATATATTTTTTATTTTTATCTATATATTTGCTGATTCAATATTATCCTTGAAAAGCATTTGAAATTTCTTTTTCTTTCAATGATTGTATCATATTTATTACTATTGGATTAAATAGTCCTTCAACTTCTTCATCTGAATCATTATATATTCCTAAAGATACATTTCCAATGCCTGTGTTCATAGGCAATTGTCCTAGAAGATTTAAATTCATATCATCAAGGAATTGTCTATTATGTTCTCCCTTAAATATTTCAATTTTTTTGCCACAGTCTGGACATTTAATATAGCTCATATTTTCAACAACGCCTATAACATCTATGTTTAATTTTTCAACCATATGAACTGCTTTAGTAACAATCATTGATACCATATCTTGAGGCACTGTAACCATTACAACTCCATTTATAGGAATAGATTGCATCACTGTTAATGCCACATCTCCTGTTCCTGGAGGCATATCTATTATCAAGTAATCTAATTCTTCCCATAGTACATCTGTGTAAAATTGTTTTACTGCATTAGAGACCATTGCACCTCTCCAAATAACTGGCTCATCTTCTTTCTCTATTAATAAATTTAGAGACATTACCTTTATTCCATCAGCTGTTACTGCTGGATATATAAATTCTTCTGATGCTCTAGCTCTTTGTTTATCAACCCCTAAAAGTCTTGGTATACTTGGTCCTGTTATATCAGCATCTAGCACACCTACCTTATATCCTTGTTTACTTAAATTTTTTGCAATCAATGCTGAAACTGTAGATTTTCCTACTCCACCTTTTCCACTCATTACCCCTATAATTTTATTAATTTTATTTAATGGGTTATTCTCCACACCACAACTTGATTGATCTTTGTTACAAGATCCATTTGATGGACATGTATTGCAATTTGACATTTCTATTCCCCCTTAATAATAGCTATATCTACAAAATAAATATAGTTCTTTATAATTATTTTGTCAATCAAGATAGTTATTATATAATACTTAGTTTTTGAAAATAATATATAGTATATATAATTATTTCTTAAAGGAAGTGTTTATAATAAAAGATAAATTAATAAAAAATTTCAAATTATATAAAGGTAAATTAATAGAGTATTTAAAATTTAATCTTATTGGTACTTTAAATTTTATAATATCTCAGATTTTTTATTTAACTTTATACATGTTTTTTAAAATAAACTACATAATAGCTTATACTTTTACTAGTGTAATAAGTATTAGCGCTTCTTATTATTTTAATTCTAAGTATACCTTCAAAGAAAAAAAATACTCACTAAAAAAATACTTTTTTAGTTTTTTAGTATATTTATTTGAGTATGCTCTTAATCTCTGTATTATATTAATATTAGTAAATATTTTTAACTTTAGTAAAGCTATTGCACCTTTAATTTCACCTGTTTTTTCAACAATACCTGTGTTCTTTCTTATGAGGCTGGTTATAAAGCATACTGAGTAAAAAATAAACACATTACTAGTAAATTAATAATGTGTTTATTTTCTATATATCAGAAAACTCTATGTTTACTTTTCTATTTGCTTTTTCTTTTTCATCTATAACAAGTTCTTCTCCATTTTCTAATACTTTTTTAGGTATAGTTACAATAAATTTACTGCCTTCATTAACTTTACTTTCTACTTTAATATTTCCCCCATGTAAAGTTACTAGTGATTTAACTAAATATAATCCTATACCACTACCTTGTTTTTCTATTTTATTTTTAGTCTGAAGTTGCTCAAATCTTTTAAATATAGAACTCAATTTTTCCTTAGGTATGCCTATTCCTTCATCTCTTACAGTAATTCTTATTTCATCCTCTTTAGTATATAAATTAACATAGATAGTTCCATCTACTTTATTAAATTTTACTGCATTAGATAGTAAATTTAATAAGATTCGCTCTATTATATCTGGGTCAAATAGTACAATTTCTTCTTCCCTATCTGTATCAAATATTAAATTCATTTTATTAAAATCAACATAGTCAACAACTGAATCACACACATCTTCTACAAATTTTATAATGTCAGCATTTATAGGTGTAAATTTAACAAATCCTGCATCTATTTTTGTTGAATCTATTAAATTATTAATTAATCTTATTAGTCTCATACTATTTGATTCCATTATGTCTATATATTTAGAAATAATATTTGCATCTTCTTTTGATAAATTTTTTAAGTTTAATTTGATTAGTTGAATTGTGCTTGATATAAGATTGACTGGTGTTCTTAATTCATGAGATATGTTTACAAAAAAATCCAATTTGAGTTTATTTTCTTCTAAGCTTTTTTCAAGCAATAGCTTATCATTAATTTCTATATTACTTCCCATTGTTCCAATAATATTATTATCTTGTAAATCATAATCCATATTGAAAATTAATATAAAGTACTCATTTAAATAATAAATATTTACTACTGTATTTTTTCCATCTACATCTGATGTGTATTGTAATTTTTTCTCCCCTTTATTTTTAATTTCTTCTACAAATTCATTAAATTTATTCTCTTTAAATTTTTTATTTATCCAATTATTTATTATTAACTCTGTTATATCACTATCTAAAATATTACTTTTCGTTAAAATTTTAAATACCTTCTCAAATTCTTTACTTTGTTCAATTACCTCAATGCTTGTATATTTATTATGATAATTTTTTTTACAACCTATGATTAAATATGCTATTTTACTATTCTTTATTATATTCCTATATATTTCTTCTTTCATAGTAAAAACCCCTTATTATCTATTTTAAAATTACATATAAATTTATTTATCATTATTTTAATTATATCACTTCATTCTATAATTTTCCTTATATGTACGATTGAAATAATAATTTTTCTAATTAT
>JALFMW010000352.1 GCA_022782605.1 Clostridium sp. | reverse complement strand
ACCACACCTTAGACTTTTCAATATATTGAATTCTAAGATATGGTTAATTCTATAGATTATTATAAATTGTTCGGAATATATAACAATTACGAACTTAACTATATTATATATTATTAATCACGAAGTTAGCTAACAGAGCCTTTTTTTAACGAAGCTACTACATCTGATAATGGATCAATAACAGTTAGCAAATTTATACTAAAAGAAGGTGGGAATAGCAGTTTCCCTATTATATATATATTATTATAAGAAAGTGCTGTTCCCACCTTATTAAATATAATGATAACTAAAACGTAATTCCTTATATCTTAAATATAGGGGGTGGGAATAGCAGTTTCCCTATTATATATATATTATTATAAGAAAGTGCTGTTCCCACCTTATTATATATCATTAAAAAATATATGGGTAGGAATACCCATTTACATCTAGAATAATAAATAGAATCTATTAAAACTAGAAACTAATTCCTAAACTATTTTTTTATGGGTAATGAATAAACCATAGGTATCTACTAAAATAAAAAAGCAATTCCTAAATAGAACCTACTACAACTAGGAACTAATTCCCAAACTATTTTTAAGGTGTGCATGGGTTGACCATATATATTTGTATATATAATAGGTTTCAACCTATGCACACTTTATTTTTATCTACTAACATAGTACCTGCAGCTGCACCTGCTACTACTACACCAGCTGGATCACTAGCTACACCACTTACTAATGGAGTAACTACAACTGCAACGAATCTGTTTTATATCATTCACAAATATAGTAACTTCTAAAATAGAAACTCCTATATTTGCCATTTTTAACAAAATTACTAATTATTAAACAATAATTAGTAATAATATATCCCTAAAAATGATATAATAAAATATGCAAAAGCATATTGTACTACGTTATTGCAGTAGTGGTGTGACCAAACCAGTTGCAATAACTGGCATAGCCAGTTTTCAACTGTATTTTTTTACACCGTAGCTCGTTTTACTTCGGAATGTGTAGACTATCCTACTTCGTAAGATAGACACATTCACGAGTAACTGATTCAACTTTATAAGTTGAATCAGCCCTCGCAAACCTAGAGTTTGCTTGGGAACTTCGCTACGGTTGACACCTTCGTTTGTCGTCTTAGGGTCCAAGTATTCCCCTAAGACAACAAGCCGAACTTTTTGGCCATAGTCCAAAAAGCAAGGGTGTCCCTTCGAGTAGCTTTGGTGATACTTTTATTGGAAATTGTTACTTTCTTATGAAACCCTATTTTCTTTAAAAAAAGAAAAAGTGTTTCAAACTTCCCAAAAAGAAATTCACCCTATTTGGAGATGATACAAATTTGCATGAAACTATAAAATGCTTTTAAATAAAAATATACAAGAAGGAGTTGATATATCATGGCAATTAAATTAACTGAAAGAGATATAGAAATATTTAAAATAATAAGTAAGACTGGCAGCATATCTAGAGGTATGCTTGAAGAAGATTTTAATATGGAAAGAAGATCTATTTATAGACTTACTAAAGGAGATGATCCTTATTTAAAGATCCATAACACTCCAACTAAAAAAGGTAAAAAAATAGTAAATAGATACACATATTCATTTGCTACAAAAGGAGCTGAGTTTGCAGTTAATAACAACTTTTGTAAGTATATTCAGGGATTTAATGGATATGAACACTCTCTACAAGCAGAAAGAACTATTAAGCAGCTGCTTGATGATGGAATTTCTGTAGATAAGATACTAAATGAAAAAGAACAAGAGCATGAGTTTAGAAAAGAAATAAAGAAGATGAAGGATGAGGATATGGTTAAACATAGAAAGCAAAGCTCCTTTGCTGTGGTTGACTTTGCCTATTACGATTCAGATAATAAGCTAAATTTAATAGAAATCGAAACCAAGAACTATCGACCAGGACTAAAAAGACAACATTCAAATTATGCTAAAAACCTGGGTGGCAAATATACTGTAATTAGATATAAGAAGTAGGAGGTTCTTTTATGAAAGAAGAAACTAGAATTGAGAAACAAAGGAAACTAGAAGAAATTAAGGATAAATATAAACCATATTTTGATTTATTATCTAATTGTGGAGGAGCTTTACCTCTAAGAGATTTTTCCATTTTGCTTGAAATAGAATACACTAAGACTACACGAGACTTAAAATATATTGAGAATAACTGTACTCTTATAAAATCGTATGAGAGACTTGATGAATCTTTGAAAGGAACTCCTAGGCGAAGCAAGGTGATATGCTTAACTCGTAGAGGGTGGAAGGAACTTACAGGTAAAAATAGGAATGAAGTGAAGTTTGAAAATGAGGAAACTATGGACAATATTAAACTGAAAGCCTATAAGTATACAAAATTGAAAGCTAAGCAAGAGAGGGCAAATGAATTTAAAGAAGCATATCTTTCACGTTTTGGATCATCAGCTGATGATAAACAAGTTCTAAGAAAAGATCAGGAAAAAGTTGATGTGGCACAAACATTGTCGGATGATAATTTGATAATAACAAAAAGAATTAGGTCTGCTATAGAAAATAAAGAAATGTACGAAACAGAAAGAGTTTATGATATAGATTTTATTGCAACATATAGAAGTTTGAGTTTCAAGAGGTTCTTATCTGATTTAGATAAGATGATTTCTATTTTTGAATATGAGTATGATAGATTATATGATACTCCAGACAAAAGAAGCTCTAATGCACTAAACTTAAACATTAATGTTACTTGCATTGTTAGGCAGAAGGTAAATATTTCGAAATTTATACATGCTAAAAACAGATATAGAAGAGTGTACAACTACTATACAGTTAATATGGTTGATATGAAATGGTGGGATAGTTATAACTTTAAACATTATTTCAAGAATGTTTTTAAGTATATAAATTTTAAATTACTTGATGATGAATATAATTTAATTGACCTATAAAAAAAAGCTACTCAGACGTTGAGTAGCTTTTAAAAGTTGGTATTACAAAAGAAAAGTTTAAAACATGTTTATAATTATATATAAAAGACATAATATTTGAAATTACTTTATGACGGAGTTTTTAGGAGGATTAGTACGTGTCCCCTCTTTTCAAACTACTATATTTTATAAATAAATATAAATAGTTTTTTTACTCTTCAATTATAAAACCTCTTTTCAGATGTTTTATAATATCTATATATATAAATATTGTTCCTGTTTATTTTCTTTTCTTTTATTATATTATAGATGGTTATATATTTCTTATTACTAAAAAAGGAGCCTACCGTTAAGTAAACTCCTTTATATATTAATATTGGAAAGTTCATATATTAGTTAATATTTTTTATACGTTAATAAACTTTACCTTTTGAATCCATGAACTCAAGTCCATTAAGCAGAGTTTCAAATCTAAATTCATTACCTTCTTTCCATACTTTAGAAGGAAGATGTTGAATTCTATTACCTAGTCCATAACTATTCAAATATCTTAAAATCCCTTTAGAAAATACTTCTTGATCTTCTTCTGTTAAAGAAGAAAATCCTTTTATGTACTGTATTTCCAACCCAAATATTCTAGTGATATCTTCTAAATTCTGCATTTGGTACTGCACTTTATTACTATCATATCTATTTTGTATATTAGCATAATCAGTGAAGAAGTCAGCAATTTTAGAAACTTTAGCTGTATCAGTATTTTCTAATTCTTTAATAGTTTCTCTAAGTTCCTCATTCGAATCTTCTAAAGAATAATTTATTTCAGTTAATTTCATCACTCTAGAAACTAATTCTTCGTGTGATAATTCTTTTATATCCTCATAATCACTTATTTCATTTTCTTGTCTATCAAAAATTACTTCATGTAACTTATTATATAAATCCTCACGTTCTTTTACAGATTTATCTACTGAGTCATTTAGTGATTTTGTTAATCCTGTTAAATCATTTCCTTCATCTTCTAGTCTGAAACTTTCTTTGAATTTTTTAGAATCTTGTAGTGAAACTTGCAGTATAAATATTTCATCTTGACTTAGCTCTACATTATATTTCTTCATTTAAATAGCCTCCTTATAAATATCCAATTTTTATTGTTTAAAAAGGTATTTCATCATCGTGAATTACTTTAATATCAAATTCTTTATTGCTATCTTGTGTGTAATAAGGTCTAAATTTACTTAATAGTAAATTTGTAACATCTTCGTTTTTACATATAGTTACAAGAGTATTGTAGTCGAAGTTGTATTTTGAACAGACGGATTTAACTAAATCTATACTGACTGAATCGGGATAGTCAATTGACTTTAATACAAGGTTAACTATTGCTAGTGTAATGTCTTTTTCTTTTTTAAGTTCGTATCTATCTTCGCCTTCAAGTCGGTAAGGATCATATTCCCAATCTTCACGTCCAGAATCAGCACATGTATAAATATTTTTCATGAACTTTTCTTTTGATTTGTCATAATATATTTGAGTAATCGTACATGAATTAACCGAGTCATATTCTATTCTGATATGGTCGCCTTCAACCTCTTCTCTCTCAACTTTATCTGATGACTCTTCGCAAATTTCAAGTATGATTATTTTGTCATCCTTTTTAATAAAGTCTTCTTTCGTATATATACTAATAATGTTCATATTTAGCTCTCCATTTCTGATATGTCTTTTTAAAATAATTCTTCATCATCAAGTTCATCTTCTTCATTATTAACATCATCTTTACTTTCTAATCCAGTTCCATGTGTATCATTACTGTTACTACTAATACTGCTATTATCTTTATCTACTGGAGCAGATATTGAGTTATTCTTAAAATCTTCAACATCTTTCATGAAACGTTCAGAGCGATAAAGAGCAGGTTCTCTCACTTTTGCTATACTAACATCCTCTACCATCTGTTGGTATGCTAGTCTTATTGCTGTTTTAGTAAAAAGAGTTTTATTTTGAACTTTATCTAAAATTTCTATTATGTCCTCGTCTAGCTCTGTTTCAAGCTTTACATTTAACTTATTCAACTTTTCTTTAGTCATTTATTTACCTCCAAAGCAGGACTATTTATCCTGCTTTTCTAGTTTTTCAATTTCTACTTTTGCCTTTTTATAAGCACCAATAGCATTTGCAAGTATTGCATTATTGACTATTGTTATATTCTTTGCTCCATTTTTTTTGAATCCCTCTTCAATAAAGTCTCTGAACTTCTCAGATGTACCACCTATAAAATATATCTTATCATATTCAAGTGAAATACTTTTTTTATCTAAATCTTTGATTAACAGGGGAACATATACTTCATTGAAGAATTTATGTATTAAACTATCTTTTTCTTTGTCATTACCAAAATCAACTGATTCTATGTATCTAATTATATCTGCATCTTTATAGCTTTTAGTACTATTGTTTCTCATGAAGTTGGGTAGATTATCTATAATATATGCATATCCATTTTCTCCTACATACGATAACTCTTTGAAGTCTGTTTTAAAATCTTCTAATTTTATGTATTGATTATTTAAACCACCTAAATCGTTTATAAATACAGTGCCAACCTTGATTTCTTTACCTATAAAATTTATAGCAGATATTAATTCCGGTCTAATCTCTACATGCTTGATTTCAATATTTTTCTTAACTCCATCTTTTTCTATTACTAGGTGTTTTTTCTTTTCGTAAAAAGATTTGACATCACTTAGCATTTCATTATAAGCATCTAGTGGAGTTGTAATTGATACATTGAATGTAGTTGCATCTATGCATTTGTAAATTTCATCTTTCTTTTCTTGTTTCTTCTTGATTTCATCAGATATTAAATCCAGCTCTCTTGCTATTAATCCGAAATGATACTCGTTATGTTTTTTATTTTCTTTTGATGTTTCTATAACACTTTTAGATGTATTAAAGTTATATGCAACACCATTGACTTTTGTTAATCCGTTCAGAGTGTATGTATCATCTGCATCTGCAACTATATCTATACAGCTCTTTACTACTTTCTGAACTTTCTTTACTTTACCATCTTTAGTTGGTATTTCATAATATATTTTTGTGCATCCATTACCACCGTCAAATTGTAGTAACAGTATATCTTTTTTCTTTCTTGTCATTTCTGTATTCTCCTTTGTATCTGTTGTATTTGTTTTGTATTCTTTTATAAGACTTTCAGGACTTTTTAATTTAACTAAAGCTCCAGTCCTTAAATCTAAAGCCATCTCGTTTTTCATGGTCTATTTACTCCTTTTATGCTTACTGAGTAAGTCAAAATGACTTGTCATTGATTTTATTATACATCTTGTTGGAAATTAATTCAATAGTTTTTGCTAAAAAAAGTCAAAAAGAAGTATATTTTACTCTTTTATTACTTCTTTTTGACTTCTATATATCATTATTTATCTTTATACTTTTCTATAAACTCTTGGAAAGCCACACTGATAACATCATATTTATTCAAAGTTGAATATTTCTCCTTGTATAGTTCATTAAATTCTTCCCATATCTTTTTGTTCAACCTTATCGTGGTTTGGTAGGCATTATCTTTCCCCTCTACTTGAGGAAGATCTATTACAAATCCAACATTTTTGACTTCAATTATGTCACTTGTATTCTTGTTGTAGTCAGCTTGTAATCGCTCATTTATCATATCTTGTATTACGTTAAAGTTATTCATCATCCATACAAAGTTATCCTTCATAGTAGCATTTGCGAATACATTTGCATTCGGATTGTATTCTTTTACCTCATTTGATTTACTAGAGTTATGTATCTTTTCCCTATTTAAAATCTCATTAGCCTTCTCGATATTTTCCGTATAAGAATTACTCTGCTTGTCATAAGTATAACCTACTTCAGAAAACCATCTTGTTATAGTTTTTCTACTTATATTAAGTTCTTTACTTAAAGATGTTAGAGAATTTCCTTGACTTAGTAAAGTATTTATTTCATCTATTTTCTCGTGTATATCTAAATTATAAAATTCTTCTCTTGTAATCACAATCTATTGCTCCCTCTGTACTATATTACAAAGAGAATACAGAAGTATTCTCTTGTTATAGTAATTATATCACTATTTGTAGTCTCAGTGTATTCTTGTTGCATTCTATTTCAATCTATCAGTTATATTTATAATATTATCCTTTTTCTGTATTTTTACTTTTGATAGAATGTCATCTTCAATACCTTCATAGTAAGCATTTCTCATAATATAGAACTGTCCATCTGTACTATTATCATGTAATGAGCCTAATGAATACAATACCAGGGGCTCTTTATCATCTGAAAAATACAGGTGATATTTTGTATGCTTGTTAGAATCCAAGAATCTATAAACTTGTTGATTATAGATAGTAGTAATGTTCTTTATATTTCTTTCTTCATCTTTTATGTATTTAGATATTAAATATTCTTGTGCCTTCTTTGAATCTTTGTTTACTATCCCTAACTTAACTCCTAGATATAATTTTTTCTGCATTCTTTCAGCATTTAATAATATTTGACTCTTTAATATCTGTTGTTTCAAGGCTGAAATATTCATAAGAACAATCTCTTTTCTTAATATCTTACTTACAATCTTATCATCAACCATACTTTCATTACTTGCACCTTCCTCAAGTTCCCTTATGTACTGAATCGCCATTTCTTTTTCATCTTCACTTAATTCAGGTATATTTAAAGGAACTTTTTCATTTACTATCTTTAAGTTATTTAATAACATAGTAAAAAAACTATCTGAACTGTACAGGTATTTTTTCTTACTTAGTATTTGTTGATCCATGACATTGAACATAAAATTCATGGAAAAGAAAATATGAGGTTTTATTAAACTTATATAATCAAGCTGTTCTGCTAGTTCCCTTGTGACCCATTGGGCAGACTGACTTAATATTGCTGCCACATCATCACTACTCAACTTATAACCATTATCCCATGCACTCCATGTTCCTAAGTATATAGCCCTATGTTTTTCCAATGTATCATCTGCTATCATCTTAAATTTATCATCCTCAAGATTCTTCTTCTCTTCCTCTATGAGTTCTGTCATGCTTTTAATCTTTGATATATCCTTTGTAGCCCAACAATCTCTCAATTGATTTTCAAGGGAGAGAATATATCTTTTCTGTTTTGATGTATATTCTTCTTTCTCTTCTGCTTCTATTTCAAAATATCTTCTATAATACTCTTTTGTGTTATCCATATTTCTCCTTTATAGCCCATAACAATTGGGTTGATTTTTTTATTATAGTTACTGAAATCAATAACTATAGTTATTATACTATAATCATTGGTAAAAAGAAAATTTATGCATATAGCTCCATTATTTATAATTATAGTTACTAATTTTGATAACTATAATAAGTATACCACAAGCAAAAAGATACTTTGCGCATATCTCCTTGTTTAGTTTAGTTTTGTTTTCTTATTGGAAAAAGTGAATCCGTATAAGCGATTTTGAGCATGTTGCATTTCATCATTAATACTTATGTATACCTTAGTTTGCTACAAACAAGCTAATCATTATAGATAAATAAACTTTAATTTATACCCTAAATAAGTAGAAATAACACCCAATATTTGCACGCCCTTTTATTATAGTTACTAAATTTAGTAACTATAATAAAAAAATCCTGCAAAAAATCACGTACAATTTAAATATTTCTTTTTTTATAAAATAGTGCTATAATAAAACTCAAATATAAGAATAAAAAAAAAGAACTCTCACCGACCAAAGCGAAGCTCTTTTTTTCAACAGATATAAAGTAGAATACATTCACACAGACTACAAATGTACTCTGCTTGTATTACTACGACTAGTTTTCTTATATTATAAAATAAAATAAATCATAAGTCAACTATTGTGGCAAACATTAGTTGCACATGCAAAAGGAGGTTTTTTATGAGCGATTTTGACATCGTGCTCGCGGCGGGAATTGAAGACTCCTACCTGAGAGATATAGGCTTTGATCCTAGCAACAAATCAGGCATTTGCCCAATTCATGGAGCAAATCATAAGAACGACAAAAACTTTAGTCATACAGAAAAGAATGGAAAGAGAGTTTTTAGCTGTTGGACAAAAGGCTGTGTAATGGGTTCTGATGTGATTGAATTATGTAGAGTTAAAGAAGGATTTGATACATCAGTACAAGCCATGCTATTTCTAGCTGAAAAATATAATATACCTATTTCCAATAAATATCTTAAAAAGGAATTAACAGAAGAAGAAAAAAGAGAACTTAAAGAAAAACAGAAAAAAGAATACGAGAAAAAGAGAACTCTTTGGAAATTAGGCATTGCATATAAAAATGCCATGGATATAAAGAACTTGGACCTTGCCTTACGTCTTTCTTTTCTACAAGATAAAGTCAAAGAGGACGGAGAGTACGAAGATTCTGATATTGAAAAAATAAATTACTCTAATTATTATGCAAATGATATATACGAGGTAAATCAATACATATCAGAGACACCTACAGGAGCAATGGATGCCATAGAGAGAGCCCTTCGTGGGCAAACTGTTGGATTCTTTTCTCCAACAGGAAGTGGAAAAACTCATACTTTCGCAGATATATGTAAAGATGATAATATAAAGGTATTAGTAATCCTACCATTGCAGTCAAATGTAGAACAATTTGTTAAAGATTTTCCTTGGTTTTGGGGAGCATGGGGTAAAAAATCAATCAATAAAATAATGAAGAAAAAAGCTACTAAGGTAGTAATGACATGGAATAAAGCTGCCCAACTAGCAAAAAACAAAGACATTGACTTAAATGAATATATAATTATAGCTGATGAAATCCACCAAACATTCGTAGATACTTTCCGAGGAGAAGCTATCTCAGGGTTCTATCGACTATGCAGTAGAGTAAAAGGGAGAGTTGATGTAACAGCCACACCTAACAAACTGGATTTTTCAACATATAACCATATTGTAAAATATGTACAAACAACACAAACAAAGTACAATGTAAAACTTTATGACAATGACTCATTATCACTATCAGTAAGCAAAGCTATTGAAATAGCTAACAAATCAGATAAATTTGCAATACTGATGAATGACACAAAGAATTTAAATTTTATATTAGAGAATGTAAATAAAAAATGTACTGTCATAAATTCTGATAACAAAGATCATAATAAGTTCTATGCTAAAATAATTGATGAATCAGCGATTGGTGATATAGAAGGAATTCTAAATACATCAGTTATTATTGCTGGAGTTAATATCGAAGATAAAGACATGACAGATATTATGACTATTGGCATAACAGATATTTCAACGATAAGACAATACGTGGCAAGATTTAGACACTTAGAATCTGTAAATGTTCATATATTTAATAACTTTAACAAAGAAGCCAAAATTTACTCTGTAGAATCATTAGTTAATAAAAATATAGAAATAGCTAAACAATTAGCTGAATCTTATACAACAATATCATTGATACACAAAGCAAAAAGTCTTGAAAATGTTGTGGCAGAGATGATCCTTGAAGATTCAATCAAAGCGATTGGGGTAGGCTCTTTAGTTTATTTTAATGAAGATACTCAATCATATGAAGTAAACGAATTTTCAATTAGAGCAAAAGTCTATCAAGAATACTACAAATCTAGAACTGTTGAACAGTTTGAAATTCTATTAAGGGAATATTTCGACTCTGTTGAAATAGATAAACTTTATGAAATAGATAAAATATTTGATATTGAAGATGAACCAACTGAAGAAGAAATAGAAGCATATGAAATTTATAAGAAAGAATTTGAAGAAAGAAAAGAAAAAGAACTTAAAGAAGCTGCTCAAGTTAATTCAAATTTAATAAGTTACAAAAAAAATATGTCTGATAAGAAAATAGAAGCATTAGAATTCTTAGAAGAACATAAAAATATTTTAGTTGGATATGATAATATAATTAAAAATGATTTTTCAGCTGATTTATTCGAATATATGCTAAATAATAAATTAAGTCCAACAGAAGTATCAAAGCAGTACAAAGAATTAGAGTTACAAAAAATAGTATCAGAAAGTAAAATTGTAGAATCAATATCTAGATATTCAGGCTATGTGCTTGATTTAGGATTCTCCACAGAACTAGCATGGAAGGTCGCTCATTGGGGAACCTTAAAGAGAAAAAACTTCTTCAAAAAATTACACACAATTGGATTTAGAGAACTTCGTTTCAATTATGATAACATAGTGAATGAATCACTTATTGAAAATCAGATTTTTGATTTTATAGTAGATAACTTTAAGTTAGGAATTTCATATACCCAAAAACACTTAGATGAGCTATCTAAAGAAATACAAGACAATTTTGGAGAAAATCATGAATTTGCACCAAATAAAATAGGTATCTATATCAATAATATATACTTAACCACTAAAAACAAACATAGAGATTTAAGTAATACTGAATATTTGTATTATAAAAATATAATTCCTTCAATGCCAGTTAATAAAAATGGGAAAGAAAGTAGAATACAAATAAATACAATTCAAAGCTTTTTAGAAGTTAAAGACATAAAAAAAGAACTTGCCCTAACAAGTTCAGATGAAAGTCTAGAAAGATATGTGTTCAAATATATGAATTC
The DNA here is from genome assembly GCA_022782605.1 of Clostridium sp. Classification (GTDB taxonomy): domain Bacteria; phylum Bacillota; class Clostridia; order Peptostreptococcales; family Peptostreptococcaceae; genus Terrisporobacter. The sequence continues at coordinate 863 of JALFMW010000352.1, read as the reverse complement.
ACATCTTGCTAAGAAACAACTATCTATAAATGATGCCAAATTTACAGAAGTTGATTTTGATGATATATTCTAATCATGCTATCCTAAAAAAGATTAAGTTCCCGCTTAGTCTTTTTTTTATTTTATGATCTATCTATGTATTTTATTATACACATCTTATACATATTATATACCATATTGATACACACATTCAATAAAAAGATTCCCTCTTGAAGCTACATTTTCAAAAAAATGGGATAACTTATACTTAATCCTTAAAATAGCAACTCCTTGTACCGCAACTGTTACAGCAACTCCTACCCAAAGAGAAGCTCCTACCTAAGAAGAAGCCCCTGCTCCTAAAGGAGCTATTTTTTCAAGAAGAAGCTCCTGCTCCTAAAGGAGCTATTTCCTAAACGAAGCTCCATTATTAGATAAAGGAGCAATAACAGTTGACAGATTTATACTAAGGGAAGGTGGGAATAGCAGTTTCCCTATTATATATATTATTATTATATGAAAGTGCTGTTCCCACCTTGTCCCACAGCTCTCATCCAGGAAGAAGCCTCTGCTCCTAAAGGAGCTATTTTTTTTTTAGGCTCTGTTAGCTTACTTCGTGATAATTATAATAAAAAAAGGCTTTGTTAGCTAACTTCGTGATAATTATAATAAAAAATAACCATGCCTTAGTAATTTCAATAAATACTAAGGCATGGTTGTTTAATTTGTTGTAAGTAGTTCGCATTATATTAAATTTGTGAAGTAATCGGATATCAATATATGACATTATCATATATACTTATTTGAAAACAAAAATCTAAAGTAATATGCAAATAAGTATGGTGAGAAAACAATATAAAAATATAGATATTAATACTAATTAT
>JALFMW010000339.1 GCA_022782605.1 Clostridium sp. | reverse complement strand
GACTTTGAGTATGCAAGTGTTGATTATGCTAGAAAGAACGGTATCAATATTACAAAGAACTTAGCCTCACAGATGGCTAATGCATTTTTAAGTACTGTCAAATCTCAAGGATACACTACAGGATTATATACAAATAGAAATTTCAGTAATACATATTATAATACAGACTTACTTAACTCTAATAACCTATGGATTGCTCAGTATAATTCTACAAATTCATTTGGAAAGCCATACCCTATATGGCAATATTCAGAAAGTGGAAAAGTACCTGGTATAAGTGGTGCTGTTGATTTAAACTATACTTGTTTAAATACTTTTGGTATTAATTTAAATACTAATTCAGGTTCAAACTCTAATATAAATACAGGTACATCTACACCTTCTGCTTCTTCTGAAAAAGGTGTTACTACTGCTAATCTTAACTTTAGAAAAAGTGCTTCTACTTCATCTTTAGTTATAAATACTATACCAAAGAATACTACTGTTGAAATTCTAGAGCAATTATCTTCTGGTTGGTATAAAATTAAATACAAAGGCTTAACTGGATATGTTTCTGGTAGTTATGTAAGCATAAAAAAATAGACCCCGGGGTCTATTTTTTTATGTTCCACAATAAGTTCTATATGGTAAGTCTGTTGGTTGAGGTAATTCTCTATATTCATCTATATCTTCTCTATATTCATAAGGGTTGCTAAGAACAGAAAGTAATTTTTCCATAACAGTAAAATCCCCATTATCAGCTGCTTTTAATGCCTCTTCTACTTTATGATTTCTAGGTATTACTACTGGATTTGAATTTTTCATCAATTCATAGGCTTTATCCAAGGATTTTTCCTGTCTTTCCAATCTTTCTTGCCAGTTTTTATACCAGTTTGTGAATTCAGCTGTAAGAAACATTCCTCTATCCATATTTTTTCTATAAGTTAATGATACAAATGTATTTGTAAAATCTTCTTTATATTTTTCCATCATACTTAATAAATCTTCAATTATAGCTTTATCCATTGCTTCTTCATCAAAGATTCCAAGCTTACACTTCATGTTGTGTAACCAATTTTCATAATATAAATCACTATATTTATAGAGAACTTTTTGTGCCATATCCACAGCTTCATTTTCATCATCACTTATTAGTTGAAGTAAAGTTTCTGCAAACCTACAAATATTCCAAGATGCCATATTTGCTTGATTTTTATAAGCATATCTACCATGTACATCTATGGAGCTAAATACTGTGTCTGGATTATAAGTATCCATAAAAGCACAAGGTCCATAATCAATAGTTTCGCCACTTATTGTCATATTATCAGTATTCATAACACCATGAATAAAACCAACACATTGCCACTTAGCCACTAAATAAGCATGTGCTTTAACTACTTCTTCAAGTAAACTTAAGTATTTATTTTCATTATTTTTTATATAAGGGTAATGTCTATCTATGGCATAATCAGCTAAAACTTTTACTCCTTCTTTTCCTAAATAATTTGCTGCATATTCAAATGTTCCAAATCTTAGATGACTTGAGGCAATTCTCGTAAGTATAGCTCCTTGTTTAACATATTCTCGATAAACTTTTTCACCTGTCTTTAAAACTGCCAAACTTCTAGTTGTTGGTATGGATAAATTATACATAGCTTCACTTATGATATATTCACGAAGCATTGGTCCAAGAACGGCCCTTCCATCTCCTCCACGGGAATAAGGAGTTCTACCTGATCCCTTTAGTTGTATATCAAATTTATCACTTTCTTTTTTAGTTATATCAATAGGGTTACTTACCTTTTGTTCACCAATTAGCACTGCTCTACCATCACCAAGCATGGTAAAATGACCAAATTGATGACCACAATAAGCCTGTGCAATATACTCTCCACCTTCAACCTTTTTATTTCCTGCTAAAATTTCTAAGTTTTCTTCACTTTTTAAACAATCAGCATCTATTTCTAAAGATTTTGCTAAGTCTTCATTAAAAATAACTAGTTCTGGTTTTTTCACAGGATCTAAGTTTATTTCACTATAAAACGATTCTGGTAGATTAGTATAAGTATTTTCAAAATTAAAGCATGATTTATTTATCTTTTTATCTTGGGTCACCATTTCACCTCTTTTGATTTATATATACCCTGACTAAAATATTGTCTATCATTAGATTGTGTAAATACTTCTAAATTATTTGTATTATTTTTTCCAAGGTCTTTTGTCATCTAACCAACCTTTTTCTAACCAATATTGATTATCTTTCGTACCAGATCCCCTGTCTTTTTTCTGAGCCATTCTCATAAGATAAAATACTACTTTGCAACGTAAAGATACTCTTTCCTTATCATAATTATTTTTTATTTTCTTAGCTAGCTTAATCATATCATTTTCAATTTTTTCTCTTCTCTCATTATTAACATCTGACCACGACATAGCTAAACTTCTTAATTTATAAATCCTTATATCAGAAATTCCCCAATAAAATAAACTATCCTTGATATCTTTCGCTGCCTGTCTCATACCAGTTCCTGCTCCTGATGAAATTATCACAGCTTTTTTAAAATACATTTCTTCCCTTGGTCTATGTACTACGAACCATGTAAAATAATGATCTAGTAATGCTTTCATAGCTCCTGTTGTTCTCAAACAATAAACAGGCGTTGTAAATATAAGCAAATCAGATTTTAAAATTGACTCTGTAATAGGTTTCATATATTTATAATGAGGACAATATTCTTTTCCTTTAATTAAGCATGTATAGCACCCTATACAAAACTCTGGCATATCTTTTGGAAGAAAAAATTCACTTATATTATCATCTGTAGTTAATTTTTCAACTAAACTTCTTGATACATGATAGCTACAACCTTTATGATTTTGACCATGAATAATTGTAATTTTCATAAAACTCTCCCCCTCTTTACCTATATAAAAACACTTACATATACAATAATTATATTGTATTTTTAATAAATAGACATTTATCCATCAAAAAAAGACTTACCATTTTACTTAATCATAATCATTGAAAATTATCTTCAATAATTTGATTTTAGTAAACTTAGGTAAGTCTTTTTATATATTTAACAAGCACTGCAATATCTTCTGTTATGGTACTTATTATCCTTTTGGCTCCTTTCTCGTTTTGCATCTAATATTTCTTCTAATACTTGCTTATACTTACTATCATTTGTCACCCTTATATGACTTTCCAACAAATATAAACTGTTAGTTTTTGGTCTTTTTTTTCTTATACAATTGTCAATAAGAGTCTTTGACATTTCAAAACTCTGAAGATGAGTATGACCGCTTTCGAATCTTTTTTTAGTATTGTAAACTACATAGCCTTTTTTAACCCTTAATATAATATATTCCCTTCTTTCATAAATTTTTTCTGCTCCTGCTGTCTTATTAAACCTATGCCAATCTTTAACATCGTTATTTTCAACTTCATTTTTAGTGGAATCAATAACCATAAGCATAATAACAACACTCCAATTTATTTTAAATTTTGAAATATCTTACTATAATTGTATATCAAGTTGTAAAAAAATGTGCTATGTATTCTTCAAGTATTTTGTCATATTTAATTATTTATTTTCATATGTATGTAATTCTCTTAAATTTATGAATAA
>JALFMW010000290.1 GCA_022782605.1 Clostridium sp. | reverse complement strand
TTCTAGCTTCTTTTATTTTAGCAGCTTTACCAGTTCTAGTTCTTAGGTAGTTTATTTTAGCTCTTCTAACTTTACCTTTTCTAGTAACTTCTATTTTTTCTATTTTTGGAGAGTGAACAGGGAATGTTCTTTCTACACCAACGTTGAATGATATTTTTCTAACAGTGAAAGTTTCTCTAGCTCCTCCACCTTGTCTTTTCATTACAACACCTTCAAATACTTGAACTCTTTCTCTTTTTCCTTCAACTATTTTAACGTGTACTCTTACTGTGTCCCCAGGTCCAAAGTTAGGAACTTCATTTTTTAATTGTTCTTGTTCTAATGATTTTATTAATTCGTTCATTTTATTTTCTCCTCTTCTCATAGACGTTCTTAGTTACTGACCAGTGTAATCAGAGGAACGCCCGTATTTTTCAACAGTCTTAATTATACTATAAATATTTACTTCTTACAAGACTTTTTATATAAATCAGGCCTTCTAAGTTTTGTAATTTTTTTAGATTCTTCAAGACGCCATTTTTCTATTCTTTGATGATTACCAGAAAGCAGTACATCTGGTACTTTCATACCCATAAACTCTCTTGGTCTAGTATAATGTGGGTATTCTAATAAATCATCTTTAAAACTTTCTTCTTCGAAAGATTCATTTTGACTAAGCACTCCTGGAATAAGTCTAGCTATAGAATCTATCATGATTAAAGCTGGAAGTTCTCCACCTGTTAATACGTAATCTCCTATAGATATTTCATCCGTTACTATTAAGTCAATTATTCTTTGATCTATTCCTTCATAATGACCACAAAGAAGTATAATATCTTCATTTGAAGATAAATCGCAAGCTATATCTTGTTTATAAACTTTTCCCTTTGGAGTTAAATATACTACTCTTGGGTTTTCTATATTGTGAGTTTCTACAATATGCTTGTATGTGTCATATATGGGCTGAGGAGTCATAAGCATGCCTGCTCCTCCACCAAAAGGATAGTCATCAACTTTTTTATGTTTATTTGCTGAAAAGTCTCTAATATTGTACACATGTACTTCTATTATTTCTTTTTCAATAGCTCTTTTCATTATACTTTCACTCATATATGAATGAAAAATCTCAGGGAAAAGAGTCATAATGTGAAATCTCATCTTATCACCTAATCTAACATTCCTTTTATAGGATCTATTATCATTTTTTTGTCTTCTAAGTTTATTTCAGGCACAAACTTCATAGTTGATGGTATAAGATATTCTTTATCATTATCTCCTTTTACAACATATACATCGTTTGCTGAATATTGTAGTACATCCTTAAGAACTCCTACTTTGTCTCCTGCAACTGTAAATACTTCTAGTCCTATTAAATCTGCTATGAAAAATTCATCTTCATCAAGGTCTACACTATTTTCTCTAGATATATAAAGGTTTTTAGTTTTAAGTTTTTCAGCAAGTTCTACAGAATCTATGCCTTTTATTTTCATTATAACCATATTTCCTTTATATCTAACTCTTTCAACTTCAAACTCTTCATTGAAGTTTTTATTTAGATAAAAGCTTTCTAGATCATCAAATCTATTTATGTCGTCCACATATGGATATACTCTAACTTCGCCCTTAAGACCTTGAGTATTTACTATCTGACCGATTCTAAAATGAGTTAACTTTTCTTTCATAGTCTCACCTTCTTATGTCTTTTTAAATTCAATTTAAAAATTATATTTATATATTAAACATTTGCATTTGTTTTTGTTTTTAGTCTTTAGTTTTTAGTCTTAAAATGTATTTATTTAAATATTTAATATTAATTTTTAATTTGATACTTATTAATAAATTTCATCTTGTTTAAGCCAAGTTTGGCTTTTGTTATGGAACTAATTCACTTAAAGTTCAAGTTATATAGTCCGTATTTTACTTATTATAAACAAAAAGGATTAGGTATATACCTAACCCTTCTATAATATTTCAAGTGAAACCTTGACATTTTCTTTATTTCCAGCAGATTTTAATACAGTTCTAATAGCCTTAGCTATTCTTCCCTGTTTTCCGATAACCTTGCCAACATCATCTTGAGAAACTTTTAGTTTTAAGATAATTTCATCTTTTTCCATAGTTTCTTCTACTGTCACTTCGTCAGGATTATCTACTAGAGCTTTTACAATATACATAACTAGCTCTTTCATATATTCATCTCCTAAAAACTAATTCAATCAAGGATTGAATTATATTAAACACTTTAATAGTTTGTGACTATTTAGATTGTTTTTGAGCTTCGAATTTTTCAGTTATTCCGTTGTTGTTGAATAATTTTTTAACAGTGTCAGTTGGTTGAGCTCCTACTGATAACCATTTTAAAGCTTTTTCATCGTTTATTCTTGTTTCTTTGTTAGCTGAAACTGGATTGTAGAATCCTATTTCTTCTATGAATTTTCCATCTCTTGGTGCTCTAGAGTCTGCTACTACTATTCTGTAGAAAGGTTTTTTGTTTGCACCCATTCTTTTTAATCTTATTTTAACTGCCATTACAGTCACCTCCGAATTTTTTTGTCTGTATTTTTTGTATTATTTATTTAAAGAAAGGAAGTCCGCTAAGTGCGCCTCTTTTCTTAATACCTTTTTGATTACCCATAAACATCTTCATCATTTTTTTCATTTCATTTAATTGTTTTACAAGTCTGTTTATGTCTTGAACGCTTGTCCCACTACCTTTTGCTATTCTTCTTTTTCTAGAAGCATTAAGTATTTGAGGATTACGTCTTTCTTCTAAAGTCATAGATTGTATTATGGCTTTAGTTCTTCTCATTTCTTTTCCATTTAGGTCCACATCGCCAAGTTGATTTTTTAAGTTACCCATACCAGGTATCATTCCAAGCACTTTATCAAGTGGTCCCATATTTTCTATTTGTTCCATTTGAGTTAAGAAATCTTCAAAATCAAAATCTTGTTTTTTCATTTTTTGTTCTAACTCTTTGGCTTTTTCCATATCTATGGCATCTTGAGCTTTTTCGATTAAACTTAGTACATCTCCCATTCCAAGAATTCTCGATGCCATTCTATCTGGATAGAACGGTTCTAAGTCATCAAGCTTTTCACCCATACCTATGAATTTAATTGGTTTTTGTGTTACAGCTCTTATTGAAAGTGCTGCCCCACCTCTCGTATCTCCATCAAGTTTTGTAAGTATTACACCATCAAGGCCTAAAGCTTCATCAAAACTTTCAGATACGTTTACTGCATCTTGACCTGTCATAGAGTCAACCACTAGTAAAATTTCATGAGGTTTTACTTCAGACTTGATAGATTTTAGTTCATCCATCAATGTTTCATCTATATGAAGTCTACCTGCTGTATCTATAATAACTAAGTCATGGTTATTTTTTATAGCATGACTTAATCCTGCTTTTGCTATATTTACCGGGCTTTCTTTATCACCCATGTTGAATACTGGTATATCTAATTTTTCTCCTACAACTTGTAATTGTTTAATAGCTGCAGGTCTGTAAACGTCACAAGCTACTAATAATGGTTTTTTACCTTGTTTTTTTAAGTAATTACCAAGTTTTCCTGAAGTAGTTGTTTTACCAGCACCTTGAAGACCAACCATCATAATAATTGTAGGTGGTTTCGAAGATATCATAACTTTACTTTGTACATCTCCCATAAGAGAAGTCAGTTCTTCATTAACTATTTTTATAACATGTTGAGCTGGTGTTAAACTTGTCATAACATCCTGTCCAACACATCTTTCTTGAACCTTTTTTATAAAATCTTTAACAACTTTAAAGTTTACGTCTGCTTCTAATAAAGCAAGCTTAACTTCTCTCATTGCATCTTTTACATCTTTTTCTGTAAGCTTTCCTTTTGATTTTAACTTACCAAGTGCACCTTGCAATTTATCTGATAAACCTTCAAATATCATTTTAACAACTCCCTACATATTTGTTCTATTGTTTCTAACTTAGGGATTAAATTAGCACAATCTCTATTTTGCAATAAATCTTGTTTAATGTCAACAATTTTATCTTTCAGTGATTTTAGAGCTTCTTCTTGTTTATTATTTATTGATACTAAGTGAAGTTTATTTTCGTATTCCCTTAATATCTTTTCTGAACGTTTAAGTGTATCATAAACACCTTGTCTAGATACATTAAGATTTTCACTGATTTCACCTAAAGAATAATTTTCCTCATAATAAAGTGAAACTATTTCTCTTTGTTTATCAGTTAGTAATTCCTTATATTGTTCAAATAACAACCCAATTTCCACCATTTTATCAATATTCATAACTTCACTTCCCAGTGTATACTGTAAAGGTTATTTACTTTACACATTGTATTTTATATTAAAACTAATTTATTGTCAATATATATTTCGTCTAAATTTTACCCAAATAATGCCTCTGAGAATGCTTTAGCATCGAAGTCTTGTAAATCTTCCATTTTCTCTCCAACACCAATTAATTTAACTGGTACATCAACTTCAGATTTAACTGCTAATATAACCCCACCCTTTGCAGTTCCATCAAGTTTAGTTAAAACAAGTCCCGTTATATCGCAAACTTGTTTAAAGCTTTTTGCTTGTGATACTGCGTTTTGTCCAGTAGTTGCATCAACTACTAATAATACTTCTTTTTTCGCTTCTGGGTATTCTCTATCTATTATTTTGAATACTTTTGATAATTCATTCATTAAGTTAGCTTTATTATGAAGTCTTCCTGCTGTATCACATATTAATAAATCTATATTTCTAGCTTTTGCCGCTTTTATTGAGTCAAATATAACAGCTCCTGGGTCTGCTCCTTCTTGATGTTTTATAATATCAACACCACTTCTATTGGCCCATACTTCTAATTGGTCAATAGCTGCTGCTCTAAAAGTATCCCCTGCTGCTATTAATACTTTTTTACCTTCTTTTTTGTATCTAGATGCAAGTTTTCCTATAGTTGTTGTTTTACCAACACCATTAACTCCAACCATTATAATTATTGATGGAGAGTGACTCACATCTAAAGTCGAATTATCATTAGTTAATATTTCTTCTATTATTAACTTTAATTCTCCCTTAACATCTTGTGGATCTGTTATTTTTTTAGTTTTTATTGCATCTGTTAATTTATCTATTATATACATAGTAGTTTCCACACCAACATCTGCAGTTATTAATATTTCTTCTATTTCTTCTAATAAGTCTTCATCAACTTTTGTATATGATTTTAAAACTTGATCAACTTTATCTGTTATTCCTTGTTTAGCTTTTGTTAAACCTTGTTTTAATCTTTCAAATAAGCTAACTTTTACTTCCTCAGTTTTTTCTTCAACAACCTCTTTAACTATTTCTTCTTCAACTGCTTCAGTTGATTCATCTATAGCCTCAACTTCTTCAGTTTCAGCTACTACTTCTTCCTCTTTTGTTTCTTGTATTTCTTCTACTTGCTCTTTTACTTCAACTGAAGAATCTAGATAAACTTCCTCTGTTGCATGATTAACTTCTTCAACAGTTTCTACTTGTTCTTTAACTTCTTCTTGTTGCTCTTGAGTTGCAGCAACCTCTGGTACTTCTTGTTTTACTTCTTCTTTTTTATTTCTCTTAAAAAACCTTTTAAACACCCTATTTCCTCCTAAGTATATTTCTTTATTATAATTATTTATTACTAAATAACATCAGTCATTTCTTCGGCTTCATTTAAACTTAAACTGATTACTTTTGAAATAGCTCTTTGTTCCATTGTTACACCATAAATATAATCAGCAGCCTCCATTGTACCTCTTCTATGAGTTACAGCTATAAACTGAGTTCTTGATGTTAATTCTTTTAAGAATGTTCCAAATCTAGCTATATTACTGTCATCTAGAGGAGCTTCAATCTCATCTAGTATACAAAACGGTGTTGGTTTTGCAAGTAATATGGCAAATAGTATACTAATTGCCGTAAGTGCTTTTTCTCCACCTGATAATAAGCTAAGATTTTTCATTTTCTTACCTGGTGGTTTTGCAGTAATTTCTATATCACTTTCTAAGATATTATCCATATCTACTATAGTTAAGTTACCTTCTCCTCCACCAAATAATCTATTATATACATATTTAAAGTTTTCATTAATCTTATTAAATTCCTCTTTAAATTGTATTTTCATATGTTCTTCTAATTCTGCTATTATTTCTTCTATAGCTTCTATAGATTTTTGTAAATCTTCTCTTTGTTCACTATAGAAATCATATCTCTCTTTAATCTCTTTGTACTCTTCTATAGAATCCATATTAACATTTCCTAGAGATTTAATTTCCTTTTTAAGTGAATCTAAAACCTTTTTATTTATTTCTATTTCATCATCTCTAAGTTCAACTGCTTGTAAATAAGTTAAATTATAATCTTCAAACAATTTGAAATTATTATTTTCCTTACTTGACTCCAATTTTTCAATTCTTGATTCAACTTTAAATATAGATTCCTTAACCTCCATAAATTGCTTGTCGATATTCTTTAATTTTAAATTGTTGTCATCTAATTTTTGTTTTAGATTTTCTCTAACTACTTTTTTATTTTCCAAGTTTTTATTGTTGTCACTTAATTGATTTTTAAGATTTTCTTTTTCTCTATCTTCTATATGCATTTTTTCATCAATTTCTTTTATTTGATTTTCTTCATATTGATTTTCTTTTTCTATAGAAGATTTTTTAATCTCAAGCTGATTTAAATATTCTTTTGTTCTTTCAATATCAGCATTAAAGGCTTTAAGTATTTCTTTATCCTTTGTAAGTTGAATATTTAAATTGTTAAATTTACTTTTTTCACTTTCGTAAATTTCACTTTCTTTATTCAACTCTTTACTTAAGTTTTCTATGTTTTCTTTATTTTCACTATGCTTATTATCAATATCTTTTATTTGTGATTCTAGCATTTCTTTCTTTTGAATAGTGTAATTTAAGTTTGAACCAAGATTTTCTTTTTCAGTTTCCAACTTTTTAATATTCGATAAGAAAGCATTTATTTCTTCTTCATATCTTGCATAAGAAGAATTATTAAGTATTAGCTTTTTATCAAGAACTTTAATCTCTTCTTCATAATGTTTAATATTTTCTTGGCATTTTAATAATTCTTTTTCTATAGAAACAATCTTTTCTCCTATAGCTACATTTTCTTCTTTAATAGTTTTTATTTTTTCATTAAACTCATTTATAAGTCTCTTTCTAGATAAAATATTACCACTTGATTTAAGTGAACCACCAGTAAGTGATCCTCCTGGATTTAATATTTCACCATCTAAAGTTACAACCTTATATTTATGTCCAGTTTCTCTAGCAAATTTAATACCTTCATCAATATTTTCTATTACAATAGTTCTACCTAAGATATTTTCTAATATATCTCTATATTTTTCATCATAAGATATTAAATCACTGGCAATACCTATAAATTTAGTTTTTGAGTTAACATTATTTATCTTCTTAGATTTAATTATGTTCATAGGTAAGAAGGTAACTCTACCTATTTTATTGTGCTTTAAATAGTTGATGGCTGCTTTGGCACTATTTTCATCTTCTGTTATTATATTTTGCATATAAGCACCAAGAGCTGCTTCTATCGCTTTTTCATATTTGCCTGAAACTGTAACTACCTGTCCTAAAGCTCCATAAATACCTTTAAGATTTTTATTTTTTAAAACCTCTTTAACACCTCTATTAAATCCTTCATAATGATTTTCCATATCAATATAAACATTTAACTTTGAGCTGTATTCTTTTAAAGCATAATTATTATTTTGTATTTTAGAATTCAAACTTTGATTTTCTTCCTTTAAATTTTGAAGTTTTTCATAAGAATTACTTACTTTAGTTTTAAAGTCTTCTAATCTTTCTTTTTTATCATTTATTTTAAGTTTAACTTCTTCAAATAATACTTCTTTATCTTTTAACTTTTCTCTTATTTCATTAATTTCAAAGTCTATATTTTCATTTCTTTGATTAATGTTATCTTTATTTGCATTTAAAGTTGATAATTTATTACTTACATCTTGTTTTTCATTAAGTAATTCTATTATCTCATCCTTTAAATTTTCTATCTTCTCATTTAGACTTTCAATTTTATTTTTATTTACTTCATTTTTTTCTATAAAAATTTCAAGTTGATCCTTTAATTTATTTATAGATTCTTCTTTTTCTTCTTTTTCTTTATGAATTCTATTTAAGTTTTCAGTATTGTTTTCAAAAGACTTACTTATATTATCAATTTCTTCTTTGTTCTTTTTAATTTTGTTTAAAGATGTATCCTTTTGTTGATTTAATAAGTTTATTTCGTATTCTTTTTTATCAATTACTGATTTTATAGAATTTATATATTCAGTTAGTTTTTCTATAGACTTATCCATTTCTTCCATTTGAATAGTAACTTCTTTTGAGTTTTCTTCAAATGATGACTTTTCTTTATCTATATTTTCAAGCTCTTTGCCTAAAGCTTCATACTGAGCATTTACTTCACTTAAAAGTTGTTCTATTTTTTGAATTTCTCTTATATAGTTATTAACTTCTATTTTTTTCAGTTTCTCACTAAGATCTAAAAACTTTCTAGCCTTAACTTGTTGATTATATAATGGTTTAATTTGATTTTCTATTTCCACATATATATCATTTATTCTAGCTAGATTTTCCTTAGTATTTTTTAAGTTTCTCTCTGATTCAGTCTTTTTATATCTATATTTTGATATACCACAAGCTTCATCAAAAACTTTTCTTCTATTTGCTGGGTTATTACTTAGTATTTCATCAACCTTACCCTGTTCTATAATTGAGTAACCATCTTTACCTATACCAGTATCTAGTAAAATTTCTTTTATATCTTTAAGTCTGCAACTTTTATTATTTAAATAAAATTGACTCTCACCACTTCTATAGGCTCTTCTTTTTATAGTAACTTCACTATAATCCACATCTAATTTTCCATCTGAATTATCTATTGTAAGGGCTACTTCACAGAAGTTCATCGGCTTTTGATTATCAGATCCTGCAAATATAACGTCTTCTAGCTTATCTCCTCTAAGACTTTTTATACTTTGTTCTCCAAGCACCCATCTTACTGCATCAGAAACATTACTTTTACCACTTCCATTTGGTCCTACTATTGCAGTAACACCTTCTTTAAAGATTATGTCTGTTTTATTCGGGAAGGATTTAAATCCTTTTAACTCTAATCTCTTTAAATACATGCTTATCTCTCCCTTCCTTACTATTACTTATAACGTCAACGAGATATCTTTGCTATGACTAAAGATTATAAATATTTAAAAGCTCTTTATAGATTTGCTCTGATGTAATATTTATTTCTTTATCATTATCTAATACGATTATGAATTCATCTTCTGCTATATTCGAAGGTGTTGTTTTCATATTTATATTAAATTCATTTTTGAAGAATAACTTATTACTCTTCTTATTTCCAACTATTTTTGATATGTTTTTATTATTTGTTTTAATTTCAATTTGGCTTACAGTCTTATTTTGTATAACAAGATAATGTAAGTAGTCTTTAATCATTTCCCCTTCAACTAATTCTCTAAAAGCTGGATGATAAGGGCCATCAACTATCCCTTTTCCAAGTTGTATATCTTCTGTTGCTTGAAGTCCAACTCTTATAACATTTATGTTGTTAACATAAAATAAAACTAGAAGCTTTTTAACTATTTGAATTGATTCATCCAAAGTAAAAGGCTTATATTCCCCTTTATTAAGTAATGTTTCAAGTCCTGTATCCTTAACAACAAGTGTTGGATAAATTCTTACACAAAACGGATTAAGCTCTATAAATTTTTTTGCTGTTTCAATACATTTTTCTTCTGTATCTGATGGCAATCCTACCATCATTTGAAGTCCTAGATTTATGCCAGATTCTTTAATTAATTTTGCACTATCTATTACACTTTTCATATCATGACCTCTAGCACTATCATGAAGTACTTTTGCATCCATTGATTGTACTCCAAGTTCTATGATTGAAGTCTTATACTCTTTTAATCTATTTAGTATATCAACACTTATACAGTCTGGTCTTGTAGACATTCTTATATCAGATACTAAACCTTTATCAACATATTCTTTTGCTACTGATAATAATTCATTTTGAGTTTTTTCATCTATAGCGGTAAAACTTCCTCCAAAAAATGCTATTTCAACACTTGCATCCTTTGGTATAGTTGGTAAATATTCTTCTATAATATTTCTTGCTTCCTCACTTGTGACATCTGTACTTACACCTGTAATTTTCTTTTGATTACAAAAGATACAGTCATGTGGACATCCTCTATGTGGTACAAAAATTGGTATTATTCTTTTTTTCATTTTATCAACCTCATCAAGTTAAAATTTTAGTAGTTTTAAAGCAGATTTTGCAGCAACTTGTTCTGCATCTTTTTTGCTTTTACCTTCTCCCACGCCTAAAACTTCATCGTTTATTCCAACTTGCATAACAAATCTCTTATTATGATCTGGTCCCTTTTCTTCCACAAGTTTATACCAAATATGTTGCTCCCCTTTACTTTGTAGAACTTCTTGAAGATATGTTTTATAATCTCTAAATATTTTTCCTTTTATAGAGTCTTCTATTATCTCTTCCATATATTTAAATATAAATCTTCTCGCTTCTTCTAGTCCACCATCTAAGTAAATAGCTGCTATTACTGCTTCTAGGGCATCTGCTAGTATAGATATTCTTTCTCTTCCACCAGTAGCTTCTTCACCTCTTCCAAGTAATAAATACTCTCCTAGGTTAATTTCAGACGCTACTTCGCAAAGTGACTCTTCACAAACTATATTCGCTCTTAATTTTGTAAGTTCACCTTCTGGAAGATTTTCTTCTGTCTTAAATAAATAATCACTTATAACTATACTTAAAACTGAATCTCCTAAGAATTCTAGTCTTTCATTAAACTTATAGTTTTTGTTCTCATTTGAATATGAACTATGCGTTAATGCTTCTAATATATACTCTTTATTTTCAAATGTGTAGTCTATGGTATCTTCAAATTTACTAATATTGTAAATTACTTTTCTATTAACGTTCATTGTTCCTCCTTAAATTATTATATCACCTTATAGTGTACTATTTTTAACATAATAATGCAAAAAAACCTATGGAGCAGAAAGCTTCATAGGCAAAATATCTTAATAATTTTCTGTTCTATTCTTCATCACAATCTTCGTGGCTACATCCACAACCACAACAATTCTCATCATCTTCTTCTGATGATAGTATTATTGCTTGACAGTTTGGACAAATAACATCCACTGAATCATCGAATAATAATTCTTCGTCTATGTCAACTAAATCACCACAGTTAGGGCATTCCATTTCTATGTAGCTTATTTCATCATCTTCTTCGTAATCGTCTTCATCATCATAGTCGTCATAGTCATCTTCGTAATCATCATCATCTTCTTCATATACTATTTCTTCCACGTCTGATAAGTCTTCATCTACACTTTCAACGTATTCAACTAATTCATCATAATCTTCTTGCATATCATCTAGTGTATCAGCTAAATTTTCAAGTACATCTATTATCTTACATATCATTTTGCCTTCTTTTGTTTCGCTTTCTATTTCTAAACCTTCTGCTAAACCTCTTAAATATGCTACTTCTTCGCTTAGATATTTCATTAGTTAATACCTCTCTTTCATTTTTATTTATAAACTAAAAGCTCATATATCATTATTATTAAGATATATAAGCTTTTTATTCATTAAAATATTAAACTCTTGATAAATATTCACCAGTTCTAGTGTCTATTTTTATTTTGTCACCTTCGTTTATAAATAAAGGTACTTGAACTACTGCACCAGTTTCAACTGTAGCTGATTTAGTTACGTTTGAAGCAGTATCTCCTTTTATTCCTGGTTCAGTTTCAGTTACTGTTAATTCTGCAAAGTTTGGAGCTTCTACTTGGAATGGTTGTCCTTGGTAGAATCTTATAGTTGCTACTTCGTTTTCTTTTAAGAATTTTATAGCATCTTCAACTTGCTCGTAGTTTAGAGGTATTTGATCATAAGTTTCTTCATCCATGAAGTAGTATAATTCACCATCATCATATAAGTATTGCATTTGTTTAGTTTCTATTAATGCTTTAGGGAATTTATCACTTGGGTTGAAAGCTTCTTCTCTTATAGCTCCTGTTTTTAAGTTTTTGTATTTTGTTCTTACGAACGCTGCACCTTTTCCTGGTTTTACGTGTTGGAAATCAACTATTAAACAAGGTTGTCCATCTTTTTCGAAAGTTACACCTTTTCTAAAATCTCCTGCTGTTACCATATCTGTTCCTCCATTTTTAAAAATTTGTCATCATATTTTATGATAATATTTATGAATTTCATCCCAATATATCATCACATGAATTTAAATTTTTAATATGCATAAAACTTATCAATTAAATGCATATTTTTCAAAAAATATTTTTTCTTCTAATATAATATCATAAATTAACTTATTTAAACAAGTTTTTAACTAACTACTTTTATTATATTTTTATAATTTATCTATTTTTTATACTTTTTAGTACTGTTTAAATAATGTTATCTTATACAAAAATTAATAAAGTACTTAATTTTAGTATGAACTAAGTATTTTATGATTGAAAATTTGCTTGAAAAATTTTAAATATTATTTATAATTTCTTCGCAAATTTCTTCTAAACTTTTATTATCTGTATCAACTATTATATCTGCTGCCTTTAAATATTTATCTTTTCTATTTTCTATTAAATTAGCTATATATTCTATACTCATATTTTCATTTAAAATAGGTCGAGTATTACTATTTTTAACTCTATCATAAATTACCTCTGGTGTGGCTGTAAGCAATACTACCTTACCTTGTTTTTTCATTATTTCTATATTTTCATCTTTTAAGACAATTCCTCCACCACATGAAATAACTATATTTTTTTCATCTGATAATTGCATCAAAGCTTTAGTTTCACATTTTCTAAAATAATTCTCACCATAATTTGAAAACATTTTGTCTATAGTCATATTTTCTTGTAACTCAATTAACTCATCTATATCAACTTTTTTTATATTTAGCATTTTGCTTAATTTTGAAGATACTGAAGTTTTTCCTGTTCCCATAAATCCTATTAAAATAATATTTGTATTTTTAATTTGAGGATTTTTTTTATAATATTTATTAATTATTGCCATAGATTTATGTAAATCTTCAATTCCAACTTGCCCTGGTGCTGATGCTTTAATTCCAGATGCAAAAGTCAAACAGGAACCAAAAACCTCTCCACTTATACGACTTATGATACCCTTATCACCCATTGATATGGTGATTATTGGTGTTTCGTTATATTTTTCTTTCATAATAGCTGTAACTTCCAATAGTTTTGCAACATCTATATAGTTTTGTGGCATAACTGCCAACTTTGGTATATCTGCTTTTAATTCTTGCATCTTTAGTAAATCTTCAAGCATTTTATCTAATGATGGTGTTTTTTGAAAATCATGTTTTGAAATAATTATTTTCATATTATTTTCATGACATAATGAAACCAATTCTTTTATATTTTTTTCACCTATTCTTAATTCCACATCTATTATATCTGCCACTCTTGATTTGCATACTTCTTTACACAAGTTAATATACTTATCATCATCTATTGATATTTCTCCACCTTCCATTTTACTTCTTATAGTAAAAATAAGTGG
>JALFMW010000227.1 GCA_022782605.1 Clostridium sp. | reverse complement strand
GAAACTTTTAGATGCTGCTAAAGTTACAGCTTCTAAAAAAACACCAACAGGACCATATGACCCTGTTGCAACAGATGCAGATGTATTAAATATCATGAAAAAAATAAATGATATTACTAAACAACATGCTATTGATATTGCAAATTTTCAAGATTAGAAATTAGCATAGCTATAGAAACTATCGCAAACAAATGAATCATATTATAAAATCCCAGAAAAATATAAATGGTTAAACGAATCTAATATTCATACTGCAAAAATATATATGGGTGATCTGATAGCCCCTGATGATGATCACATATTAAAAGGTATGGCTGATTTTAAGAGAGCTTTTAAAGATACAGATTTGCTTTATGGAAAAGATAAGAATGGCTACTTTGTAGTTTGTGTAGATTAGGAAGATTTTAATACATTATATGACACTCTTGAAGAAAACTCGTATTTGAGAGATCAAATAATTGATACTGTTATACCTTAGTTATTTGATAGACACGAAATGATTCAATAATTTATATTAATAAAGATAGAAATATTGCACACTATATTTCTATCTTTATTTTATTAATATAAACAATATATTTAATAATTAGTATAAATTATTAAATATATTCATTAAATATGACAGATATTGAATGCTTAGATTTTTTTTATAAAAATATAAAAAATAAAAAATTAACAATAAGATATATTTCAAAGAATTTCCCTATTTTTATAAATTATATAAAAAATAGATTTAATGATGGTAATAACGAAACAATTAGTGAATTGATTTATAGAATTGAAAATAAAATAGAAGAAATTCCAAAATGTCCAGTTTGTGGGAAGCTTGTAAAATATGATAAAAATAAAAAACATTATAGAACATTTTGTTCTAAAGAATGTGAACTTACAACAATAGGACAAAAAATAATGAAAGAAAAAAGATTTAATACCAAATTAATGAGGTATGGGTCCGGATATTTTAATAATAGAGAAAAATATAAGCAAACGTGTTTAGAAAAATATGGTAAAGAACATGTTATATTAACAAAAGAAGAGAAAGATAAAATTAATATTAAAATAAAAGAAACGTGTTTAAAAAAATTTAATGATCCTATATACGCAGAGGAAATAAAAGAAAAAAGGAAGAGAACATGTTTGGAAAAGTATGGTGTTGAACACTCATCTCAAAATGAAGAAATAAAGGAAAAAAGAAAGAGAACATGTTTGGAAAAATATGGTGTTGAATATATTTCACAATCTGATGAAATAAAAAAGAAAATAAAGATGACATGTTTGGAAAAATATGGTGTAGAAAATGCTATACAATCATCTCAAGTAAAAGAAAAAATAAAGATGACATGTTTGGAAAAATATGGTGTAGAAAATGCTATGCAATCTGATATAATAAAAAATAAAGTAAAACAAATATTTTTACAAAAATATGGAGTTTCAACTTTTTTTAAAACAGATGAAATTAAAATAAAGTCTAAACAAACATGGTTAAATAAATATGGTGTAGATCATCCATTTAAATCTGATGAAATACGTAAAAAAATAATGAAAACATGTTTTGAACGATATGGATATGAATCTGCCATGAAAAATAAAGATATAATTTTAAAGTCATTTGAAAAACGTATTAAATCTAATAAAATATCAAAGTATTCTAAGAAAGAAAATGAAATTTATAATTATTTAATAACAATAGATAAAGCGATTAAAAGACAATATTATACAGAAGAATACCCGTTCCATTGTGATTTTTATTTACCTAATTTTGATTTATATATAGAATATAATGGAGCATGGACACATGGTAAACATCCATTTAATAAAGATAATAAAGATGATATAGAATTACTTAATAATTGGAAAATTAAATCAGAAACAAGTAAATTTTATAAAAGTGCAATAGAAACTTGGACAATACGAGATGTAAATAAACGCAATTTAGCATATAAAAATAAATTAAATTTTATTGAAATCTGGTATGTTGATAAAAATTATCATTTAATAGGATATTATCAAGGTAAATATATTGATACTGTTATGCCTTAGTTATTTGATATGCATGAAATGATACAATAATTTATGAAAAGTTAAATTTTATCATTTAATATTATATATAAAAAAATAAAGGTTGATAATATCAGAAATTATCAACCTTTATTTTTATAAACTTGCAATATATTTCTTTATACCTTCCACATGAATATCTGTAATTATATTTCTACCTTCATTACTTAATAACCATGTAGCATCTTCTTTATTATCCATAAACATATTTTCTGTTAAACATGCAGGACATGCAGTTTTTGATAATACATAATAATTTGCTTCCTGATCAGGATCACCATCTGAATTATCAGGACGAAGTTTCTTTCCTAATGGTTTTAATTTAGATTCAGCAACTTCATAAATACATGTTGCTAATTTATCTGCAGATGTTTGACCTTTACTTGTATATACAGACCATCCTTGTGCATTCATCCATGAACCATTTCCAGCTGCGTTTACATGAATAGAAATAAAAATTGCTTTATTTCCCTTTGC
>JALFMW010000192.1 GCA_022782605.1 Clostridium sp. | reverse complement strand
TACTAAGGAGGAATACAAATGGGAAAAAGAAAACAAGTTCAAGTACCTGTGGAAAAGATAGAAGAGCAAAATAGATTTATCGAAGCCATTGCTGAGAAAAACTCTAGATACTTTGCTATAAATAAAAGAAAACCAAAATATATGATACAAACATTTGGGTGTCAAATGAATGAACATGATTCAGAAAACTTAGCTGGAATGCTAGATGCTATGGGATATGAATCAACTATGATGACTGATGATTGTGATTTAATAATATATAATACTTGTGCAGTAAGAGAAAATGCAGAGTTAAAAGTTTATGGAAATTTAGGTCATTTAAAATTAGCTAAAAGAAAAAATCCAGACTTAAAAATTGCTGTTTGTGGATGTATGATGCAACAACCTCATGTTGTTAAAGAAATAAAATCTAGATATAAGCATGTTGACTTAGTGTTTGGTACACATAACTTATATAAATTCCCAGAACTTTTAACTAATACTATGGATAGTGATAAATTATTAGTTGATGTTTGGGATGTTGATGGAGAAGTTGTTGAAGGTCTTAGAAGTAGTAGAAAATTCGAACTTAAGGCTTTCGTAAACATAATGTATGGATGCAATAACTTCTGTACTTACTGTATAGTACCGTACACTAGAGGTAGAGAAAGATCTAGGACTCCAGAAGATATAATAAATGAAATAAAAGATTTAGCAGCTAAAGGAACAAAAGAAATAACTCTACTTGGTCAAAATGTTGACTCATATGGAAAAACATTAGAAGAAGATATAACATTTGCAGAGCTTTTAAGAATGGTAAATGAAATAGAAGGAATAGAAAGAATAAGATTTATGACATCTCATCCAAAAGATATATCTGACGAAGTTATATATGCTATGAGAGATTGTGATAAAGTTTGTGAATACTTACATTTACCAGTTCAATGTGGTTCATCAAGACTTCTTAAGAAAATGAACAGACATTATACTAAGGAAGATTATCTAAGAATAATAGAAAAAGCTAAAGCTGAAATACCAGGAATTGCTTTTTCTACTGACTTAATGATAGGATTCCCAGGTGAAACTGAAGAAGATTTACTTGATACAATAGATGTTGTTGAAAAAGTTAAATACGACAATGCTTTCACGTTTATATATTCTAAGAGAGAAGGTACTCCAGCAGCTAAAATGGAAGACCAAATACCAGAAGATGTTAAGCATGAGAGATTTAACAGAGTTTTATCAAAAGTTAATGAAATACTTGTTGACTTAAATGCTTCATATGTTGGTAAAACAGTGGAAGTTTTAATAGAAGGAACTAGCAAAACAGATGAAACTAAATTTACAGGTAGAACTAGACAAAACAAATTAGTAAACTTTACAGTTAAAAACCCAGAGGCTAAATTACTTGGAACTTTAATGAATGTTAAAATAACAGAAGCAAATACTTTCTCACTAGTTGGAGAAGAAGCTTAATTATATAAAGAAAGGACATGGATTTGATTTTTCCATGTCCTTTTTGCTTTATTATATATAAAAACTATAACTAAGCTTCTTTATGAAAGTTTTAAAGTTAAAAAATACAAATAATAGACTTTATATATGCAAATAGCTACGCTTTTAGATAATTTTCTAGCAAAATGTTTTAATTTATAAAAAGTTGTAAATAATCTAGTGATAAACATAAAAAATTATATGCATAAGTGATATTTTGTATATCTAAGGGCCTTGCCCATAAATTAAATAAATAGACTAGAAATGAAAAGGTAGGAAGTTTATGAACAATATAGAAAATCTAATAATTTACAGTGTAGTATCTATAATAATTTGTATTTTATATAATTTTGTAGTTAGAAAAATTTCAAATAGAAGAAATAAAATAAATCTTAAAGGTGAACTTATTTTACTATGTTTAATAATTTATTTAAGCTTTTTATTTGAGCTTAATATTTCGCCTGTTTATGGATTTTCAATTAAAGTTAATTGGAGTAATAATTTGAATTTAAACCCATTTAAAATTATTGATGTTTTGAAAAATAGACCTTTAGAAAACATAAAAAATATAATAATGTTTATTCCATTAGGAGTGATTTTACCATTAATTGATAAAAAAAGTTTAAGACTATATAAGCTTCTTTTAACTGGTGGATTTATATCTTTATTAATAGAAACATTCCAATTATTTTTATATAAAAAAACAGATATTAATCATATTATATTTGCTGTTATTGGAACATTAATAGGATTTTTAATTTATAAATTAATTAATAAAATAAGTGATATATTTTTAAAAAATAAACGTAATATGACTACATATTATGTTGATAGTTTTTATTTATATGGACTTATTTGTATTATCTTCACATCTGTGATTATGACTGGATTTGTTATTAAACATAAAGAAAATCAAATTCAAGCTTCAAATGTATGTTTAATAAATGCTGATAATGACTACGTCATTTATGATAAAGATAGCAATAAAAAAATAGCTCCTGCAAGTACAACTAAAATGATTACAGCCCTAACGGTGCTGGATTACTGCAGTGTTGATGAAAAAGTTGTTGTGGGAGATGAAATAAACTACATTTATTCCGATGCTTCTCGTGCAGGATTAAAAAAAGGAAATGTACTAACAGTAAAACAATTGCTAGATGGACTTTTACTCCCTTCGGGCAATGATAGTGCTTATGTACTGGCTAAATATACAGGTGAGAAAATATCAGGTAAAAAGATTCAAACAAAAAAAGCTATCGCTATATTTATAAAAGCTATTAATGAAAAAGCTAAGAGTATAGGAGCTACAAACTCAAACTTCTTAAGACCTGATGGATATGATGAAAAAGGACAATATACAACTGCCAGTGATTTGGCATGTATAGCCAAATATTTTATGAAAAATGAAGTGCTAAGTAAGATTGCCTCAAAATATAAGGTTGATGATGTATTTGTGGATGGAAGCAAAGTGACATATGAAAATACTAATCAGCTTATAAATCCATATAGTGAATATTACTATTCAAATATAAAAGGACTTAAAACCGGTAGTTCATCAAATGCAGGAAAATGTCTAGTATCTGCGGCAGATATTGATAATAAAACATACATATGTGTAGTTATGAACTCCAGTGATGAAGGAAGATGGCTAGATAGTTTGTGTTTATATCAATGTATAAAATAAGGT
>JALFMW010000185.1 GCA_022782605.1 Clostridium sp. | reverse complement strand
TACTTTTAATCCTACGATCACTTGATAAGACTTGCCATTTGCTGAACAACCATGCGCTCCTATTGATTTAAAATATGGATCATCTTTACATAAAGTTTCATCTTTTACATTTACTCTTAAACGAGTAGCACAGTTTGTTACATCAACTATATTATCATACCCACCTAGACCTTCTAATATATCTTCAACAAAAGCTAACTTATCATTTGTAGCTGCTACTTTTCCTGATTTATTTGCGTTTTGTTTTTCTCTATAATCAGCTTTAGTATGGAATGTAACTTCCTCATCATCTTCTCTACCTGGAGTTTTTACATCAAATTTTTCTATTAAGAATTTGAATACGACAAACCATATACCTGTAAATACTAAACCTATGCCTAACATTAATAAGTATTGTTTCCAGTGACTACTCATTAAAGGTATCCAGTTTAATGATGCCATTTCTATAACACCACCGGCATGTATCCCTACTATTCCTGCTATATACATAGTTGTTGAAAGTGTTGCTGCAAGTAAAGCGTGTACTATAAATAGCCATGGTGCTATAAATAAGAATGTAAATTCAATTGGTTCTGTAACACCGCAGAATATAGCTGTTAAAGTTATTGGTATTAATAATCCAAGAGTTTTCTTTCTTTTTTCTGGTTTTGCAGTTTTATAGAATGCTAAAGCTACACCTGCACATCCAAATATTTTTGAGAATCCAGTTGATGAGAACCCTGCTTCTGGAACTAGTGATCTTAATGATGCACTAGATGCTGCTAATTCTGGTAGTTTAGTTGCCCAGTATGCATATAAACCTCCTGGAACTAATACATTGTCGTACCAGAATGGTGAATATAATATATGGTGTAAACCAAATGGTATAAGTGCACGTTCTAAGAATACGAATACCCAAACACCAAGTGCTCCTGCGCCTTTTACAAATGCTTGGAATCCTAACATTACTGTTTGTACTTTAGGCCATACAAATGCTGATAAAACAGCTACTGGAATAAGTACAAAGAACCCTATCATAAATATAAATGTTGAACCACTGAATGTTCCTAACCATTCAGGTAATTCTGTATCAAAGAATTTATTATGTAAATAAATAACAATACCTGATATAATTAATGCCCCTATCATACCCATATCAAGTGTTTTGATATTAGCTATCATAGTAAGACCACTAGTTCCTCCTACTTCTGCAGCGAAGTCAACTCCAAATGTAGGTCCCCATTGAGCAAGAATTGTACTTAAGAAATAATGGAAAGTTAAATAAAGTACAAGTGCTTCCATACAGCATCTTGCATTTTGTTTTTTTGCCATACCAATTGGAAGTCCAACAACAAATAGTAATGGAAGTTGATTAAATACTGTCCATCCTCCTTGTAATATTACATTCCAGCATTGATACCACATGCTAGTAGGTGCTGCCAGTGAGCCCATAATTGCTTCTGTTGTGAATAGAGTTCCTAATCCTATTACCACACCTGCAAAAGCAAATAATAATACTGGTGTAAACATTGCGCCCCCGAATTTTTGAATCTTTTGCATCATAGCGATCCTCTTCCTTTCTGTATATATTTTAGATTTAATTTATCTTATATATCAATATTATCAAACAAGGTTTTTACCAGCAATACGTTTTCCGCATTCAGGAAATTAGTATTAATTTATATAATATTTAACATTTTTTGTGATTTTTCACATATTTTTATATAAATTTCTATTTTAAATATTAAAAAATTAGTATGCGTTGTATTTTCACATACTAATTTCTTTTATGAATATATACCTTTAAATTTCTAATGATAGCTTTGCTCCACCAAATATACCTGCATCATTTCCAAGTGTGGCCACTTTGAATTTTGTATCAACTGTGGCATGGAATGCATTCTCAATGTAATATTGTTTTGTTTTATCAATTAATATATCTCCAGCTTTTGATACTCCTCCGCCTATTACAAAAACTTCTGGATTACAAATACAAGATATATTAGCTAAAGCACGACCTAGTATAGAAGCAAATTTATCAACTACTTTTACTGATAATTGATCATTATCTTTAGCAAAATCAAATATATCTTTAGCTGTAATTTCTTTAATATTTCTTAATTTAGATTCACAAGTTTCTTTTTCTAAGATATCTTTTGCTAATTTTACTATTCCTGTGGCAGATGCATATTGTTCTAAACATCCTTTTTTACCACAGTTACAGCTTATTTTTTCATGAGGATTTACACCTAGATGACCAATTTCACCACCAGCACCATTTGCACCAGCTATTACTTTTCCATTTATAATAATACCTCCACCTACTCCAGTTCCTAGAGTAACCATTATCATATTTTCATAACCTTTTCCTCCACCCTTGAACATTTCACCAAGTGCAGCAATATTAGCATCATTTGCTACTTTTACAGGCAATTCTAAAAGTTCTTCAAGTGATTTTGCTACATTAAATACTGGCCATCCAAGGTTAACACATCCAAGTACTGTTCCATCTTCTTTTACAGGTCCTGGAACACCAACTCCTGCTCCAACAACCTCATCTTTACTAATATTTTTTTCATCTAAAATACAATTTATAGAGCTTGTAATATCTGATAAAATATATTTTCCATTATCAATCTTTCTAGTTTCTATTTCCCATTTATTTAATAATTCTCCATTAATATTAAATAAACCAAGTTTTACTGTAGTTCCACCTATATCAATTCCCAATAAATATTTCTTCATAATAATCCTCCTATTTTATAGCGTATATATTTGATTTATTCTTTAATATTTCTATTATATAAAACCATACTATTCATCTTTTCCAACAAAGATTCTTTTTCAATCAATTTTGTATTTATAATATAATATTTTTCTCCTGGATTCTTATCTTCTAACTTATCCATCATAATTTTTGCTGCATATTGACCTAAATATTTTCCATTTGCCTCATGTATTGATTTTTCATCTTCTTCATAAATATATAAAGCCTCTTCCATATTCTCAGGCAGACTTACTGATACAAAAGGATAATCCATATCTTTTAAGAATTTTATAGTTATTTTCTCATCTTCTTCATGAAATAATAAAATTCCCTCCACAAAATTACTTTGAATAAATCTATTGATCCATGTATCATCATTTTCTTTAAAGGCATACATTATAAAATATCCTCTGTCTTTTGCACAATTACTTATACCTTTAAATATTTGAAGAAAAAAAGGATGATAAAAAGAATCACTAACCCATTGTGGCATAATTACTGCTAATATTTTTGTTCTTTTAGTCGCAAAACTTCTAGCCATATCATTTGGAACATAATTTAATTTTTTTACAGCTGCCCAAACTTTTTCCTTCGTCTTCTCACTTATTTTACCACTATTAGAAAGAACTCTTGATACTGTTGAAACAGCAACATTAGCTTCTTTTGCTACATCCTTTATTGTAACTTTCATCCCCCATCTCCCAATTTACAATATATTTTGACTTAATTGTAAGTTCATTCTTTTTAATTATAGTATATTTTTTATGATAATCATATAGTTATATTTACGAAGTTTATTTATAATATAAAAATTTTATTCATCAAAAAAGTCCTCTTTTAAGCTATTTATGCTTTTTAAAGAGGACTTTTATTAAAATACTATATTTATATATTCTTTACAGTTTGGACACTTATCTCCATGAAAATGTATATTAGTTGAATAAATATCTCTTGTAATAAGATTATAATTACAGTTAGGACAGTATGTGTTATTATCAACTCCAGAAATATTTCCTACATATATATAATTTAAATATTTACTTGCTTCTTCTTTTGCCTTCATTATATTTTCTACTAGTGTCGGAGGATTTTTCATTTTATACTTAGGAAAATATCGACTCAAGTGAAGAGGTATATTTTTATCTATACTGGCTATAAATTTAGCAATTTCAACTATCTCTTCAACTGAATCATTTTCATCACTAACCATTAAAGTTGTTATTTCAACATGTGTTTGTTCACTTGCCATTTTTATTGTTTCTAACACTGGCTCTATTTTTGCCTTGCAAATATCATTATAATATCTATTAGTAAATCCTTTTAAATCAATATTCATAGCGTCAATAAATGGCAGTATTTTTTTCAATGGCTCTTTATTTACATATCCATTACTAACTAAGACAACACTAATATTTTTATCATATTCTTTTATTCTTTTTGCTACATCATAAATATATTCATACCACATAAATGGTTCATTATAAGTAAAAGCAATGCCTACATTATTCGGTATACTAATTATCAATTTAATTAGTTTATATATATCTATAAATTCCGATGAAGGTTTATTTTGTGATATTTCGTAATTTTGACAAAAGCTACATTTCATATTACAACCATAAGTTCCTACAGATAATATATCCTTTCCTGGTTTAAAATGAAATAATGGCTTTTTCTCTATTGGGTCCACATTTGCAGAAGTTACTTCTCCATAATTTATTGCCACAGGTAGATTATTTTTTACTGTTCTAAGACCACATATGCCAAATTGATTTTCTTTTAATTTACAGTTATGAGGGCAAAGTTGACACTGGATAAAATTATCTTCTTCTTTATAAAACTTAAGTTTATTATCCATCTATTCCTCTTCTTTATATCTTTTAACTTCAAATCGTTCTATTTCATATTCTTCTAAAGGACTTATTCCTGCTTTTTCACAAGCAATTTCAAGTTGATAATCTACACTGTCCACTCCCTCTAAATCTGGAAGTAATAATCCTTTTTTGTGGCCTTGAATAACTATTACACCATATTTTTTAGGGTCTAATTCTTCTTTTGTGGCTTTATGTGGTCTACTTAATACATCTACAGAAATATCTAAATCTAATAATTCATCTTCTCTTACTCTTGGAAATCTTGGATCTTGTGTGGCAGCCTCAACGGCATTTCTTATTATCTCTTCTGCCAATGAGTCTGTAGTTGGCAAGAATGTTCCTATACATCCTCTTAATTTACCAAATTTCTTAAGTGATACAAATGCTCCACATTTTTGCTTACTTAGTTCTTTTGGCAAATCAGCTGGTTTTGCCATTAAATGTCCACTACTGTAATAATGATTTAAACTTTCTCTAGCTAATTTTACATAAGGATTTTTATCAGATAATTTTTTCTTGAATTTTTCCTTTTTCATATTTATTAATAACTCTAAATTACTATTATTTTTTAATTCATTGTTAAAAGTCATAACTCCATATCCAACTCCAAAAGGTCCTTCATATGATAAGACTTTTCCTTTAACTTCTTCACCTTCCATAGCACCAAGCATAATAAATATAGATCTTAACCCACATTCTCCTGCATTTTCAACCATGTATTTATCCATATTAAATATATTAAGTACATCACCCTTTTGCAAATTATCCAATAATGTTTTATCAAATTTAGCTCCTTCTGGTGAATATTCATATGGCCCATCTTCACTTAATCTATGTGATAAGTCTCCACTGGCTATAAATACTGTTGTTCTATTTAAGTTTTTTGCACTTTCTTTTATTGCCATACCAAACTTATATAAATCAATATCACTAAGCGCTGCATATGTAACATGAACAATTTTATAATCCTTGTAGTACTTATTTATAAAATACATGGGAATCATTGCTCCATGATCTAATTCAAATTGTCTATTAAATTTTTTTAAAATATTTGAATCTATACCTGCAGCAGGTATATTTTCTCTTTTACAAATATTAATTAACTCTTCATTAAACTTTTTATCGATTCTTCCTTCAATATATGTGTCAAAGTCTCTAAATTTAGTAAAATCACCTTTTATATAATCTTCATTGGAAATTGCAAGTGCATCTGAAAACATAGTTCCATGAGGAGTTATGATTACAACTGTTTCTGGTTTTAGCTTACTAATCTCTTCACCAACTTTATTACATGCATCAATTGTACTTTGAATAACTTTTTCTTGCCCCTTACCCACTGATGGAATTATCAATGGTGGATGTGGCATCAAATAATATCTTAATATATTTTCCAAAATCTACACCTCACTTATATATTTTACTTATACTATTATTTTGCCTATTTTTTTCAGTAATATTTTTCTATATATAAAAAAACCTTATTATAGATTTTTAGAAATTATCCTCAGATACCTTCTTTTTTT
>JALFMW010000156.1 GCA_022782605.1 Clostridium sp. | reverse complement strand
TTTGTGGATGAGATTTCCACTATAGGAGTAGGGCTTTTAAGGAAGTGGGT
Organism: Clostridium sp.; assembly: GCA_022782605.1. Classification (GTDB taxonomy): domain Bacteria; phylum Bacillota; class Clostridia; order Peptostreptococcales; family Peptostreptococcaceae; genus Terrisporobacter. Next base: position 6,539 of record JALFMW010000156.1, on the reverse strand, counting down.
GAAAATCCCTTAAATCGAAGTACTGGGCTCCGCAAATGCGGATGATGATATAGTCTATTCCCTATTAAATATTCCGAAAGGAAGGGTTCTATAAAGGATATTATAGGTTATTCAAGAGGAGTAACAGATCAAGAAGGTAATACTTCTACTAAGTTATTTATGAGAGGAACTCCAAGATATGTAGCGGGTTCTCGTTTTAAATATACACCAGATTATATAGATTTTACCTATAAAGATTTGGTTGCTGCGATTGGGGACGCTATTGATAAACAAATGGCAGAAGACGGAGAAGAGTATTTTACTGATGCAAAAAATAATTTATTTACTTCAACAACAGAGGATTTAAATTATGATGAATTGATTAAAGAATTTAATTCTATTATAAGTTCTATTCCAGGTTCTAATGATCCAACTTCAGAAGAAGGTAAACATTTTAAAGAATACTGGTATCCAATTATAGTTCAAATTACTGAAAAATATTTGGGTAAAGGAAATACTATTAAGAATAGTACAAGAGATCAAGTTGAAGCTCTTGATTTAATAGTGTCAGAATTAAAAGATACTGTAAAATATAAAGAAATATAATTTCTAATAGGCAGATTATAATAATCTGCCTATTTTTGACTTTATTTAAAAATTATGTTATAATATTTATATATTAAAGTTTAAGGAGTGGTTAATATAGCTCATATGGTAAAATGTACAGTTTGCGGCGATCGATTTGACAGAGATAAAGTCCAAGCTGTAAAGGTAGGAGCGAGACGATATGCTCATTACCGCTGCATGCCAGAAGGTGAATTAGCCCCATTAGAAGTAAAAGAAATTGATCCAGATTTAGTAGCTTTAAAAGATTACATTAAAAAACTTTTGAAAGATGACTATGTTGAAGCTAGAGTTAATAAACAAATTAAAGATTTTCAACAAGAATATGGATATACTTATTCAGGAATGCTAAAATCTTTAATTTATTTTTATGAAGTTAAAGGAAATTCAACAGAAAAAGCTAATGGTGGAATAGGAATAGTACCTTTTGTGTATAAAGATGCTTATCGTTATTATTACAGTATTTTTCTAGCTAAAAATCAAAATAAAGAAAAAGATTTATCAATATTTCAAAAAAGTAGAGAAGTTGTTATAAAACCACCTACTTTAAGAAAAAAAATAAAATTATTTTTTGATAGTGAGGATATAGAAAATGAAGAGTAAATATAATGATAAAGCAGCTGTTAATAATGTTATTGGAAATATTTTTAAAAATCCAAAATTACTAGATGCAACTGATAAATATATCTTTTCTGAAGATGATTTTATAGATGAAGTTCAGAAAATTATTTTTGGATCAATATATAATTTATTTTTATTAGGAACGAAAGAAATAACATTAACTGCAATAGAAGATTATTTAACACAAAGACCAAAAAAATTAGCTGTATATAATGCTAATAAAGGTTCAGAATTTATATTAAAATGTGCGGAAAACTCAAATCCTGCAACTTTTGATTATTATTATAGTAGAGTTAAAAAAATGACTTTATTACGAGGATATGAGCAAGTTGCAGGAATGGATCTTTCTTGGTTTTATGATACAGATAATCTTTTTGATACAAAGAAAAAACAAGAACAAGAAGATCAATTCGATAGACTATCTCTTGAACAAATTGCAGATTTAATTGATGATAAAATTTTATCAATTAGAATGAAATATGTTGATGATGCAACAGAAAATGGCGTACAAGCAGGAGATGGAATAGATGAATTATTAGCAGAATTAAAAGAAAAACCAGAATTAGGATATCCTCTTTATGGTTCTTTTGTAAATACAGTTGTGCGGGGAGCTAGATTAAAAAAATTTTATTTAAGATCTGCCGCAACAGGAGTGGGTAAAACACGTTCTATGATCGCAGATGCTTGTTATATAGGATGCGGGGAGATGTATAAAGATGGTGCTTGGGTTCAAACTGGACAGCCGCAACCTGTATTATATATAGCTACAGAGCAAGATTTAGAAGAAATTCAAACTATGATGATAGCTTTTTTATCTGGTGTAAATGAAGAACATATTATTTATGGAGAGTATTTAGCGGGAGAGTGGGAACGAGTAGGCAGAGCTGCCGCGATTCTAAAACGAGCACAGATTTACTTTGAAGCTTTACCAGATTTTTCTTTAAAAGATATTGAAAATAAAATTAAATTTAATATCAGAGAGCATCAAATTAAATATGTGTTCAACCCGTGAAGGGTGTTGGGACTGTGTAATACTTTTCCAGTAATCACTGGGGTACATACATGCCAAACAAATGTTGTATGTGCTAACGGGGGACCCTAAGTGGAAACATAAGGGAATCCCGTGGGAAACTTTGGACAGTTATAATCAATTTCTAAGTGACTACTTTCATATGAATATAGAGATATGAAAGGAGGCAATAAATGGGAATTATTTATTGTTATACAAACTTAGTAAATAATAAAAAATATATAGGACAAACAATTAATCCTAAAGAAAGATTTAATCAACATAAAAGTTCTGCTTTTAATGAAAAGGATAATGAATATAATAGTCCTTTACATAGAGCGTTTAGAAAATATGGTTATGAAAATTTTAAATATGAAATTTTAATTGAAAATGATGAGATAGATATTTTAAATGAATTAGAAATTTATTTTATAAAAAAATATAATTCTCAAATACCTAATGGATATAATATTGAGCCAGGAGGTAAAAATTGTTCTAAACCAAAAACTCAAGAACATAAAAAGAAATTAACTTGGGGTCAAGCAGAATTAACTTTAGAAGAAATTATTTCTTTACGAGAAGCATACGCTCAAAAAGAAAGTCCTAAAGAAATATATGATAAATTCTATAAAGATAGGTTACATTATAACTCTTTTTTAAATATTTGGTCTGGTCGTAGATATAAAAACATTATGCCAGAAATAATTGAAAATGGTAGACATACAAAATTAAATTTAGAATTAGCAAGACAAATAAGAAAAGAAAGAGAAGAAACTAAATTATCTTATGATAAATTAGCTATAAAATATAATGTTTCAAAATCAGCAATAGCTGATATTATAAAAGGTAGAACTTGGAAAGAAACTGTCACTGAACCTGTATCGACTATCCTCGAATCGGAGGAGTAGGATTGCTATTGATACGCAATTCGAAATGGTATCCTTATCTATAATAGATAAGTAAGATATAGTCAGCGCCATTGGAAACAATGGATAACGTGTCATGACTATTTACACACCTCTATGAAAATCTTAGAAGAAATTACTAAACGAAGTGGTGGAGTCCGCCTAAGAGAAGATAATATTTTATTTATGATTTCTATTAGATTAAAAGATTTGTGTAATCAATATGGTATTTTTATTTTAACTGCAACTCAGTTAAATGGTGATTATAAAGAAGCAAAAGAATATGATCAAAATCTTTTAAGAGGAGCAAAATCAATAGCTGATAAAGTTGATGTAGGAATGATAATGCTTGAAGTTAGTCAAGAAGATATTGATTCTTTAAGTGATGTAATTCACAGAGGCGGTTATGAAATTCCAGATGTAAAAATATCTGTTTATAAAAATAGAAGAGGAAGATGGAAAAATGTTCTTCTATGGTGCAAATCAGATAGAGGAATTTGTAGGATTGAGCCTATGTTTGTTACAGGATATGATTATAAATTATGTGAAATAGAAGATTTAAAAATTAAAGTACAAGAGGAGAGTGTATTTTAATGAATATCTATGAAGCTTGGTGCTGTGCTTATGTTAATCGAACAAGAGATAAACTATTTAATGATTTTTGTTTATTCTTTGAAAATTGTATAGATAAAGTTTTATTAGATAAAAAATATGCAGATAAAGAATGGTTTTTATATTGGAAATTTGAACCTTATCTAAAAAATAGATTTAATTATCATTATAATTTAGGAGATAGAAATGTCTTATAATTACAATAAAGATGAAATAAAAAAATCTTTAACAATAGATCAAATAATGGATTTTTTAACTGAGCTTGGAGGGGAACCTTTTCAGCAAAAAGAAAAAGATATTATAGTCTCAAAAACAATCTGTCATGGCGGAGAGTCTCATAAATTATATTATTACGATAATACAAAATTATTTCGTTGTTATACAGATTGTGGTGGAGAGGCTTTTGATATATTTGAATTAACAACAAAAATAAAATCAAGAGAAGAACCAAAAATAAGTTTTGATGAAAACAATAAGCCAGCTTTTAGAGCATGGACTTTATTTGAAGCAGTTTCTTTTGTAGCACAATTTTTTAATATTATTCCAAACTATTCAAATGAGTCTTTTGAGAATGAGAATGTTTTAAAAGATGATTGGGAATTATTTAATAATTATGATAGAATTAACTCTATTTCAATAGAAAAAAAGAAAGTTGAATTAAAAACATATGATGGTACTTTTTTAAAAAATTTGCCAAAACCAAAAATTATTCCATGGTTAAACGAAGGTATTACACAAGAAGTTATGGATAAAGCAAATATATGTTTTGATCCTAAAAATTATGGAATAGTAATTCCTCATTATGATATTAACAATAGGCTGATAGGAATAAGAGAACGAACTTTAGTTAAAGAAAATGAAATATATGGTAAATATAGACCAGCTTATATTCATCAAAAGCTATATAATCATCCTCTTTCATTTAATTTATATAATCTTAATAATAGTAAAGATAATATAAAAATAATGAAAAAAGCATTTGTCTTTGAAGGGGAAAAAAGTTGTCTTTTATATAGGAGTTATTTTGGTTTTAATAATGATATTTCAGTTGCTTGCTGCGGGAGTTCTTTTATTCAATATCAAGCTGAACTTTTAATTGATCTAGGAGTTGAAGAAATTATTATTGGTTTTGATAAACAGTTTCAAGAAACTGGAGATAAAGAATTTGAAAAATTAACAAGAAATTTAACCAATATAAATAAAAAATATGGTAAATATGTTAATATTAGTTTTTTATTTGATAAATGGAACTATTTAGATTATAAAGACAGCCCTATAGATAAGGGGAAGAATGTTTTTTTAGAGTTGTTTAAAAGGAGAATTTTTATATAAAATTTATTTGGAGGTAAATTGTGAAATTTAAGTTAATTGGTGATAATAATATTAAACAAAATCCTATTATCACAGTATTACATAATAGAGGTATTGAAGATATAGAGCATTATATCAATACAACAGATGAAGATATAAATAAACCAGATCTTTTAGGAGTTACTGCTTTAACTGCAGCCGCCGCGAGATTAACTTTAGCAATTTCAAGAAATGAAAAAATTTTAGTTATTGTGGATGCTGATTGTGATGGGTATACTAGTTCAGCTATTTTAATCAATTATTTACATTCTATTTTCCCGGCTTTTGTAGAAAATAATCTTGATTATTATATTCACAGTGGAAAACAGCATGGATTAAGTGATTGTATTGAAACAGCTTTAAAATATAATTTAGTCATTTGTCCAGATTCAAGTAGTAATGATTATGAATATCATAAAATTTTAGCAGAAAAGGGAATTAAAGTTATTGTTTTAGACCATCATGAAGCTGATCATATTAGTGAAAATGCTATTGTTATAAATAATCAATTAAGTGATTACCCAAATAAAGATTTTTCTGGTGCGGGAGTTGCTTGGCAATTTTGTAGATTTTTAGACTCTTTGTTAAATAAAAATAAAGCTGATGATTATTTGGATTTAGTTGCTTTAGGAAATATGGCAGATATGATGAGTCTAAGATCAAAAGAAACAAAACATTTAATTTGGAAAGGTTTTCAATATGAAAATATAAGAAATCCTTTTATTTTTGAAATGTCTGAAAAAAATAATTTTTCTTTAAATAAGCCAGATTATAAATCTTATTATGGTTTAAAAATAACTCCTATGGGATCAGCATTTTTTATTGCTCCTTTTGTAAATGCAATGGTAAGAAGTGGAACAAAAGAAGAAAAAGAATTATTATTTAAATCAATGTTACAATATGAAGCTTTTAAAAAAATACCATCTACAAAAAGAGGACATGCTTTTGGGGAAGAAGAAAGATTAGTTGATCAAGCTATAAGAACTTGTGTGAATGTAAAAAATAGGCAAACAAGAGCTCAAGATGCAGGAATGGAAAAGCTTGAAGGATTGATAGAAAAAAATAATATGATGCAACATAAAGTTTTATTATTTTTATTAGACCCAGGCATTATTGATCGTAACATCGCGGGCTTAGTGGCTAATAAAATTATGGCAAAATATCAACGTCCAACTTGTATTTTAACAAAAGTTATAGATGAATCTGGTAATATTAGCTATCAAGGTTCAGCAAGAGGCTATGATAAAAGTGGTTTTACGCATTTTAAAGACATTTGTACCAATAGCTCTAGTTGTTTATTTGCAGAGGGTTAAATTGGTGGCCCTTAAACCTTTTACCGTTTATCAGCGGGGTCATTTTTAAATTTAAAATGTCCTTTTTGGACATTTTAAGAAAAATGGCTAACGAGAAATCCTAAGTATAAATAGAAGAGATAATAT
>JALFMW010000103.1 GCA_022782605.1 Clostridium sp. | reverse complement strand
TAATGTTCTCATTTTCTCACCTCTTTGCTTTTAAATTTTTCGTTCTATAAATTAATTCCCTTTTGGTAATTTATTATAATCATACTTTTGCTCTACATCCTTTAGTTCATCAAAAGCATATTTTATATCTTCAATAGCTTTATCAATTGTATATAAACTATCTTTATTATCTTTCATAATTTGTAAGTGCTCCATAGTATAAAATAATTTTTGTCTTACATCACTTACTTTGTTTCTTTTTTGAGTATCAAAATCTAACAATTCTAATTCCGATTTCTTATATTTTTCAATTAATTCTTTTAAATCTTTACTAGACTTATCAATATATTTATCTTTACTCTTATGTGCATGAAAATATAAAGACATTTCATCATAACCTGCAGCTTTTAATAGTTTTTGTAATGACATATCTAAAGTTTCAGCAATTTTACGTAGATCATCAATATCTACTTTTTTTATTTTTCCATTAATTAAATCATTTAAAGTACTTCTACTGATGCCTGTTAGTTTAGCAAGTTCTCTTTGTGAAATACCTTTTGCAACTCTAGCTGATTCAATTAAATTTTTAAGTTCTTCTGAGTTCATAATAACACTTCTTTCTCCCCTTTTTTCACTTAACAATTTAATTTTATCATATTTTTGTTTAAATGTCTAGTTTTTAGGTCAATTTATATTGACAATATTTCCGGACAGTGTTATATTTATATTGTCCTAGGTATCGGACACTCAATAAGAAAGGAGGCTGTAGATATGAGATTATTTAAAAAGGATAATATTGATGACTATATAATTCCTAAAGATTTATCTATCGGAGCAACCAGTATGCTTAATTCTTTATTAGTTAGAACTAATGATGAACTTGAAAATACTGACCTCTACTCTCTTAGTAGTGATAGTAGAAAAGATGTTGCTCTAGCATTTAGAGAATTAAGAAAGAAAAAATATATTATCTATAACTCACTAGATGATACATATTACATTTATGTATCACCACAAAAAACTTAAAGGAAAGGAGGAAAAATATGACTGCAGAAGAAACATTAAATTTAGTAGCTAAGCAATGGTGCACCCTAGAAGATATTATGAAACTTGGACATCTTGGTAGGAATTCTGCACTAAAGGCTAAAAAGAAAATAAAAGATAAATTAGAAAAACAAGGTTATCACATACCAAAGTCTGTTGTACCAACTAAAGAAGTAGTAGCATTCTTTGATATAGATATACCTTATTTAGAATCTAGAGTTTCTAGTAAAAAATTAATCAAAAATATGTAAGAAAGGAGATACAATATGAAACAAATTAATGAAACAAATAAAAGCATAAAAAAAGATATCATCGTCGAAAACCTAATGATATCAAATGGAGTTTATCTACTTGTATCTCATCCTAAGGTTGGCAAGTCAATGTTCGTTCAACAACTTGCCTTCTCTCTTACTACTGGAGAAGATTTTTTAGGATTCAAAGTAAATCCCTCTCATGTCTTATATATTACCACAGAGGGCGATATAAATCAATTAAATGACAGATTTAAATTGATGAAATTGAAACCTAACGTAAATAAACTACACATTATAGATATAGATGATATTCCAGATTTTTATATCAGAGATATTGAAAGAGATATTCATGAATTAACTTTTAATAAAGAACCTTTATTTATAATAATGGATATGTTTAAAGATATTAAATTTGATACTAGTTATGATTTAAATAATTATCAAGAAATTAATGATGTCGTATTTAGAAAGTTAAAAGAACTATGTAGAAAATATAATTCCACATTACTAGTAACACATCACTTAAATAAAAGAGATGAAACTATGGGTAGTGTTGGATTAAATGCTGATGTATCTGGAATTATGAAGTTAAAAGAATCTAAAAATAATTATAATAAACTAACTTTAGATTATAAAGGTAGAGATTTAGGTAGATTAGAATTAAATTTAAAAAGAAATGAAAATCAAACTTTTAGTGTTATAGACGAAAATACTAATGATGAAACAGATTATAATCTACTACTATTTATAAAATATGCAGTTGCAAGGAAAGATTTTGATTACACTATATCAGATATCTTATCTAAAACAAATATTTTATTAACCCCAACGCAACTTGGAGGTTTAATTCAAAGAAACCTGCAATTGCTCGAAAAAGAAGGTCTTCATATAACAAGTAAAAGAACTGCTAATGAAAGACTATGGCATTGTTCTTATGAAGAACCTTCTGAAAATAATGAATAAACGTGGCACGTTTTGTTGCGAAGCAATGAAAGTGGCGATAGTGAATTCATTACCTATTAATTAAACGATATGGTATATCGTTTAATTAATCTTGTGATAGCGGATACCTTTACCTATTTA
>JALFMW010000072.1 GCA_022782605.1 Clostridium sp. | reverse complement strand
ATATACTCCCAAACTTCCTCACTAAATTTATGAGCATTTTCTCTTAGTAGTCTAAGTGTATGAGGCATAACTCTTTTTTCTATCTTGAATGACTTATAAAGGGCAATGATTTTTTCTGCCGCATCATCAACATCAAAATCTTTATTATTAAAATCTTTATTATTAAAATCTTTTATTAGTAGTGTCGTGGAAACCACATCTGCGTTAGCCACATCCTTATTTTCAGGATTTGGTTCGCACGTAGTATTTTCAACAGTTTCAACGATATTACCTTCGTCATTAATTTTTACGATACGTGGCTTCGTATTATCACGTCCTGTAACGTCAATAGGAACTTCAAATACGTTGTAATTTAACGCTAAAACTCTCCCTTTGTATCTGTATTCAACTTTCTCCATGTAACCATAGCTTAATAATTCTCTAATTACAGTATACGTATGATCTCTACCTGAGCTAGTATGGTTTACTAGTTCCTTTACATATATTTTCCAATCATCTGGTAATGATAGTAGGTACGCTAATAAACCTTTAGCTGCCCAACTAAGATTAGGGTCCTGTATACCTAGTTTATTTATCATTACATATGGATTATCTTTATTTTTAACAGTTCTTATTATCGAATTTTCTTTTTTAAATTGTTCCTTTAACTTGTTGTATATGTTCATCTTGAAATCCTCCTATGATTATAGGAAAAAAGACCTGCCCCAAAAATAATCTTGGCCCTGAAAAAAATTTTGTCGAAAAATCGCTTGACATTTTTGAATAGATTATGTATTATGAGTACATAATAAAAATGTATCAAACACAAAACTTTGGTCGGGATTGTGTTATGTTGGTGGGGCTTACAGGAACGGCAATTCCTGTAGGTCTTTTTTCATATTTATTTTTATTTTATATTACCCTTTTCTCCAAAAAAAGACAAGGGTTTTTTTAATGCACAAAACGACAAATTGCTGCAATGTGCAAAATATCCATTTAAATGCCTCTGAGAGCCTTTATAATCACTTCGTAGTATAATTAGTCCAATAAACATAAAAGGAGGCTTACAGCCCCCTTTAAATTAGAAATTTGCGAAATCATCAAAATCATCTGTAGTGTCTAGTATATCCTCAGTAGTCGGTATTTGTATTTTAACATTTGGTTTTTCAGTAACAAAAGAGTTTAATTTTTCTTTAGTAGGTTCTTTTGGTACTTCATTCGTAACAGGTGTAGGTAAGTTTGATCTATTTCTTAGTAAGTCATATTCCATATCTAACCTAATCAAGTCGCAAATATAATCACTAAAGTTATACATATCTTTGATATACTCATAGCAATCATAGTTCTTATATTTGAACGATAACGACTTAATTATAGGCTTTGGAGTATTTTTCTTAGCCATGATTTTCCTATTATACCGAAACCTGTTACGTTATCTGTCATTGCCGTTGGAGAAACTTCATAGTTTTGAGCAGATATAAACCTAGATAGTCGAGCAGAAGTACCTCCTGTAAATAATAAATCTATATTATTTATATTCCAATTCATCATCTGACACTCCTTAAGAATCTCACTATAGTATTTTTGTGCAACAAAATCTACTACGTCCTTTTCATGTTCTTTTGGATTCTCCATAACATATTTTAACTCGTATTCTTGATAGTTATATCCTTGTGAGTTAAGTTTGTTTATAATTTCTTGTTCTAAAGCATAACCTCCAAGCTGTCTAGTAAAGCCTGTGCTTTTAATAGGTTTGCCGTTATCGTATAACATACAATTAACTTGCAATCCTCCCCAATCTATAACACCAACTAATTTATTCTTGAACTTATCCTTGTGGACCTGAACTACACCACAAGACTCAGGAAGAACTAATACGTCTCTTAAGTTAAATACATAAGGTTTATTGTTTACTTTTATTTCTATAACTCCTCCTAGATCGCCTTTCATAAAATCTATGAACTCTTGTTTATGGTCTGCATTTTCAAAAGTTTGTATAGGAGAACCCATAACTAGGTATACATCCTCTCCATAGTCCAAATTATCAAACATCTGAGTTATAGCGTATAACGTACATACTCTATGAATTTCAGCCTTTTTAGATACGCTGGTATCTATAGAACCTTCTCCTATAGCGTAGAATTTACCGTCTAATTCAACTACTGTATCATAATAAGAGTTATATTTATCTATCTCAGTAACCATTGTTCTAAATATAACTTCTTTGTCACCAAATCCTTTATTTTGGTATTTACCACTATCATTTAATGCTAGTTTCACATTATCACACTCCTTCTCTCCTTGCTTTATTATATGCTATCTAGTGCAAAATGTATACTATTTTTATTAAATAAATATTAAATAAATATTAAAAATGTTTTAAGTACGATTTTTTCGTTAACTTTACATTTTTCAACTTGTACAATTTATTAATTTTTTATTAAAGTGTATTTTTTGACAAGAAAAGCCTAGTTTTTCAACTAGACTTCTATGTGCATTGGTAATTTATTCGATATTTTTAAGTTTTTATTGTATTCAATTAAGAATAAATAAGCTACATATGACACAGCTTTGCCTCTTCCATTTTCCTTCATATCATATGCTCTGGCTATAAGGTCTTTTACATTAACCTTCTTAAGCCTTTCTATAGTAGTATCTACGTCTGTAAGTCCTGTTTCTAGATAAGTCTTACAGAATATATACATCCCTTGCACAGTTAAATGATTTATTCCCTCTATGCCATAGCATTTATTCAGGATTAAAAGCGTCTTTTTCATGTTTCTCATATTTGTTTCAATGGATGAAAGTAGTGTAGCTTGGTTTATAGCTTTATAAATACTAGATACACAGTTTATTGCATTAACTCCTGTACCTACTCTAAGCCCTGCATAATCAACACATTCCTTAACCCTTAAGTATTCAACTACCTCAGAAGCAACTCCTATACGGTACTTATCAATTCCAGAAATCTTAGCAGAGTTTTCATTTATCTTTATAAAAGCTCGTCCTTCATCACGTAATGATTCTAATGAATGGATTATACAAGGTACCTCAGTAAGACCTACGGCCTTTGCTAAGGCTAGACGGTGCTGACCGTCTTGTACGTAATAATATCCGTCCTCTCTTGGAGATACAGATAATCTACCAAAAGCAGCAGGATCGAATTTCTTTTGTAATCTAGTTACGTGAGTATCTTGTAGCTCCCTTTGAACCCTAATATCTACTTTTAATTTATCTACAGGTATCCAAGCATCTATACCAAACATTTCCTTTGTAAATTTTACAGGTTTAGATATTTCCTTTTCAACATCAATAAATTCAATTTTTGTATTTTTTATGTCCATAATACACACTCCTTAATTTTTTATTTGCACACATGTATTATAACATAAAGGTAGAGAGGAAACCTAGCTAGAAATACACAAGGTCCCTCTCTATCATCATTACATAAAAAACATAGGTTCAACAACATTAAATAATCCTCTTAGTAATAAAATTAATCCTCCTTGGCTATTTAATTTTTGATTCTATTAGTATTTGAGCTATCTCCTTTATAGATACACCTAAAATTACACATAATATATTAGTTATCATAAATACCTCCTAGTTTAATAATTTATTTATATCCGAACAATCTGTTTTTATCTTTAGTACTTCAAATTCACTATATCTAGGTAAGTATTTCATATCAGAAACTACAACTACTTTAGGAAACTCTTCAAAAACTTCTTTCCATTCATTTGAGTAGTATAGCTCCTTATATTTATCTGTGCATTTAGTTATATGATTAAAATGTCTTTGTACCTCTACGAAAAACACCTCTTCAATACCGTTACGTTCAGCAATTACAATTATATCTACTATACATTTACCTATCTTTTTATTTCTCATAAATCTTATTATTTCATACCCAAGATTAGATAAAGAAACATAAAAAGTAGTTCCTATTAGCTCATGCACTAAATGTTTAGGTTTATTATTGATATAGTACATATAAGTGTTATTAAGTTCTTTTATCCTAGTTCTTTTTAAGTAACTGTAGTTTACTAGATGATTTAATCTTCTAGATAATACTGTTTTAGATACATCCTTGAAAAATAAATCATTTATATTTTGAGTAGTAGCAAGTTCTACTTCATGTATAAAATTTATAATGTTCATATCTCGTTCTGTCAAAATAATCACCTCAATATACTATATGCAGGTGAAATTAAAAAGTTTACAACTATTTTTGTATTTTTATCTCTTTTTAGGCTATAATATAGGTACACACATTCCTATTTTCAGGTAAAGAAGGGTAATTTTTTACCCCTTTACCGCTAAATTAGAAAAATTATGTCCTTGTTCCAACGCAACATTGTATTGGCCCATGACACTTAATAATAAATTATAAATTTCACTTCCAGAACGTCTGTCTGAACAGAACTCTCTAAACTTAAGCAAGTCTTTACTGTATCCATGCTTATCACATTTGAATTTAATTTTCTTTGAATTTACAGTATCATATCTGCCAAAGAATAAATTACCTGTTCTAATCAGCTTCTTATACCCAACAACCTCAAAACAACCTTTTTTACTTTGATAAAGTACGTCACCATTATTATTTGTTACAATAAAATAAACCTTTTTTAGGTCCTCTAAATCATCTGTAACATCCTTAATTATGATAGATATACCTTTATCCTTTTTGAAATTGTATGTTGAAAGTCCTTTTAATTCACTAAAATTTAAACTCATTTTAGTTTCCTCCTTTGTTTTTATGTTATATTAATATATATGCGGTATTTAATAAAAAAGTACCAATTTTTAAAAATATTTAAGGAGTTTATTATAATGGAAAATAAGGAAAAGACTTTAGAGTTTTTAAGCTCAGAGAGGGATAATTTAAATGAAATGAGGGAATTTATAACTGAAAGGTGGGATGTTAAAAGAAGAGTATTTAAAATGCTTGTACTGTGCGGACTAATAGCACTATTACTTGCATCTATTAGCTATTCTATGTCTGGAAAATTAACTCCATTAACTGTATTTAGTATTTCAATGGTCACATCAACGATATACTGTTCAATAAGAGATTTTGTGTTGGATAAAGTAGAGTATGAATCGGAGTTAAAAAAGATAGAAATAAAATTAAGTGTTTTAGATAATCTAGAAAGGGAGTTAGATTAGTATATGACTTTGGTGTATATGGTTTTGGGGTTTGATTTACTTGTGGTATATTTAGTGTATAGAGTGATAATATATTATAGAGGAGAGCAAAAGAATGTTAGGAAAAGAAGAATTTCAAGAGTTAAGTGAAATACCTTTATTTAATAAAATAGGTGATTATGCAGAAAAACAAGGATATGATGTAGTTTATTTTAAGTCATTAATGCCTAAAATAAAGGAAGATAAAATAGATTTAAGTAATCCAACTATGGATAACTTTAATTATAAGTACATACATTATATACATATTTATGGGGATGAAGGCCTTAAGGTAAGTATATACTTTGATGTAGATAGTTTAGTACGTTTATCTCAGGAGATCCCGTATTATGAATTATATGATATGAATGATGTTGAAAGATTTTTAGCTACAGATGAAGATGAAGCTGTTTTATTTAATACTGTTAAGGAGTTAATTTAGTTATAAAGGGAGTAAATATGTTTAATAAAAGATTATTGGCAAGTATAGTTTTAGATAAGAAGAAACTAAAGGAGTCTGTAAAAGATAGCTGTAATATAGAGTGTATACCTACGATAAAGCTACTTACAAAGACTGAAAGGGAAGAGCTTAAAAGATGTTTAAATAGAGCTTGTGAGTTACTTAGAACTTCTTATATTAGATCAACTGAAGGAGGAAGTAAATGTTAAGATATGAACAGATAATAAAAGATGTACTAGAGAATGACAACTGTAAAATGGTTGGGTTAAATATGGAAGGTAGCCTAATTATAAGGGACGAAAACGATAGACAAAAAGTTTATAAATGCAGGTTGTCTCAAAAAGGATTAAGTCTAATTATAAGAAATATAAACAATGAAAAAGTATATGACATACCTTTAGTTTAGAATTACCAGAAAATGGTGTCTTTACACGTAGATAGTTTATTTAAAATCAAAATTTTAACGGAAGTGAGAGTACAATGAATATAATTAAATCTATTGTTTTTATTTCATTGATTATAAGTTATGGACATTTGCTTATAAATTTGATAAAAGGTTACTATAAAAACAATATAAGAAATTTATGTATAGATATATGGGTTTCATATTATTTTGCTCCGTTATTAGTAATAGCATTGATATGGAACTTTATAGAGGAAAAGAAAATAAAAAAACTATTAAAATAAAACTTTTAACGAGAAATTGATAAGGAGTAAATAGCTTGAAAGAGATTTATGAAAAATGGTGGGACGATGGGAACAAAGTGTTTCAGATAACTAATTATAAAAAAACATGGAAGGAAGTTGGAAATCCACCTTTATTTAGATTTAGAACCAATGGAGCAAGGAAGTCGAAAGGAGATAAGTGTTTGGATATACACTTAGAAATAGGATATACAGTATTTAATTATTGTAATTTTAATTTACAAGGAGATTAGGAGGAAGTTATGAAAAGTATATGTATGCAATGCAGAAAAGAAATAGATAAAAATAATAATGAGTGTGAATGTGGTTGCAAAAGAATGATAAATGGAGATAATTACATTTTTACAGAAGATAATGTTAAATGCAAGTGT
>JALFMW010000020.1 GCA_022782605.1 Clostridium sp. | reverse complement strand
AATAATGAGTACCAAAACGAGGATTATCTTGGTCTATTGTAAATCCAAGTTTGGCAAACATCTCATTCGCAGTAAGTTTTTTCTTAAAGAATTTATTAGGGAAATATATCATAAGAAATTATATGACTCCTTTTACATTTTTTCTTTAGTATATCATAGGATAATGGTTTTGTCAAGTAAAATTTTTTAAAAAAATTTTTTTAAAAAAGTGAGAGAGAATTAAATCTCTCCCACAAACCATTCAAATTGCTTTTTAATTTCTTCTACTTGAGTTGGTTCAATTTTTGCTAAAGCTTTTAACAAAGGTTTACAATAACTGGAAAAACTATCAGCAAAAAAATTATAACTATTAATATTACTATTCCAAACATCTTGTGCCTTACAAATAGAAATAGCATTTAAAAAAGTTTTTTGATATTCAGGATTAATAGAAACACAACCCTTTTCCCAAATAATATACCCTTTCATAGTAAAATTAAACTCATTTGGAATAATGAGAATAGCATCTGAACCAAATTTTTGATAAAGATTTACCAAACCATATAAAACTTGAAAAATTACTTTACTTCCTTCATTCAATGGTAATTACCTCATCTGCTTTAGTGTTAATAATGTGAAAAGGTCTCTGAACTCCACAACAATTCTTTTCTGCACTTTCAAGAGCTGCTGTAATGTGTTGTACAGGAGTAAACTTAGGACAATATTTGGTGGTGCTATAAAGACTACCTAATGCTGCGTATTCTCCACACCCAACAGCATCATATCCATCTTTAGCTTCAAGAACAGAATAATCAGGCTGAATTTGAAATAGTTTACCGTCTACTCCAATAAGGAAATTTGCTCCTCTATCTTTTTCGAGTTCATCAACAATATGTTGTTGAAAAAGATTGATAAGATTTGGGATAAAAGTCTTAACCATATAACGATGGTCGATATTAACTTCACCATCTTTAATCTTATATTTATCAATTTCAGGAAATAAAGTTTCGCTATATTTTAGCAAATCAATGTGTCTAAATGTAGAAGTGCTTCCCATAATAACATTTTTAAGAGTATCATTATGAAAACATTTAGGATTAGCTTGAACAGCTTTAGAGAATCCATTGCTTCCGAGAGAATCTGAACCAATCCAAGTTACATTATTTTTTTTATCAGTAAATCCTACAATAGCAGTCATTTATTGTTGCGTCTCACTTTCGTTTATATTTTTGTTTAGTTTAATATAGTAATCATTTTCTTTTTTAGGATTATTAACAACCTCAATTAAATTCATACTTTTTAAAATTTGCAATACACATTTTGCTGTATTATCTGCAAAACAGCATTCTTTTTTAAAAAGAGATTTTGAAACTTGGTCTGAGCAATTTTTCTTAGCAAGCCCAAGATTAATAAGTGCTTCATTTCTTTTTATAATAAATTTAACTGTATAATAAGCATTTATAGCTTGACAAATAGAAATTCTACTGTTATTCTTTTTAAGAAAAGATTGAAAATTTCTAAAAAGATTATATTCCTGATAAGAGCATTTAACAAATCCTTTTCCAGTTTGAAAAGAGTTTATAGAAATAATTATATCTTTTTTCTTGAGTGAATAATCTATTTCAGCATCAAATTCTTTTATAAGACTTTTTATCTGGGTTTCAAAATCTAATGATGCATTTGAATTTTTAGAGCTATTATATTGAAGTTCCATTTGGCTTAGATGCTCTAAATTTTTTATGTCAATTAAATTATCTATTATGGAATTATTTTCTTCATCAATAATATTAGAGGTTAAAATAATTAAAGCTTCATAAAACTCATCCTCATGCCAATATGCTCTATTAGCAGTATTGATATATTCTTCTCGAATAGAACGTATAGAAGTTTTTACTTCTCCAAATATATTTTTATTTACAGCTAAATACAAATAGGTAGGAAGTAAATATTGATTTATTTTATTAGAAGCTTGAATTACTCCAAATGGAATTTTAGCAAATACATTATTTCCATCCGTATTTTTCAAGATTATAAATATCTCCTTTTTTATTTTTACTGGATTATATCACAATATTTTGTACCTGTCAAGTAAATTTTTAAAAATAGCGTACTATATTTGATACGCAAATAAGCGTAAGCGACAAAATCGCATTTTGCGATTTTTATATCTATCTATTCTTTCTATAATATATAATATAAAAATATCTATCTATTAGAAAAATGAAAAAGTACGAAAAAGCCTTGATATTACTGGGGAAAATAGACTTTTTGGGAAAAATATAACGATATAAAAAACATACGTTATTTTTAAGGTTTTTAAATAGCGTTACAAAAATGTATCGTTATTTATAGGGTAAGTATAAAATAGCGATACAAAAAGTGAATCTACAGAATGGTGAGCCAGAAGGTGTAGTTTAGGGGAGATAAAACTTAATTTTTATTTGGTGGGTTGAGAATGGGGTAATATGGGACATTGTTAATATTATATGGCTGATTTTGTTTTAAAAGGTGTTATTTTCAGGAGAAATTTGAACTGTAAATTTTTCTTGACAAAATGATGGGTTTGTGCTATAATGTGGATAATAAGAAAAGACAATACAAGATATAGACATTGGATGTGATATACCACAAAAAAAATAGACATTCGTAGTAAGACATAGTAAGAAAGTAGACATTTAGAAAGACAAGGTGATTATTATTGCTGTAGAATAAAATAAAGATAAAGGAGCTCAGAAAAATGTAATTGCTTAATATTTTTGTGGCAAATACATATGTGATAGATATGATTGTTTTAAATAAAGGTAAAATTAATCCAGCAAAGCGAACAGTTTATCTTGATATTGATGATGTAATTCTGTGGAGTGCTGGTACTATTGTTGAAATGCTTAATGACCGATACGGTCTTAATAAAACCCGTGATGATATTAAGGATTGGGGTTTTAAGAGTATTAAGCGTGATTTAGATGTTCAAGAAGTTCTTGATATGTTTTGTGAAGATGAATTTTGGCAACGCAATAAACCAAATCAGGAACTAATAGACGCTTTTGAATTAGATGAAAATAATCAAGATGGTTTATTCCAGAGCTATAATTGGCGATTGGTTACAAAGCGGGATGAAGTTAATTTAAAGAAAAAGTTTGATAAGATTTTTTCAATTCCTTTTTTTGCTCGTCATAAAGATGAAATTGGTTATTATGGCTTGGAACATGATGAAGATAAAGCTTCTGTAAGAATGCTTGGTCGGATTCAAATTGATGATTATTATTTTAATTTAAAAGATACAGACGCGAGTGTAAAGATTCTTCTAAAGAATGACCTTGATGCAAATTATAATTCACACTATACTTATAAAGATGGTTTACAGAATTTGTATGTTTGTGATAATTTAAATCAGGTTGTTGATATTTTAATGTTTGCTAAAGATGATGAAATTAATGATTTCATTAGCGAACTTGAAGAAATAGAAGAAGACGAATAATTTAATAATTTAAAATAAAACATTTTTAAGAAAGGTAAGTTAAAGTGCGTTTATTTTATACTGTTAAGCTTAGTAGTACAATTTTAAAAGACAACAAGTATAATCTTAATTTGTCACTAAGAGAATGCTTTAAGAGTGGCTTGGTTGTTTCTTTAGCAGATTCTCAAATGTTAAAAAGCATTCGTGATATTACCGATTAGACTATTGATAGAAATTTACTTGAGGAATGGTATTCTGAAAGAAATAAATTAAAAAAGAAAAAGAAATGTAACACAGAAGATAAAAAAAGAATTCGTGAACTTCAAGATAATATTTATGGAATGATGTATATTCCACAATATATTACTGTAACAATGGAAAGTGTTACGGATTATAAGAAGATTTATGAAAAGGGTTTTGTTTTTAATCATCGTTGGTTTAAGCGAATTTCATGCTCTGCTTCTCAAGCACGAGTAAGTACAGTAGTGTTTTGTGATAGTGGAGATGAAAATGATTTTAAGAAACAAATTGAACGTCCTGATAGTATTCGTATTCAATTAAGAGATAGGCTTGATAATGGACGCGATATGTTTCATCCTCTTGCTGCGAGTAAGTATAATGCTTATTTTGGTTTGTATTCGAGCGCTACAAAACAAGTTACTAAACCGAGATTTTGTATTGTAAAAGATTATTGTGAAGTTCGTCCTGTTGATGTTGACTTTGTAATAGAACAACCAGCAGATGAGGATGATATTATAGAGCCTCGTACAATGGATGTTGAATTTAATTGTTGGGATGGTTCTGGTTTAATTAGTCCAGCTATGGCAGAGGTTTGGGGTAAAGACCTTGGAGAAGATTATACTCCGTGTCAATTCTGTATTCGATGTGCGTTCACAAAGGGAGCTTTGAATGAGTTTGATTTTGTGGAGTGGTGCAAGGAAGAAAATAATGAGAATTAT
>JALFMW010000017.1 GCA_022782605.1 Clostridium sp. | reverse complement strand
ATAAAGTCAACTATAAGAAGGGAAAAATTATAAAATTCACTTCGTTTATATCGCCAACGTCTAAGTCTTTGCTACAACTTCTGACTTATCCCGTTGCTTAAAATTTGCTAGCAAATAAAAAAGCTCAAAGGTTAAACCTTTGAGCTTAAGCTTTTGAATTAAGCAGCAGCAACTTCTTCTTGAGTTCCTCTTATTTCATCAGCAGTAGTTATTTTGTAGTTTTTAAACATGAAGTATCCTATATATCCAGCTATTATACTTACTACAGCACAAGCTATAGCAGCTATTAAACCTTTCATTCCATTTTCAGCAACTGAAACAGCGAAACCAGCTATTTGAGTAGCAAGACCTGGAGTAGAAACTGTTATTCCCATCATAGCAACTATTATACCAGATAATCCACCACCTATGAAGTTAGTAACATATACTGGTATTGGGTTAGCAGATATTAAGTCAGCTTGAGTTAATGGCTCTATAGCAACAGCTATACTATCTTTTTTAGTTCCTAATTTCATTTTTTCGAAGAATACGTAGTTCATGAAAGCAGAACCAAATACAGCTAAAGCACCGATTCCCATTGGAACACCAGTTAAACCTATTATAGAAGTTAAAGCCATTGAGCTAAGTGGAGCAGTAGCAACAACTGTTATTAATCCACCAAGTATTAATCCCATTATTATTGGAGATGTTTCTTGAGCTTGTATTAAAACTGTTCCTATTTGAAGTAAAGTAGATTTTACTACTGGGTCCATAACCATAGCTATACCTCTTGTTATAGGAGCAGCAACTAATATTATAACTATTAAATCAAGTCCAGCTGGAACTTTCTTTTCTAAGAATTTAACAACGAAAGATACTAAGTATCCAGCTATAAATCCTGGTAGTATTCCGTAACCAGAAACTGTTAAACCAACTAATACAGCGTAAGCTGGTGATACACCAAGTGCTAAAGGAACAAGTATACCTGCAGCAACTCCACCTAAGCTACCACTAGCGTCCCCAACACCTTGTAAGAATGTAATACCCATTTGAGTTCCGAATAATGATGCATGGAATGCTTCAACAAGGAAACTTGCACAAGCAGCGTTTGCTAATGCACCCATAGCTTTCATACCGTGTGGAGCTTTGTAACTAAATAAAGTAAATAATGCTAATACCGCTAATAATAAAGCAGTACCTGTTAAAATTTGAATCATACCGATTTCCTCCTAAAAAATATTAATTTTTATCATTTCTATAACTTAATTTATATAGGATAAATAATCCTGTAATTAAGGAATAATTACTTGAGAGACCCTTTTCCTGTTTGGTTAAAAGTTTTCCTCTTGTGAACAAAATTAATTATACGTTAAAAAAAAATAATTGTAAATACATTTTTCGACATTTTTTTATTTATAAATCAGAAATGAAAAATAAAATATCTTAAGGTTAAGTAATAATCAGTGATTGAGGATAATAATTTTTTGAGAAAATGTTTTTTAGTTCGTGAATTTTATTGAAATGAGGCAAAATATCTTTCTAAAATATGGATAAAAATGGTACAATATTTATAATTTATATAAAAATAGAGATTGCAGAAGGAGATACTTATGATTTTAATTAAAAATGGTAGATTAATAGACCCATTAAGCAAAAGAGACGAAGTAGTAGATATAGCAATTGAAGATGGGAAAATAAAGGAAATAGGGAAAATAGAAAAAAATGAAAACTTTCAACAAATAATAAATGCAAAAGGATTTATAGTTGCACCTGGACTTATAGATGTACATGTTCATTTTAGAGACCCAGGATTTACTCATAAGGAAGATATTTTAAGTGGAGCAAAATCTGCTGCAAGAGGTGGATTTAGTACAGTAGTTTGTATGGCAAATACAAAACCTGTGGTTGATAACGTAGAAACTTTAAAATATATAAATGAAAAAGCAAAAGATGCAGTAATTAATGTTTTACAAGTAGGGAGTATAACAAAAGGATTTGCAGGAAAAGAGATTACAAACTTTGAGGAACTTTTGGAAAATGGAGCAGTTGGATTTAGTGACGATGGATTGCCAATTATGGATACAAAAGTTTTATATGAAGCTATGGAAAAAGCTAAAAAACTTAATGTACCGATAAGTTTACATGAAGAAGATCCATCCTTTATAAAAACAGCAGGAGTTAATGATAGTGAAATTGCCCAAAAACTAGGTTTAGAAGGTGGAGCTAAAACTTGTGCGGAAGATGTTATGGTAGCAAGAGACTGTATGCTAGCTTTAGAAAGTGGGGCAAAGGTAAGTATTCAACATATAAGTTCGGGAGCAGCAGTTGAGACAGTAAGGTTTGCCAAATCGCTAGGGGCGAAAGTTTATGCAGAAGCAGCTCCTCATCACTTTACTTTAACTGAAGAAGATGTACTAAAACATGGGACACTTGCTAAAATGAATCCACCTCTTAGAAGTGAAAAAGATAAGCAAATGATAATAGAAGGATTAAAAGATAATACTATAGAAATAATTGCTACAGATCATGCACCACACACAATAGAAGAAAAAAATAAGGAATTTAAGCTATGTCCTAGTGGTATCATAGGTTTGGAGACATCTTTAGCACTATCTATAACTTCTTTAGTTAGAAAAAATCATTTGAATTTGATGGAAGTTTTAGAGAAGATGACAATTAATCCTGCTAAACTTTATAACTTGGATAGAGGATATATTTCAGAAGGTGCTATAGCAGATATTGTTATATTTGATGAAAACGAGCAGTGGGTAGTAAAAGATTTTGATTCAAAATCAAGTAACTCTCCTTTTATAGGGGAAAAACTTTTTGGAAAAGTTAAGTACACTATTTCTGAGGGGAAGGTTGTTTATACTGACAAATAAACTATGTGTGTATTATAATTTAATTGGGAAAAATATGTTAAGGGGGAGAACTATGACAATAGGAAGTAAATTTAATGTGGGATTAAGCAATATAACAATAGATAGACTTACTTTATTAAGTTATAAAATTAAATTAGATGATTATATTAAAAAGAACAATCTTTGGGAAGAAAACGTCATAGAATGTTGGCTATATGATCTTTGTGATTATGCTCTAAAACAAGATGTGGGGTTAACTTATAAAACTATTAGAGTTTTAGAAGATCACTGGGGATTTGATCCTGATAAAGATGATATAGATGAATTTATAACAGAGCATATGGAAAAATTCATGGCAAAAGTAAATAGATAATTTTTATAACCACTTTCATATTTATGAGGGTGGTTATTTTTGTTGAAAGTAAAAATATTTAAAACTATACTAAAGATAAAGAAAGAAGTTTAGGGGAGGTTATACATGGATAGTGATGTAAAACAATATGAAAAGATGACTGAAACACCCTTACCAAAGCTGATAACATCCCTTGCCATACCAACTATCATAAGTATGTTAATCACTGGATTTTACAATGCAGCTGACACATACTTTGTCTCAAAGCTTGGTACTAGTGCATCAGGAGCAACAGGCATAGTATTTTCATTGATGACTCTTATACAAGCAGTATCATTTTGTATAGGAATGGGTTCTGGAAGTACAATTTCAAGAAGATTAGGAGCTCAGAGGAAGAAAGAAGCTGATATGATAGGCTCTAGTGGGCTTTTATTTGGCATTTTATTTGGACTTATGTTAGTTATATTTGGGAATTTATTTATTGAACCTTTGATGAAACTTTTAGGTTCAACACCAACTATCCTACCATATGCTAAGGACTATGCTAAGTATATTTTAATAGCAGCACCATTTATGTCTGCCTCATTTATATTGAACAATATGCTAAGATCAGAGGGAAAGGCAAACTTATCTATGATGGGAATTGCAACTGGTGCAATAATAAATATTGCCTTAGATCCTTTATTTATATTTGTATTTAAACTAGGAATAAGTGGAGCAGCAATAGCTACAGGAATTAGTCAGTTTATAAGTTTTATAATTTTGTTTTCCTTTTATTTGAGAAAGAAAACAGTTATAAATATATCTGTAGAGAATTTCTCGAAAGACATACTTACTTACTTGATGATTTTGAGAAATGGACTTCCTTCTTTTTGTAGACAAGGACTTGCTAGTATATCAACAGTGGCATTAAACTTCAATGCAGCTCTTTATGGTGATATGGCAGTAGCAGCCATGTCTATTGTTGGTAAAGTATTTATGCTTATTTTCTCAGTTCTAATAGGATATGGTCAAGGTTATCAACCAGTTGTAGGATATAATTATGGTGCTAAGAAATATGAAAGAGTAAAAGATGCCTTCAAATTTACTTTAAAAGCAGGAACAATAGTTTTAATCATTTTAGCAGTTATAGGATTTATATTGTCACAAAATATAATTAAAGCCTTTATAAATGATGAGAAGGTTATAGAAATAGGTACTCATGCCTTAAGATATCAATGTATGGTTATGCCTATCATGACTTTAGGAGTACTAAGCAATATGACATTTCAGTGTGTGGGCAAACCTTGGCAAGCAACATTTTTATCATCTTGTAGACAGGGAATATATTTCTTACCACTAATCTTAATTTTACCAAGAGTGTTTGGAATTACAGGGGTAGAAATTACCCAACCATTAGCTGATGTATGTACATTTTTGACAAGTGTACCGTTCATATTTAGTTTCATAAAAAAATTACCGAAAGAAGAATAAAAGATAACAGTTATGATAATTGATACAAACTAAGGGGGAGTTTAAATGTTGAATAAAATAACATTTGTACTAGGAATTGTAGCTTTTATATTAACATCTTTACAAGTTTGGGGATTTTTACCACGAAACATACCATATGCTTTATGTATACTTATGATAATGGAATTTATGTGGGGAATAAAAACTATTAGAGAGAATAAAAATAATGCCATGAAGTTATTTTTAGGGGGAGCTTTATGTGGTGTGTTTTGTTATATATGGATTTTTTAATGAAAAGATATGATACAAAAGTATTAATATAAAGTATAATTGTTTGCATTATTTTATATAAATAATGCATTTTCTATGTTTTCAAATATAAAATTTATAAATAATAATATTCAAAGGTAGTAAAATATTATATAATATCAGAATAAATATAAATGACAGTATAAGAATAATAGAAGAAATAATAGACCGGAGGATGTTATGAATATAATTATTGTTGGTTGTGGGAAAGTTGGTTCAACTTTAGCAGGACAACTTTCTCAAGAAGGTCATAATATATCAATTATTGATATAAATGATCAAGTTGTAGAAGAATTTTCAAATAGCTATGATGTTATGGGGGTAAGTGGTAATGGTGCCAGTTATAACATACAAAAGGCGGCAGGAATAGAAAATGCACATTTATTAATTGCAGTTACTGG
Organism: Clostridium sp.; assembly: GCA_022782605.1. Taxonomy (GTDB): domain Bacteria; phylum Bacillota; class Clostridia; order Peptostreptococcales; family Peptostreptococcaceae; genus Terrisporobacter. The sequence goes on along the minus strand of JALFMW010000017.1, from coordinate 3,795 downwards.
ATCAGATGAATTAAATTTACTTTGTTGTTTAATTGCTAAAAAAGCAGGTAATTGTAAAACAATAGCAAAGGTTCGTAATCCGATTTACAATAAAGAAATTGGATTTATTAAAGAAGAATTAGGATTATCAATGGCTATTAATCCAGAATATGAAGCAGCACGTGAAATGACTCGTATACTTCGTTTCCCATCAGTAATTGATATAAACACATTTAATAGAGGGAAAGTAGAGCTATTAACTTTTAAAGTTAATAAAGGTTCAATTTTACATAATATGAGGTTACCAGAAATAGGAAGCAAGTTAAAGTGCGATATTCTAGTATGTATGGTTGAACGTGGAGAAGAAGTTATCATTCCAAATGGTGAATTTATTATAGAAGAAGGAGACAAAATTTCTATAATTGCACCACATAAAAAAGCTACAGAGTTTTTTGTGAAAATTGGTATGATGAATAATCCTGTTAAAAATTCCATGATAATTGGAGGAGCAGACATATCTTATTATTTAGCAGAAAATTTATTAAAATATGGAATTAGTGTTACAATGATAGAAAAAGATTTAAAACGTTGTGAAGAATTATCTGAATTAATACCAGAAGCTATGATTATAAATGGTGATGGTACAGATAAAGACTTACTGATGGAAGAAGGCATTACAGAAGCTGAGTCTTTTGCATCATTGACAGGAATTGATGAGCAAAATGTTTTATTATCTTTATATGCAGATAGTAAAATGAATGGAAAAATTATTACAAAAGTAAATAGAATTGCTTTTGATGAAGTAATTGATAACTTAAACTTAGGAAGCATTATTTATCCAAAATATATTACTCTACACTATATTCTTCAATATGTAAGAGCAATGAATAACTCTATTGGAAGTAATGTGGAAACATTATATAAGATTAAAAAAGATAAGGCTGAAGCTCTTGAATTTTGTGTAAATGAAGGTTCGAAGCTAATTGGAATTCCTATTGAAGAACTTGATTTAAAAGATAACTTAATTATTTGTTGTATTAATAGAAATGGAAAAGTTATTACTCCAAAAGGTCAGGATTGTATTAAAAAAGGTGATCATGTAATAGTTGTTACTACAAATGTAGGATTACATGACTTAAGCGATATATTAAGGAGTTAAGAGATGAATTTTGGATTTATTATATATATTATAGGATGGTTGTTAAATGTTCAGGGTGGATTTTTATTAGTTCCTTGTATTGTAGCCATGATTTATGGTGAAAAAAGTGGATTTGCATTTTTTGTTTCTGCAATCATTAGTTTTATACTTGGAATAATATGTACAAGAAAGAAACCACAAAATAGGTCTTTCTATGCAAAAGAAGGGTTCATAACTGTGGCTCTTGGATGGATAGTATTTAGTATATCTGGAGCACTTCCATTTATAATCAGTGGTGAAATCCCTGATGTTTTTAATGCTTTATTTGAAACAATATCAGGATATACTACTACTGGTGCTACTATTCTTTCTGATGTGGAAAGTTTGTCAAAATCTTTATTATTCTGGCGTAGCTTTACTCACTGGATAGGTGGAATGGGTGTATTAGTATTTATACTTAGTATTCTTCCACTTGCTGGTGGAAATAATATGCATCTTATGCGTGCAGAAAGTCCAGGTCCAAGTGTTGGGAAGTTAGTACCTCGTGTGCGTTCTACAGCCATGATTTTATATGGAATCTATGCAGCATTAACAGTATTAGAATGTATTTTATTATTACTTGGAGGAATGAGTGCATTTGACGCTATAAATACTGCCCTTGCAACAGCAGGTACAGGAGGATTTGGTATTAGAAATACAAGTATGGCAGAGTACAGTGTATATATACAAAATGTAGTTGCTGTATTTATGGTATTATTTGGAGTAAACTTTAGTATATACTTCTTATTACTTGTTCGTAAACCAAAGGATGCTTTAAAAAGTGAAGAACTTCGCACTTATTTAGGAATTATTTTAATATCTACTGTTGTTATTGGATTTAATATAAGAGATTCATTCTCTTCTATTTGGATGGCTTTACAACAGGCATTTTTCCAAGTAGGTTCTATTATCACAACAACTGGATTTTCAACAGTAGATTTTAATATTTGGCCTTCATTATCTAAATCTATATTAGTGATATTAATGTTTATAGGTGCTTGTGCAGGTAGTACAGGTGGTGGAATTAAAGTATCTAGAATTATAATTTCATGGAAAAACTTAAGAAATGAGATTTCTTCTTTTGTACATCCAAAAAGAATACAAGTTATTCGCCTAGAAGAGAAAAAAGTTGGTAGTGAGGTTCTTCGCTCTGTCAATGTATATCTTGTGCTATATGTACTAATATTTGCAGCATCTGTGCTTTTAATTTCCTTAGAAAATGGAAGTTTTGAGACAAACTTTACAGCAGTTGCCGCAACACTTAATAACATAGGTCCAGGTCTAGATGGCGTTGGTCCTATGGAAAACTTTGGTACATTTAGTGCTTTCTCTAAATGTGTATTTATGTTTGATATGTTAGCAGGAAGATTAGAGTTAGTACCAATGATTATTTTATTCTCACCATGGGTGTGGAGAAATAAGAAATAGTTATAATTAGAAAAATGCTCCATTTAAAGTAGACACTTAGATTATAAGTTGTTGAAATAAGGAGGAGTATTTTTTGAAGAAGTTTATATAAAAATAGCTATAGTACTTGGAAAATCAAGAACTATAGCTATTTTATATTTATGAATATTATAATGTTGTGATAACTAATTTATCTTGCATTAAATCTTTTTTGTTTATAAATAAGTATTCGAGTACCAAAATTATATTAAATATCATCATAACTATAAAACCATAAAAATATGGATTGAAAGTATAATTAATCTTAAATGGAGGTTGGCGTAAGTAAGCATAGTTTGAGGAAATCTTGTGATTTAGTACAAAAACTATGACATGATATAAGTTAGTGAATAAGAAGATGTTTTTTAAGTCTATCTTAGTCATACCTATTTTTTTAACAAAAAGTAAATAAATAGATCCCCATAATAAGAATAAATGGCCAACAAAATATGAAACCTGAGTTATATGAGGGAAAATAAAAGGATCTGGTCCTGGTAATAATAACGCTCCAATAGATCCAAAGATACCCCAATAAGTTCCTATTCTTAAAGGTAAATCTATTTTAAATATTAATCCTAATGCTAAAGTTAAAATAGCTACTCTGCAATGATACAGAGGTAATCCTTCTGTAAGAAGGTTATAACGAGAAGTATAATACCAATAATATAAAGACACTTGTTGGATTAATAATACAGACCCAACTAATAATTCAAAGTTTTTGTTAACTTTCATATTTTTTATAATAAGGTAGCTTACTATAAAAGCAATAATTAGAATTGACATATGTGTCTTTCCGAATAATATAAAATTATTTTTTTCAGGAATACTCCTAAAAAAGTAATTAAAAAAGTTCATTTATTTCTCCTTTGATAAAAATATAATAATTACAAATATGTATAATAAATAGTATAAAGGTAAAAAGAGGATAATACAACTAAGAAAATTTTGAAAAAATTGTAAAAATTATAAATTGATGGAATATATAATAAGCAAGAATAGTCGAGAAAGTTATTTAAAAAAACAGTACTATATATGATGTAAGGAGGTAGAAGGATGAAGGAACAAATAGAAGCAGTTAAAAGAATGCAAGATTATATAAATAATCATTTATTTGAGAAGATAACTCTTAACGATTTATCTAAGGTATCTCTCTTTTCTCCTTGGTATTCACATCGTATATTTTTACAATTTAC
>JALFMW010000005.1 GCA_022782605.1 Clostridium sp. | reverse complement strand
AGGAAATTGCATATATACATCATCCCATGCTGCATCTCTTTCATGTTCAATATTTTCGTCATAGTGATTACTATATTGCTCTCTATGACCATCTTTAAAATGAATAATAAATGTCATAATTAATTACCTTTTACATAAACACTATAGTCTTTAGTTTCATAATCCTCGTCAGGATAATCTTCATCTTCATTATCATTTCCTGTTTTTATAAAAGACTCTGTTGAAAATAAATAATTTAAAAGTTTAGTTTTATCAAAACAGACGTCATATAGAAATGTAATTAATTCATCACAGTGATCAACCCAACCATCATCTTCATTACCTTCTTTATCGTAGAATTTATAATAACAATAATCTTCAAATTTAGATTTTATATATTTAGGATTATTATATTTAAACACTGCTTCTACTCCTACAGATTTAAGTATATGAGTTATAGAATTAATAAACTTATTATGCTCAACGATACCAAAATTTGCATCATTTGGGAATACTGATTTAATACCTTCCCATAAATAACTTGCTTTTTCTTCTGGAGTAGTAAGACAAGCGTGTTCCCATCCATAGTCTCCACTATCAAAAATAAGTTTCTTTGGAAATTTTAGATTATTTGGATTCTTAGTTATTGTTAATGTATGTACTGAACTTGAATTAGTTTCAAATACACTTTTTCTAATTTGTATTTTCATAGTATTACTCATAAGCATAAATGGAAGCAACAACAGTGTAATCAATTCCATTTGAATCTTCTACTTTATCCATAATTACTTCATATCCATCTGTATAATCATTCATATTTATCCAAGCCTCATAAGGAATATAGTCATAGAAAAATATATCATTAGAGCTTTTTGGGTCGAAAATAGATTTTCCTTTTGGAACATCTTCTCTCCTTATAAGTTTATTACTATAAAAACTATTTTCTATAACCATTTTCCCCTCTTTGAATAATTCCCAATCACTTCCTTTGAACATTACTAAGGAATGAGTAGAACTAGAGTTTGTCTCAAATAATCCTTGTCTTACTTGTATTTTCATAATTTATTATATTTATTTAAAATAAAATGGAACATTTCATCCAGAGTTTTATTACCAATAGGAAATCTTTCTTTAGATATTGAATTCTTAGCAAACTCTCCTTTCACCATATCAATATAAAAAGTATAATTACCGTCATCTCCCATATAAAATTCTTCCCACTCTTTCTTAGTTAAAATTCTCTTTACTTTTAATTGTTCAATAGCTAAATTATCAAAACTTAAAACTTTAAAGTAACTTGCAATTTTATCTAAGTTATCAAATAAATATTGAGAATTCTTTTTAATTAAATCATTATGTTCTTTATGGTAATTAATACCTCTTTGAAGGTCTTTATATCCAAGAAGTAATACTTTTAAATCATGATTTTTTAACTTCTCAACATCATCCTCTGATAAGATACCAATAATAGTATGAAGTACTGTATTGGGAATACTATTCATCTTTTCAATAAGTTCTTTTGTAGGATGAATAAGTGATACTCCTATTCCATATACTAATTTATTTTTAGACCATTCTTTTATTTTATCATAGTTATTAAAGAATTGATTTTGATTTACTGTAATATTAGCAAATACTTTCTTTTCTTTAAGAAATTTAAGAAACTTATCAATATCAGGATGATCTAAATCATTACCATTTAAGGCTATTTCAGTGTAAGGATGAAAAGAGTTGATAAAAGGGAAGGAGAAGAGGTCACTATGTTTACCATCTGGTGTACATCCTTCATAACAAAATTTACACATTTGAGAACACTTATCTGTAATTTTACAGTCTATGTTCTCACTAAATTTAGGAATAAATTCATCTTCTCCTGTTTTACGAATTTTTGTACCATCCTCTAAGATAGTTACAATGTAATTACCATTTTTATAACTAGGCATATTATTATTATTTATGGTTCAATTTCTAAAAGATCTTCTTTCCATCCACAACAATCTTTATAAATATTTTCATATTTAATTCTTTCCCATTCTGAAGTTGAGGATTTCATATCTTCATAAACATAATTTTTTAAATACTCTAATAACTCTATAATAGTACAATGTTGTGACATATAGTCTTTCTCTAAATTACTTTCTGAAAAATCATAAGTAGTAGCTTTACCTTCTTTATAATCTTCAGTAGTTATATTAACATCTTTAACTAAAGTATTAACAACTCGTACATTTATTTCAATAGGTGAATTAGGGGAAGTTTCTCCCCTTAATTCATCTATATTTTTATCATTTACTCCTAAAGGATAATTACTTTCCATCTTTTTTCTCCTTTTCTTCTAATCTTTTAATTTCGTCTTTAATATAAAACAATGCTTTCTTTAAATCCTCTATATGTTTTTGTTTATCACTTAAACCTTCTTCAGATTTATGTCCAGCTCGTAAAATATACTTTATAACATTCCCAAGATTAAAATTCATGTGTCTAGTAATATCAATTACTTCAATCCCACATAAATCTTTAAGCCATGTGTAATGAGAAGGATGATTTACTCTATCATTAGTTTTATTAGAATACTCTGTCATATTTCGGGATTATATGTACTTTATTACGTGCAATCTCATATACAAACCTATAGGCAACATCGAATAGATGTCTCTTTACTAAGGTCTGATGATGAGACGTAGTTGTACTGTATTTGGTCAAATTCACATACAACTTTCCATC
>JALFMW010000383.1 GCA_022782605.1 Clostridium sp. | reverse complement strand
TCTACAAATGGATCTGAATATCTAAATTCAGATGCTATATCAGCTATTACTGGTATTTTTGCAAATTTTTCTATAGCATATTTACCAACAAGTCCTGCATGATAAGCAGTACCACATGCTACTATATAAACTTTGTTTATTTTATCTAAATCTTCTTTAGTTATTTTTATATCGTCTAATTTAATTCTTCCATTTTCATCTAATCTTCTTAGTAATGTATCTTCAACACCTTTTGGTTGTTCATATATTTCTTTAGCCATAAAGCTATCGAATCCACCTTTAGATGCAGCTTCCACATCCCAAGTTATTTCACTCACTTCTTTTTGTACTACTTCTTTATTTTCATTTAAAACAGTAACTTTATCTCCTAATATATGAACAAACTCACCATTTTCTAAGAAGTAAACATTTCTTGTATATTTTAATATTGCAGGTATATCAGATGCTATCATATTTTCATCTTCACCTAAACCTACAACTAATGGACTATCTTTTCTTACTGCAACTAATTCATTTGCATTATCAGCACATACTACACCTAAAGCATAAGCTCCTCTAAATCTTGAAGTTGCTTTATAAACAGCATCTAAAAGATTTCCTTCGTAGTATTTGCTTACCATGTGAGCAGCTATTTCTGTATCTGTTTGAGATAAGAATTTAACTCCTTCAGCTTCTAATTCAGCTCTTAATTCAAGGTAGTTTTCTATTATACCATTGTGAACAACAGCTATAGTTCTATCCATATTGAAATGAGGATGTGAGTTTACATCTGATGGTTCTCCATGAGTAGCCCATCTTGTATGTCCTATACCTAAATGCCCATCAATAGGATCCTTTTGTAAATCTTCAGCAAGTATTGCTAGTCTTCCTTTGAATTTTCTTATTGCTAATTCATTTCCAGTGTTTACAGCAACACCTGCAGAGTCATATCCTCTGTATTCTAATTTTGACAGACCATCAATAAGAACTTCTGTTGCCTGTCTTTTTCCTAAATATCCAACTATTCCACACATATACTGTGTCCTCCTAAAAATATTATTTTATATATTTTTAGAGTTAGGTCATGAAAAAGCTTACTTAAGTTTTCCTTTGTCCACAGAATCACTTCTATGATTTGAGAAAACTTTTACGATGGTAAACGCACCGCAGAGCATCCGCCGAAAAATCGATTAACTCTGTCCTCGTCAACTTAACCCCCAATACTACTATAAAACTATGTTCTTCGTTAAGTTCTGGCGCTTAAAAGTAAATACTAAGGTTATTTCTTAGCATTTACTTAAAGTTTACGATAATTTTTCTTTAATAAGATTAGCCAAGTTATTTGCTAACTCATTTATTTGACCTTCCTCTTTACCCTCTAGCATTACTCTAACTAATGGTTGTGTTCCAGATGGTCTAATTAAAACCCTTCCACATCCTTCCATAAGTTCTTCTATTCTTGCTATTTCATTTTTTATTTCTTCAAATTCCATGAATTTATTTTTAACTTCATTTTTAACTTCAACGTTTACTAATACTTGTGGGTAAACATTCATAATTGAAGCTAATTCTGATAGAGATTTTTTCTCTTCCATTATTATTTTAGATAACATTAATGAACTTAATACGCCATCACCTGTAGTATTATAGTCTGAGAATATCATGTGTCCTGATTGTTCTCCACCTAAATTAAAGTTACCTTTTTTCATAGCTTCTATTACGTATCTATCTCCAACATCTGTTGTTTCAAGATTTATTCCATGTTCCCTTGCTGCAACATTTAGACCTATATTAGTCATTACAGTAACTACTAATGTATTATTTGCCAGCTCATTTTTTTTCTTTAAATAAACTGCGCTTAATATCATTATATGATCTCCATCTACAATGTTTCCATTTTCATCAACAGCAATTAATCTATCTGCATCTCCATCATAAGCTAGTCCTAAATCTGCTTTATTTTCTACAACAGATTTTTGTAGCATTTCTGGATGAGTAGATCCACATTTATCATTAATATTCTTTCCATTTGGTGAAGTATTTATATCTATAACATTAGCACCTAATTCTTTAAATACCATTGGTGCAACTTTATAAGAAGCTCCATTAGCACAGTCTAAAACAACTTTCATTCCACTTAAATCCACATTTATTATAGATTTTAAATAATCTACATAATCTCTTGTAGCATTATGTTCATGTATTATTGTTCCAACATTTTCACCTACTGGATTACAATCAACTTTTTCAATATCTTCTATATACTTTTCTATTTCTAGCTCTATTGCATCATCTAATTTAAATCCATCTTTATTGAAGAATTTTATACCATTGTCTTCCATTGGGTTATGAGATGCTGATATAACAACTCCACAATCTGCATTATATTTTCTAGTTAAATAAGCAACTGCTGGTGTTGGTATAACTCCTACAGGAATTATATCACATCCAACTGACATTAATCCAGAAATTAGTGCTGATTCTAACATGTCACCTGACATTCTTGTATCTTTTCCTACTACAACTTTTACTCTATGATCTCCTTGAGCTAAAACATATCCTCCAGCTCTACCTAATCTATATGCTAAGTCACAAGTAAGTTCCGTATTAGCAACTCCTCTAACTCCGTCTGTTCCAAAATATTTTCTCATCGAAAAACTCCCTTCATAACGAGAATATCTATATTCATAAGTTTATTTTATTCAGTTTATGTATTAAATATTAAATTTTAATTATAACCATAGGATTATTTTAATACTTAAATAAAAAAAAGACAATAGAATTATTTCCATTGTCTTTTTCCCACATATAAAATTTTATTTTTATTCAAATTCTAAGCATCTGCTGTTGCTACAGCATCCATTCCTTTTTGTAAAGCTTCTCTATTTATTGGTATAAATTTAGATTTTCTTTCTCCAAAAACTTTTAAAAATGCTTGAAGAACTGATTCTATATCAACAGCTTCTGTAACTTTTAAACAAGCACCTAGCATTATCATATTAGCAACTTTAGGCATTCCTATTTCTGCTGCTAGTTCATTTGCTGGTATATAAGTTACATCAACATCATCTCTTTCAACTTTTATATCTATTAATGAGCTATTAACTAATACATGACCTCCTGGAACTACATCATTTGCAAACTTCATAGAAGGTTTATTCATTATAACAGCGCAAGTAGCATCATCTGTTATAACAGGAGAACCTACTGGTTTGTCAGAAACAGTTACTGCACAGTTTGCTGTACCTCCACGCATTTCAGGTCCATAAGAAGGTAACCAAGAAACTTCTTTACCTTCTAGCATTCCTGCATATGTCAATAATTGTCCCATAGACATAACACCTTGGCCACCAAATCCCGCACATATTACTCTTGATGTTGCCATATTATTTCGCCTCCTCAACTTCAACTTCAATATCTTTTTTATTTCCCACCTCATAGTAGGCCATCATATTTTCTCTTAACCACTTAAGAGCATCATTAGGTGCTAGACCCCAGTTAGTTGGACATGTTGATAATACTTCAACTATACCGAAGCCTAAACCTGCTTGTTGAACTTGGAATGCTTTTTTAATAGCTTTTTTAGCTTTTCTAACGTTTGCTGGTGTATCAACAGAAACTCTTTCTACAAATACTGCCCCTGTTAAAGTTGCTAGCATTTCACTAACTCTTATAGGGAAACCATTTATTTCTGGATTTCTACCATTTTGAGCAGTAGTAGCTCTTTGTCCTATTAAAGTAGTAGGTGCCATTTGACCACCTGTCATACCATATATTCCGTTATTTACAAATATAGTACTTATTTTTTCACCTCTAGCTGCTGCATGAACTATTTCTGCCATACCTATTGAAGATAAGTCTCCATCACCTTGATAAGTAAAAACAAATTTATCAGGATGAGTTCTTTTTATACCTGTAGCTACTGCCGGAGCTCTACCATGAGCAGCTTCTTGAGTATCTACATTAAAATATTTATATGCTAAAACAGAACATCCTACAGGAACTACACCTATAGCATCTCCTAATAATCCCATTTCTTCTAATACTTCTGCCACTAATCTATGGATTATACCATGAGTACATCCTGGACAGTAGTGAGTTGCAACATCTTGTAAACCTTCAGTTCTCTTAAAAACTACAGCCATTATTTTTCCCCCCCTATTATTTCTTTAGCTTTTTTACCTATAGCAGCTGGCGTTGGAATCATACCTCCTGATCTACCATAGAAATCTACTGGTAATTTACATTCGCAAGCTAATTTAACATCATCTATCATTTGTCCCAAACTCATTTCAACAACTAATAAATTCTTCGCATTTGGTATTTGCTTAAATGCTTCATTAGGGAATGGCCATAATGTTTTTGGTCTTATTAAACCAACTTTATATCCTTCTTCTCTTAATTGGTCTACTGTTGTTTTTACTATTCTAGATACTGTTCCATATGAAACAAATACTAATTCAGCATCTTCAGTATGATACATTTCATACTGTACCTCATTTTCTTCTATTGCTTTATATTTCTTTTCTAGTTTTAAGTTATGTTGCTCTAATTCTTCTGATTGTAAGTATAAAGAGTTTATTACGTTAGGTTGTCTTTTTCCTCCTGTTCCATTTGCTGCCCAAGTCTTTTCTGGTATTTCTCTTGCTTTTCTTTCTTTGTCAAAATCTACTGGTTCCATCATTTGACCTATCATACCATCTGCTAAAACCATGACTGGCGTTCTATATAAATCAGCTACATCAAAAGCTTCTATTATCATATCAACGGCTTCTTGAACAGATGCTGGTGCAAATACTGGAGTTCTATAATCACCATTTCCTCCACCTTTTGTTGCCATATAGTAATCTGATTGAGATGGTTGTATAGTTCCAAGTCCTGGACCACCTCTCATTACATTAAGTACTACACATGGCACTTCTGCACCTGCACAATAAGTTATTCCCTCTTGTTTTAATGCTACCCCTGGTGAAGATGAAGATGTCATAACTCTTGTACCACTTCCACCTGCACCATAAACCATGTTTATGGCTGCAACTTCAGACTCAGCTTGAACAAAAGCCCCTCCAACCTTAGGTAGTTCTCTTGATAAATATTCTGGTAACTCACTTTGTGGAGTTATTGGATAACCAAAGAAGTAATGACAACCAGCTTCTATAGCTGCTTTACCAAATGCTTCGTTACCTTTCATTAGAATTTTAGCCATTATTAATCCCCCTTATTATAAAATAATTAATCTCTTTCTACTGTTATAACTACATCAGGGCACATTAAAGCACAACTTGCACATCCTACGCATTTTTCTTCGTCAACTATTTTAGCTGGATTATACCCCTTTGCATTTATGACATCTGTGTCAATTGCAAGTATTCCTTTTGGACATGCCTCTACACATAATCCACAACTTTTGCAACGTTCTACATTGAAAAATACTCTCCCTTTAGCCATTGTTAAGCCTCCCTTAATTATTTCTTATATTTAGCCCAAAACTACATCCAGTCTTCTCTTAGATAAAGTTTTATAGGCAATATATCTCCTTCTAAGTCTGTTGGTAACTTATCTACTAGACTTTCTAAACAACATACATATTTAATTGGTATATTTCTTATCTTAGATACTTCTCTTGCAACTTCTTGTCCTTTTAAAAGATCTTCAACTGTTGTCTCTCTTAACATATGTGTATTATTAACAAGACCTGTTACCTTTAATTTAGAAGAAGCTTCTATTGCATCTATATATCCAAGAACTTCCTTAGCAGTTTGAGTTTTCTCCCTATTAGCATTGACTACATAAAACATATCATAGTCATCTTGTTCAAACTGTTTCGCAAATCTTCCCACTACTCTTCCACCTACGTTATCTCCCCCTACATCTATTACATAGTTAACTGACTTGTCATGTAAAGGTCTCATAATCTCTGCTGAAACAGCAGGAACATCAAGTGTAGTTGTTTCAATAGAACTGTCAATAGGTGTAATTCCTAATTCTTTCATTAAATCTTTTTTTTCTCTAGTTCTAAAGTAAACATTTACTACGTCTAAATCTGCTAATGCTACTTCTCCTTCAACTTGTTTTCTAAGTGTAGTAACATAATTAATAGAAACTTCACTTTTCCCACTTCCATAATGACCTATAAAAAGTCTAATTCTTTTATCGTCTTTTATCATAATTTTTCACCTATTTTCAGTTTATATATTAATAAGCTAAAGCTTCTTTTTCATAGTCTAAAGCTTTTTCTTCACCATTTAATACTCTTAACCCTCCTTGAGCAAGAGCAATCATTTCATCTTCACCTGGATATGATATTACTGGAGCTATAAACTTAACTCTACTTTCTATTTCTTCTCTTATTTTTTTAGAATAAGCAATTCCTCCAGTTAAAATTATTGCATCTACATCTCCTTTAAGAACTGTAGCATATGCTCCTATTTCTTTACATATTTGGTAAACCATAGCTTCATAAATTAAGTTAGCTTTTTCATCACCTTTACTAATCATATCTTCCACATCTCTTATATCATTAGTTCCTAAATAAGCAACTACTCCGCCATTTCCTTTTATTCTCTTTCCTAATTCAGATTTACTTAATTCATCACCATAGCACAACCTCATTAATCCTCCCACAGGAAGACCACCACTTCTTTCAGGAGAGAATGGACCCTCTCCATCAAGACCATTAGTATTATCTATAACTTTACCTTTTCTATGAGCTCCAACTGTAACTCCTCCACCCATATGTACAATTAGGAAATTACAATCTTCATATTTTTTATTCATATCTTGTGCTGCTCTTCTTCCTATTGCTTTTTGATTTAAAGCATGGAATATACTTACTCTTGGAATTTCTGGTACCCCAGATATTCTAGCCACATCTTCCATTTCATCAACAACAACTGGGTCAACTATAAAAGATGGTATAGAAACTTCATCTGCCATTTCTTTTGCTATTATTCCACCTAAATTAGATGCATGTTGTCCTAGTATACCAACTTTTAAATCCTCTACCATTACTTCACTTACTTTATAAGTTCCACCTTGTATTGGTCTTAAAAGTCCTCCCCTGCCTACTATGGCATCTAAATCCTCTAATTTTATATTTGCTTCTTTCAAAGCTTCTTCTATTACTGATTTACGAAATTCAAATTGATCTGCTATTTTTTCATATTTTGTGATTTCTTCTGATGAGTGTCTTAATGTTTTTTCATATAATAATTCTTCATTTTTAAATACTGCAATTTTAGTTGACGTTGAACCTGGATTAATAGTTAAAATCTTATACTCTCCCACTACAATAACCTTCCTTTAAATTAATATTATTTTTTTGTGCTTGCTAGAACACCAAGTGCTATTGAATTCAACTTAGTTTTATCACTATCAGCTCTTGAAGTTAATATTATAGGCGCTTTTGCTCCTACTATTAAACCTGCATTCTCGCATTTTGAAAAGTATGTTATTGATTTGTATAATACATTTCCTGCTTCTATATCTGGAACTACTAATATATCTGCCTTTCCTGCTACTGGATGATTCATGCCTTTATGTTTAGCTGCCTCTTCATTTATTGCATTATCCAAAGCAAAAGGTCCTCCAACTATACAATTTTTAATTTCTCCTCTTAGATACATATCTTCTAATTCTTTAGCTTCAACCGTATCTTTCATCTTTGGGTTAACCTTTTCCTTGGCACATATCAACGCTACCTTTGGTTCCTCTATATCCAAAGCTCTTGCTACTGAACATGCATTTTCAATTATCTGTTTTTTACCATTTACATCTGGTGCTAGGTTCATAGCTGCATCTGTAATAAAAAATAATCTATCATATCCTTCAATATCAAATACAGCTACATGGCTTAATATATTACCTGTTCTTAATCCAACCTCTTTGTTAAGTACTGCTTTTAATATTATAGAAGTGTCAACTAATCCTTTCATAACCATGTCAGCTTTTCCACTAGATACTAGTTCAACAGCCTTTAGACAAGCTTCTGACATGTCTTTAATATCTATCAACTCATAGTTATCAAGATTTATATTTAAATTTTTTGCTATTTTTTTCGTTTTATCTATATCCCCAATAAGAATTGCATTTACGATGTGTTCTTTTCTTCCATTTTCAACTGCTATTAATACTTCTTCATCTTGACAACAAGCTACTGAAATCGTTTTCGGTCCTCTTTCTTTAGCAAATTTAATAATATCGTCTATATTCCTCATTTTCCCCTCCTAAATTATTTCTATTTAGTTGCTTTAAATTTGGTTTGAATAGTATTAATTTCATTTTTGTATATAAATTTTAATTATTGATTTTTACAAATTTTTCTAACTACTTATATTCTAGCATAATATTATTTCCTATTGTATAATATTAAAATGAAATTTCAAATAAATTTTTTAATTACTATTATTTTACAATCTTACTATAATTTTAAATAAATAAAATAAGTGTAATCTAATGACTTAAAATTAAAATGGTCAATTAGATTACACTTTATTTTTTATAAATATTTTATCTACCAACAGTACTTGGTATTATTTTTATATTTTTAAATTCTAAATCTGATTTATAGTTAATAGTATATTCTTTATCTTCATCATATCCATTCTCTAAATCTATATATAAACTTATATCTGATTTAGATATTGTTGTATCTGAATCTTCTAATTGTACTTCCACGTTAATGCTATCTGGTATATTTAAATCAGTTTCTTTAATATCATTAGAATTATTTATCAACTCTACTTCATCTTTATTATAAATTATTCTCTGTATTAAGCTTTCTTTATCTTTTGGTTTAATCGTAATACTTGTTTGTTCTAATGTTACACCTTCTGGAATAATTAAATTTATTTTTTTAGAAACTCCTATTGTAGACAAATCTATTTTTTCAGTTTTAATATAAGTAATTTTATCTAATATTTCTTTTTTTCCTTTTAAGATAACTTCTTTAGGATTAACTTCATAAGATTTTATGTCTTCTGAGTCACCTTGTTGTTGAATATTTATTGGTACATTTTTTTCTTCTAAAAACTTTATTTCTGCATTTATACTTTTAGTTGCTAAATTTACTCCTGTAACTTCTTTACCATCTACATCTACTGCTGTTAATTTTACTCTCTGATTTAAGTTATCATTTTCTTTACTATCAACTTGAACTGTTGCTTTTATATGATCAACTTGTTCTATTAAAACTCTTGGTGCAGATACACTTACTGTACTCTGTTGTAATGTTATAGTATCCACATCATCTTTATATTCCCCAATTATCTCAGTATTAATATCTTTTTCTCTATGAATAAGCTTTTCTAGCTTTACTACTATAAAATCTGATTTAAACTCATATGATACTTGCTTTGTAGGATTTACTTTTAAATATAAATAGTTTTTACCTTCTATAGGATTATTTATAGAACCATTTATATGTATATCATCTTCATTTATTTTTTGTAAATCAGATAACTTGCCTGTTATATAAATATCTGTTACTAAATCTGACTTTGGATATACTACCAAATCATCCTCTTCAAGCTCTTCAGTATTTGTAACTGCAACAGGTATGTTTTCAAAGAGTTTTGTATCTTCTGGATCAACAATCGCCATAACATACATCCATAATACAACTGCACTAAGAAAAGATATTAACTTAATCTTCGTATTCTTTTTTAAGTTATTTTTCATTTAAATATCCCACCTTTAAAGAAACTTTTATCTTCTGATGCTGTTTTATTTAAATTTTTCTTTAATATATTCCCCATTCTTTCCTTATCTATATTTCTATATAGTTTACCTGATTTAGCTATTGATACTTCTCCTGTTTCCTCTGATACTATCAATGTGATGCAATCAGATACTTCACTTATTCCAACACCAGCTCTATGTCTAGTTCCTAAATCTTTAGTTAAATCTTTACTTTGACTTAAAGGTAGAAAACAGGCTGCTGCCTTTACTTTATTTTCTCTTATTACTACGGCACCATCATGAAGTGGTGTATTTGGTATAAATATATTTATTAATAATTGTCTAGAAACATCTCCGTCTATAATTGTTCCCGTACTTATTATATCTGATATTTTTGTCTCTCTTTCTAATATAATAAGTGCTCCTATTCTTTGTCTTGATAAAGAATATAATGTTTCTACTATCTCATCTATAGTTTTTTCTAATTTTTTAATTTCCTCATTATCTGAATTTTTTCCTATTAAATTGAAGTTAGCTCTTCCTAAGTGTTCAAATCCTGCTCTAAGTTCTGGTTGGAATATAATACAAACTGCTATAACTCCTAAACTAAGTGCATTTTTTAATATCCAATAAAGTGTATGTAATTTAAACACAGAACTAAGTTCAGTTGCTAATAATAATACCACTATTCCTTTAAAAACTTGTTCTGCTCTTGTATCTTTTATGAACATGAAAATTTTATAAAATATATATGCTACTATTAATATATCTACAAGGTCATATATACTCATTCTTAATATTATATCAATAAAACCATTTAAAAAAGAATTTATATCGGACATATCTTATCCTCCCGTTCAATAGTTTATTAACCTTTTACACTATGTATTATACTATAATAGTACAACTATATACAAACTATCTTATCTCTTTATTAATGTATATTATTTTTATATTTTTTATTATAGGTTAATTTTATACAAATTTTAAATTTTTATAAAAAAAAAGTTTCACTAATGTGAAACTTTAATTGGTGAGCGCACAGGGATTCGAACCCCGGACACACGCCTTAGAAGGGCGTTGCTCTATCCAGCTGAGCTATGCACCCATATATATGGAGCGGGAAACGAGATTCGAACTCGCGACTTCAACCTTGGCAAGGTTGCGCTCTACCGCTGAACTATTCCCGCATATTTATTTAATGGTGGGACCAACAGGGCTCGAACCTGTGACCCCCTGCTTGTAAGGCAGGTGCTCTCCCAGCTGAGCTATGGTCCCGGGATAATCAAATGGAGCGGGTGAAGGGGATCGAACCCTCACAGCCGGCTTGGAAGGCCGGAACTCTACCATTGAGCTACACCCGCATGGTGACTCATAGGGGAATCGAACCCCTGTTACCGCCGTGAAAGGGCGGTGTCTTGACCGCTTGA
>JALFMW010000362.1 GCA_022782605.1 Clostridium sp. | reverse complement strand
TATTTTTTTATTTTTTATTTTTATAAAAAAACTAGTATTTTACTAAGATATAATGGGTAAAATAATAAATTTACATTAAATAACAGTTAAAAATCTAACTAAACAATGATAGAATATTATTCGCAAGGGAAAAAGTGTAACTAAAAGGTTACAAAATGGTAACAAAATCAGAAAAAGGACGTGTATAATATGAATAAAAAAATTAAAAGCTTAGTAATGGCAGGATTAGTAACGATTATGGCAGGATCTACTGTAGTATCATCAAGTGCATTATGTAAAAATAATATGACTATAACTAATAAAAAAGGTGTTACATATATCTTTGTGAATGGGAAAAAACATTTAATAAATTTAGGTGGAATTAATAAACCATCTCAAGATAATAACTCTTCTAATGGAGGGGATAATCAAAATAATAATACAAACATAGGAAATAACGACAAGCCAAATAATAATACAAATAATGAAAATAATAATCAGAATAATAACAATGTAGATACTGATAAAGATAATATTGTATCAAATGAGAATGTTACGGGTGAATTTGCAAGTTTTCAAAAAGAAGTAGTTAGACTTGTTAATGTAGAAAGAGCCAAATTAGGTTTAGCTCAATTATCTCTTAACGCTAAATTATCAAATGTAGCTACTTTAAAATCACAAGATATGATAAATAAAAATTACTTTAGTCATACATCGCCAACTTATGGTTCACCATTTGAAATGATGAAAAAATTTAATATAAGCTATAAAACTGCAGGAGAAAATATAGCTAAAGGTCAAAAAACTCCAGCACAAGTTGTAAATGCTTGGATGAATTCTCAAGGTCACAGAGAAAATATATTAAATAAAAATTATACAGAAATAGGCATAGGTGTTGCAAAAGATGCAAAAGGTACTTTATATTGGACACAAATGTTTATAGGTAAATAAAAACTAAAAATATATAAAATAGATTTTTAAAAAGCAAATTTTTATTATTAAAAGCTGATTTCTATATTAAATAGAAGTCGGCTTTTTTGTTTTTAAAAATCCATAATTATACTAAAAACAACATTAAACCATATTTAAATAACATAAAAATATTCTATAAATAAATATAAAAAATTAAAATATACTTAAATAAACAATAATTATAATAAAAAAATGTTGAAAAAGAAAACATTTTCTAAGTTAATTTATATGAAGTTATGGAGGGGTTAAATTAAAATGGAAAAAGTAACAGCAAAAGAAAAATACTCTTATGGGATAGGAGCATTTGGAAAAGATATGGTTTATGCAGTAGTAGCAACATATCTTATGATATTTTTTACAGATGAAGTAGGTATTTCTTCAGTATTTGTAGGAAGCTTATTCTTCTTTTCTAGATTTTGGGATGCAGTAAATGATCCAGTCATGGGGCTTATAGTTGACAATACTAAAACTAAATGGGGAAAATTTAGACCATGGATTTTAATAGGAACATTAATAAACGCAGTTGTATTAGTATTTTTATTCTTAAATCCAGCTAACTTTTTACAAGGAAAAATGGTATATGTATATTGTTCAGTGGCTTATATACTTTGGGGGATGACATACACTATTATGGATATACCTTATTGGTCAATGGTACCATCTTTTACAAGTAATCCAGAAGAAAGAGATAAAATTGCAGTAATACCTAGAATATTTGCAACACTTGGGGGAGCATCAGTAAATACTTTTGGTTTAATGTTAATTGGTATACTTGGAGTAGCTAGTAAATCACAAGGTTATTTTAGATTAGGTATAATAATATCAATAATATTTGTAATATCTACATTAGTAACAGTTTTAAACGTTAAAGAAAAAAATGTGGTAGAAAATAAAGATAAGATAAAAATATCAGAGATAGTAACTATTTTAGGAAAAAACGATCAACTTTTAGTAATAATAGCATCAGTTGTAATTTTCCAAGTTGCACAGTTTTTATATAGCGGATTTTTAGTTTATTTCTTTACATATGCAATAAAAGATTTAAATTTATATGCTACATTTGTGGCAATGGGAACAGTAACTCAAGTAGCAGCATTAATATTATTCCCTAGAATATCTAAAGTAGTAGGAAGAAAAAATGTTTATACAATAGCATGCATTCTAACTGTATTAGGATTTGGTGGAATGTTTATAGTAAGTGGTATGGGAAATAGTATATTATTATGTTTAGCAGGAATAGCTTATAATTTAGGTGTTGGATTAATAAATGCAGCAACTACAGTTATGATTTCAAATGCTGTTGACTATGGTGAATATAAATTAGGAAAAAGAAGTGAAAGTATAATATTCTCAGCACAAACTTTTATAGTTAAATTCTCAACTGCATTTAGTGGATTAATTATAGGTTTTGGATTAAGCTTAATAAAATATGTTCCAAATGCTACTCAAACTGCATCTACTATATTTGGAATGAAAGTAATAATGTTTTTAATACCAGCAATACTTATGGTTTTATGTGCTGTAGTTTATAGCAAATGTTATAAATTACATGGTAAGTTCTATTCAGATGTTATGAAATCTCTTGAAAAAAGAAGAGAAAAAGCAGCTGTATAAAGAAAAGGTGTAAATTAAATTTAAATATAATTTATAGATA
>JALFMW010000360.1 GCA_022782605.1 Clostridium sp. | reverse complement strand
TTCAGTTAATGTTTGTAAAAGAGTAAAAGTATTGTCGGCGTTCTTTTCTAATAAGACCCAATGCCAACGGTTCCAAATAGATTTGTATTGATTAACCTTATTACCAGTTAAAATACAACATAAACCGCCTTGAATGAAATTAACTTTATCATATAAATGTCATATATCTAACAAGGTAGAGCTACTTTTTGTATCAAAAACAAAAGTTGTAGTTGCATCTGAACCAGTTGGTATGGTAATTATACAATTCGCTAAAATATCGGTTGTTCCTTGATCAGGGATTAATTTATTATCCTTATACTGGTAATTGGCAGTTAAATAAAAACCGTGGCATAACGTGTTAAACCTGCCAGCATAATATTCTTTATTTTGCCAGTATTTAGTTCCAAATAAGCTAGCAAAGAATGGAGAAACAGTTGGAAGTAAACTGACTAATTCCTTATTTTCACGAGTTCTACTTTGTATGTTAAGAATGGATGACAAATTATCACCAGAGAAACTTAAGCTAAAATCTTGAACATCTCGATTTGGCGAATATTTGCAACCAGTGATTCCGCGCACATTATCTTTAAGCGGTTTTAGCCAGAAGTAACGCAGTATATACAAATGTTTATCGGCATCACTGTATACCTTCTCATACGTTTGAACTTGCAATCCTACTGTTTCTGCCGCCGCAATTATCGCCGCATTAGCAGTAGAACCGCTTATGGAAAACGGGAATTGAGTAAAGAAATCTGGATAGTCAATTTGTTTATAATAAGGTTTAATAACGGTATCAAGATCTTTAACTGGCGCACTATAAGTGTGTATAGCGCCGTTTTTATCTTGGTATAAGCCTAATTGCAACGGCAAATAAACGTAATGAATATTACATTCTTTACAGATTTTTTCTATCCACCAGTCAACTGATTTAGCGCCGATAAACGTTTCAGAGGAGCTATCATTATTGATGGTGTAGCCGTTATTTTGGCGCGATAATTGATAAGAAAAACTATCTTGACAGCTGTATTCATAGACTAAGTTATTCTTTTCAAAGGAAGTATTAATTGACTTTACCGTAAACAAATATTGCTGATGGTTTTTATCAGTTAACAACAATTGACTACCAACAACAATTGAAATCGTAAATGGGTTGCGAATTAATTGGTCTTGATAGATGATTTGGTCATTTAACTTAAAGGTTAATTCCTTTTGACCATTAGTATGTAAGGATAAAGATTCATCATAGGAATAGCAGTAGGTATTAGTCTGAGATTTAACAGAATAATTACCGTTAGCCTTCTGTGCGGGAGAATAAAATTCGCTAATGGTATTAGCTAAATAATAGACACGCTGGCTATCGGCGGCGCTACTGAGAATATCAATAGGTGATTCCGCCAAATTAAGCAATTCTAATTTAAAATAAGACATAATGTTATTTATTCTCCTTATACTAACAGTAAAGCCCAATTAGCAACATATTCTTTAGGAACATATCAATTACTACCATCTTCTGAGGGCGTTGTAAACTGATAACTAAATTTATAATCATAACGGGCTTGATCTCTTTGCGGGTCGTCATAATTATTAATTAATGAATCAGCTACTATTGTTTCTAATTGGTGATTTTCTATACTAATTAATTCATCAATAGGTTTTGGGAAACGTTGCGGAGTCCCACGTAGCCCTATAGTCTGATCTTCTAGCCTCCGCAAATACGGCAACGATTGACCAGGTATGGCGAATGTTCTATGCAAAGCATGCGTCGCAACTTCACCAAAATATCGAGGCCTATTCCCATTTGTTAAAGAAGACCATCTATAACCGTATTTAGCAACTTCTGAATTCTTATCAAAGTAGCGCTGAAACCCATATATTGTTGCGCCGTCTCTTTCAAAATAGCCAGGAACATAGAAATAATTAGAGCTTGGAGGTAAAATTAAATAATTAGTTTCCTTTAAACGTGCTTCATTATCCAAATTATCAGCACTATTGGATGGACGATAATTATTTATAAATTGAGTGCCAGATTCCCATGTTTTAGTTTGACCCGCGGCATCAGTAAATTCGCTATAATTTGTAGTATCAACTAATAGAGAATCTCTAAATCCTAAATTTTTACAGCTATAACCATTTTTAGTCGTATAGTCGGCAAAATCTGGGAAATAATAATCTTTTCAGCTGGTTAATGTTTGCGCTTGTAAAGCAATTGGACAATATAGATTATAATAAGCGCTAAAATTATGCTTATCTAATAAAGTATTAATATTGTAGTTTTTCATAAGCGCTACCTATTTGATTACATAAGAGACAGACAGACTCCTATTTTGATACTTTAAAGTAAACTTACTATTCGCGGCGTTATCAGCAATAATATTATAACCTAATGTAAAGAACGGATCATCTAAACAAATTTCTTCTTTGCCAGCTCCCATTGACCTATAATTTTTTACAAGAGGGTAAATAGGATGTTTCGTATTATCATTAATAAACTTTAATGTTTCTTCTTTTGAAGTAGATGTTGTAGAATTAGCATTAACAATCCCATATAGTCCATAAATTTGAGATATTTTAACGGGATTAGCTTGTAATGAAAGAGGTTCCTTATCAGAATTTGTATAAGTAAATTTAATTCAATTACTGTCTGTTAATGAAGGTTTATATCAACCGCCGCTATTGGATTTAATGTGTTGTAAATCACCTGC
>JALFMW010000341.1 GCA_022782605.1 Clostridium sp. | reverse complement strand
AAAATTAGATGAATCTTAAAATTTAAGATATCATCTAATTTTTATTTTCTATTTCACAATATTTTTTAAGTTTTTCATGCTAAGATCAAGATTTTTAACAGAGTGGGTAAGAGCTCCCACAGAAATATAATCTACACCAATCTCAGCAATAGATTTGATATTTTCTAATCTGACATTACCAGAAAATTCAATAGTAGCTTTATCACCAATCATTTCAATTGCTTCTTTTGCCATATCTAGACTCATATTATCTAGCATTATAATATCAGCCTTAGCATCAAGAGCTTCTTTTACCATATCTAAGCTTTCCGTTTCTACCTCTATTTTTCTAACAAAAGAGGAGTTTTCTCTGCATAGTTTAACGGCGTTTAGAATACCACCGGCTGCTGCTATATGGTTATCTTTAAGCATTACACCATCAGATAGATTGAATCTATGATTGTGACCACCACCAACTTTGACAGCATATTTTTCTAGTATTTTTAAATTAGGAGTAGTTTTTCTTGTATCAAGTAATTTTGCATTAGTGTGCTTTATTTCTTTTACATATTTATTAGTCAATGTAGCTATACCACTCATTCTTTGTAATAAGTTAAGGGCAACGCGTTCTCCCATAAGTATATTTCTAGTGTTACCTTTTAAAAGAGCTATTTTATCACCAGGAATAATTTTATCGCCATCTTTTTTTAAGAAAGTTACTTCCACATCCCCAAGAATATCAAAAACTCTTTTGAACACTTCTAGACCAGCAATTATCCCCTCTTCTTTACAGATTAAGTCAATAGTTGAAATACAATCTTTATTAATTACAGAATTTGTACTTATATCTTCATGAGGTATATCTTCAACTAGAGCATCTTTAATTATTTTATCTACTACTAAAAAATTAATCATCTATTACTCCACCTTTATCTCTTATAGCTTTTATAACGAGTTTACTATTATCTCTTTCAATTTCTTCTTGAGAAGCAAATATTCTATCCACATCAATTTTATTTAAACTAAAATTATCGATGGTACTATTTATTACATCAGCAGCTCTTTTAGAAAAGACAAGACCCTCAAGTAAGGAATTACTAGCAAGTCTATTAGCTCCATGTATTCCAGTACAAGCTGTTTCACCTACTGCATATAAATTATCCATAGAAGTTTCACCGTTTAGTCCAACTTTAATTCCCCCCATAAAATAATGTTGAGCAGGAGAAACTTTTATAGGTTCTTTAGTGATATCAGTTCCTTTTTCTAAACATTTATTATATATAGTAGAGAATCTACTTTTTAGATAGTCTTCATCTAGAAAACTTATATCTAGAAGTACATAAGGACTATTAGTTTTTTTCATTTCTTTAAAAATAGCCTGAGATACCACATCTCTTGGTAGAAGCTCATCAACAAATCTCTCCCCATGGATATTATAAAGCTTACCACCTTCACCTCTTACTGATTCAGAAATTAAAAATCTCCTTTCATCAGTAGAGCCATCGTAAAAAGCAGTAGGATGTATTTGAATATAATTTATATCTTTTAGTTCAATATCATGTCTAAGAGCTATGGCAAGTCCATCACCACGAAGAATTCTTTGAGAAGTAGAGTTTTTATATAAACCTCCAATTCCTCCGCAAGCAAGTACTACATTTTTAGCAAAAACATTAATTTGTTTTCCATTCTTAAGAAGTATAGCACCTATACATTTGTTATTTTTAACAATTATATCAGCAAGGAAAGTATCTTCATAAACTCTTATATTACTTCTAGATAAGGTATTTTTTATAAGTGTTTTAGCCACATTTTCTCCTGTATTATCTTGAGTATGTATAATTCTATTTACACAGTGGGCACCTTCTTTAGTATAATCCCAGTTTCCATCTTCATCTTTATCCACATCAAGACCTAGGGCAACTAAAGAGTCAACATTTTCAATAGATTCTCTAGTTAATACTTTTACTGCTTGTAAATCATTTTTATATTGTCCAGCTCTTAGAGTATCCTCTATAAATAGAGGAACATCTTCCATATCTCTAGCTACAGATATACCACCTTGTGCAAGATAAGTATTAGTGCAATCTAATTTATCTTTTGAAACGACCATTACATCTAAATCTTTTCTAAGGTTCAAAGCACAATATAGTCCTGCTACACCAGATCCAACTACTAAAACATCAATATATTTAGTTTCCACAAACAACCATCTCCCCTAATTTGTGCATATTTTCTAGAGATACTAAAGCTTTTTTAGATATGTCTTCATCTAGAATTACTTCTTCAACTTTTCCACATAAAGCATCATAAACTTTTTCTAAGCTAGTTTTTTTCATATTAGGACATATGATAGGCCCTGGGAAATAGAACCTTTTATTAGGATTTCTTTTATTAAGTTCATATAATATGCCTTCTTCAGTAGCTATTATAAATTCATTATCTTCACAATTTGTTGCGAAATTAATTATTCCACTTGTACTTCCTATGTAATCACATAAATCCCTAACATCTTTATTACATTCAGGATGACCTAATACCTTTACATTTGGATGCTTAGCTTTTGCATTAATAATATCTTCTGTAGAAATTCTTTCATGAGTAGGACAAAATCCTTGCCATAATATGAACTCTTTGTCAGGGAAGAATTCAGCTATATAACTACCTAAATTTCTGTCTGGTAAAAATAATATTTGTTTATTTGGTACATTTTTTATTATATCTAAGGCACTAGATGAAGTTACTGAAACATCACAAAGAGCTTTAACTTCATAAGATGAATTTATATAACATACCTTAAATGCATCTGGATAATCTTTAATCATCTCTTTTAAATCTTCTGCATCTGCCATGTCTGCCATAGGACAACCAGCATTAGCAGCAGGTAAAATAACAGTTTTTTGTGGAGATAAGATTTTTGCACTTTCTCCCATGAATTTTACACCACAGAATATAATTAATTCTTCTTGGCAATCACGAGCAATTTTACTTAAGTAATATGAATCACCTACATAATCAGCTATTTCTTGTATTTCATCTGGCTCATATAGATGAGCAAGTATAATGGCATTTTTTTCTTTTTTTAATTTTAAAATATTTTCTTTTAAAATATCCCTCATATTAACACCCTTTTCTGTTACAATGTTTTTATAGGTGTATATACACCTGTAAAAACATTGTAACACTATAATACTAACTTAACAATAAAAATTAAAAATATATAATAAGAGGAATATATTGATTTATGATTAAAATATTTATAGAATAATAAAATGATAAAAAAATTAATTATTAAAGAAGAAGGTGTGTTATGAATAGCAATGAAAGAAGAGAAAATTTACTACATATATTAAAAACATCTAATAAACCTGTTAAAGGTGGAGATTTAGCGAAAGAACTTAATGTAACTAGACAAGTTGTTGTAAAAGATATTGGATTATTAAGAGCTTCTGGAATTGATATACTAGCTACATCTACTGGATATATGATATATGATTTGAAAGATCAAGAATTTCAGATAAAATGTAAAAATCATACTACTGAGAACCATCTTTTATCAGAGTTACAGACCATTATTGATTTAGGCGGAAAAATAAAAGATGTTATAGTTGAACATCCTACTTACGGCAGCATAAAAGCAGAACTAAATATTTCTTCAAATAGAGATTTAAGAAAATTTATAGAAAAAAGTAAATCACATGATTTTAAACAACTATCGAGTTTATCAAAGGATTATCATATTCATACAATAGAAGTTCCAGATAAAGATACTTTAGAAGAAATAAAAAAAGAATTAGAAGAAAAAGATATATTATTTTAAATTTACTGCAATAAAAAAAGATGAGATTAAGTCTCATCTTTTTATTATGCTAAGATTAATTTTAAATGCTCTTGTAATATATGAATACCTGTAGTATTTTCTCCACCTCTTGGTATTATTATATCAGCATATTTTTTAGAAGGTTCCACAAATTGCTCATGCATTGGTTTTACAGTAGTAACATATTGTGATAATACTGATTCAACACTTCTTCCTCTTTCTTTTGTATCTCTTAATATACGACGCATTAAACGTTCATCTGCATCTGTATCTACAAATACTTTTATATCCATAAGATCTCTAAGTTCAGGATCTTCAAATATTAATATACCCTCTACTATTATTACTTTTTTAGGGTGAGCAAGCACTGTTTCACTAGATCTAGTATGATTAGTATAATCATATACAGGAACTTCAACTTCTTGTCCTGCTTTTAATTTTTTTATATCCTCTATCATTCTTTTTGTTTCAAAAGATGATGGATGGTCATAATTTAAATTTTGTCTTTCTTCCATAGTTTTATCATCATTTGCTTTATAATAGCTATCATGACAAATTAATTCTATATCATCTTTGAAAAACTCTTTTATATAACTTACTATAGTTGACTTTCCTGATGCAGTTCCACCTGCTATACCAACAACACTTACTTGTTTCATATTATCTTCCACCTACTTATATATTTTTATACTTACTTTTACCCCAAACGTAAAAGTCCGTTAATAATCTATATCTGCAATATTTTATCATATTTCTATAGATAATTTGCATGGAAAAAAAAACCATTTTATTTTCAATTATTATTATATAATATTACTTTTTTATCTTTATCTATAATTACACTTAAAAAACTACCGGTTTATTAACCAGTAGTTTTTACATAGTTAAAATTGATCATTACTATAATGTACATCTTCATAAGAAGGTAATTTTAGATTTCCTTCTTTTTTAAATTTTTTACTTACCTTTTCATTTTCATCTTCAATTAAATCATTAAGCTCTTCAGAGGTTCTTGCATGATTGACAAAATCAGTTAATCTACTTTCATGTAGTTCTTTTCTACTTTGATTTACTTTTCTCATATTTTTCTCCTTTTTGAATATATAAAATTCATAGGTTAATTATAGATTTCCACAGTCAGTTTTTTTTATTACTAATATAATTAATTTTTCATTTAAAAAGATATAAATTTTAAAATCTACTCAAGATAAAAAAAAGCTATCTTTAATGTAATGATTAATTAAATCATTCATCAAGATAGCTTTTTTTTCATATATCCTTTTATAAACCGATTGGTGTCCATAATTTTACCCTTTTATTTTATCTATGTTTTTATTAAATATATTACATATTAATTTATCATCTAAATCCCCTATTGCAATAGGATTTTTCACATTATCTTTGAATTCTTTTAATGCTTTTCTCATCCAAACAACATTTATCCACTTATTATGCTTATACACAACATTTTCAAAAATACTCATAACTTTAAATCCATATTTTTCGTGGAATCTCATACTTTTTTCGTTTATAGATAATATACATGCATATACATTATATATCCCTTGCATCTCTAATATTTCTAATAAACATTCATATAATACAGCCGCTAAACCTCTCCCATGATATGTAGAATCTGTGTAAACTGATACCTCTGCATTCCATTTATATCCCTCTCTTTTAAATGGTCTTCCTGCATAAGCATATGCCACAACTACTCCATCTATTTCACAAACCAGCCATGGAAATTCTTTTGTTATTAATTCATGTCTTTCTTTTAATTCTTCTATAGTAGGTACTCTATATTCCGAGTTTACAACAACATCATCTTGTTCAACATAAGGTCTGTATATCTCTTGTATTCTCGCTAAATCTTCTACTTTTGCTAATCGTATTTTTTTGCTCACTCTTGTCCTCCTATTGTTGTTTGTACTGTAAAATAAAGTCTACAAGTAATTTTATAATATAACCAAAGCATAATGCAATAATTATTTTATTTTTTTTGTATGTTAAAATTATTTTTTTAAATTTATATGAAGTTTTAAGTATAATTGGCTCTAAATATGTTATTATATTAATTAAATTAGACTAGATATTTATTACATAAAATATAAGGAGATGAAAACTTGATAAAATTAGGCGAATATAACAATCTAAAAGTTAAAAGAAAAGCTGAATTTGGATATTTTCTAGATGCAGGAACTGGACGTACTAGCGATGATGTACTTCTTCACAAAAGACTTCTAAAT
The DNA here is from genome assembly GCA_022782605.1 of Clostridium sp. Classification (GTDB taxonomy): domain Bacteria; phylum Bacillota; class Clostridia; order Peptostreptococcales; family Peptostreptococcaceae; genus Terrisporobacter. The sequence continues at coordinate 25,064 of JALFMW010000341.1, read as the reverse complement.
AAAAATCATGTTGAAGTTGGTGATGAAGTTAAAGTATTTATATATAAAGATTCAGAAGGAAGACTTGCTGCCACAATGAACTATCCAAAGGCACAAGTTGGAGAAATAGCTTATTTAAAAGTTGTTGCTCATACAAAAATAGGAAGCTTTATTGATATCGGATTACCAAAAGATATATTAGTTCCTTTTAAAGCTCAAAAATATGAAATGACTAAAGGAAATAGATACTTATTCTATATATATGAAGATAAAAGCGGTAGACTTGCTGCTACTACAGATATTTTCCCTTACTTATCTGTTGATGCACCATACAAAGTTGGTGACACAGTCGAAGGTGTTGTATACGGATTCCAAACTAACAACTCTGCTTGTGTATGTGTTGACAATAAGTATGATGCAGTTATCTTAAAAAACGAATATTTCACTGAATTAAATATAGGAGATAAATTAGAAAATCTTAAAGTTATAAAAATTTATGAAGACGGAAGACTTGGGCTTACTCCTAGAGGAGAAAGAAAAACTGAATTAGATATATTAGAAGTTGCCATTATAAACTATATGGAAGGTAACGATGGATTTATGAGATTTAACGATAAATCTACTCCAGAAGAAATTGCTACAGTTTTCAACTCAAGTAAGAAAAACTTCAAAAGAGCTTTAGGTGTTCTAATGAAAAAAGGCTTAGTAATTCAAAATGAAGAAGGTACATTTTTACAAAACTAGTTTTTACCAACTAATCTAAGTAAATATATACATAAAAAGGAGTAATAATTTTCTATTACTCCTTTTATTGTCTTAAGTTTATTATTTTAAACAGCATTAATTAAATCTTCTTTGCAATTAGCATTAACTATTCCTAATTTCTCTATTGTTAAACCTTCTTTATAAAAATCTCTTTGAAGTAGAGTTCCTCCAAGTACTATAATCGCATCTATATTTGGAGTTGGTACTTTTAATACTTTACCTATGCTTGACCATAATACAAGCCCTGTTGATATATCTTCTGTTATATATCTATTAGTAACACTTGTAGGCCCTTTTATTGCACAGAAAACTTCACTTGTATTAAATAATTCTTGTAATGATTTGTTTTTATCTTCAACTAAATAACCTCTATTAATACGAGACTCTCTAGCTCCTTCAACTTCAAATCCTAAAGCTCTAGCTAAAGCCTTTCTTTCACTTTCCACAGCTTTTAATACATTAATGGTATGTTCTGTTATACCTTCTCTATAAAGCCAGAACTCTCCATTTGAGTAATCTATTCTTCCTGCATTTAATAATGCTGGTCCTGGATGAACTTCTGGATTACCATTTTCTAAGTTAACATGCCAAATATTTTTAGCTGGTACAAAACAATCATATATTTGTGATAAAGCTTCCATAACTTCTTGTGTATCCTCTGCTGGATATGCGGCTAAATATAATTTTTTTACACGTAAAGACATTTCTACTCTAGCCTCATCTGCAAATGCTCTACATCCATAAGTTAAAGAATTTGACTCACAAATTTTAAACTTTTTATTTATGCCCATTTCTTTTGCTTTATTAATAAATCTAATACAACCCATAGCAGCTGCACTATTTATGTATATAATTTGATCTTCACTAACTACTGGTGCTAATATTTCTGCAAAATATTCAACAGCCATTCCTGGTATGGCTAACATTATTATTTGAGCACCTAGTATAGCTTTTTCAATATCATCTGTTACTAAATTAACTTTTTCTACACTCTCACTATCTAGTGTTTGAAGTATAATTTCTCCCTTTTCTTTTATAACATCTAAATTCTTACAGAATTTTTCTGATTGAAATAAACTTACTTCAAATCCTCTGTTTGATAAATCAGCAGCAGCAGTAATTCCACCATTTCCACCACCTAGTATTGCTACTTTATTGACTTTCATAATAATACCTCCTAATTTATGTTGATATTTTAGTTTACCCATTTACTAAAAGGTTACTGTTTTCAGTTTTTAAAAAATTAAACCTATTAAGATTTACTTAATAGGTTACATAATATTCTATATAGTAACTTATTTTTTCAATTTTTTCAAGAACGTTATTTTTTAATACTTTTTAAACCACTTAGTCATATCTTCCATAGTTTTCATATCTATAGAATCATCTACTATAAAAAAAATTGTACTTTTATCTCCTCCTACAAAATCTATATAATAACTATCTACCTTAATATTATTTAAATAAAAAGTACAAGATTGATAACGAGATCCATTGGAATAAACATTGCAATTCCCATAGGGTGATACAAATATTTTTTTTATTGAAAGTACATTAGACAAGGTGTAATCACTTAGAAAGTACCCTGATTCCAATTGATTTTTTTCCAATGAATAATCTTGAATGGAATGTTGAATGAAATATACCTTGCAACCTTTATTTTCTATGGGCATATTAGCAAAATAAAGTAGCCCATCTTCTGTTTTTGAACAATACCAGCTTTCTGGAACTTTAGCAATACCCACATCTGGTATTTCTACATCTTTATATCCATCATATCTATAATGTTCATTGACAAAAAATAAAAATACTATTGAAATTATTATCATGAAAATTCCAGTTTTCTTCATCCACTTCGCCCCTTTATTTTTAATATTAAGTATATTTATACAAATTAAAGGAATATCCCTTTAAATCATCATAAAATTCAAGCGACTTTATTTCTTATATTTTTCTTAACAATAAAAAATTTCTTACAATAAAAAAACTAGATTTCATAATTAAAATCTAGTTTCTTTATCTATATTATTGTAAATTAAATTTATATTCTTTTACACCATCTATTGAGTTAACAACATTTGTGTATCCATTTTTCTCTAATATTTGTGATGCTTCTGCAGTTCTTGTTCCAGTATTACAGTATAATAATATCTCTTGATTTTTATCTTTTAATTTTTCTTTTGCTTGTACTTCAAACTCATCCATTGGTATGTGTATTGAGTTTTTAACTGAGCCTTTTTCAAAGTCTTTAGCATCTCTTAAATCTATTATAACTGCATCTGTTTTTTCTGCAGCTAACTTTTCAAATTCACTTCCAGTTACATTTGTGTATTTTACTGTATCGTAATCGAATTCATCCATTCCGTCTTCCGCATTGTAAACTTTAGTAAATCCTTTATCTACTAACATTTTACCAGCTTTACCACTTTTATTTCCTGTATTACATATTAATACTATTGTTTGATCTTTGTACCCTTCTAAATCAGCTATTTTTTCTTCAAATTCATCAAATGGTATATTTATAGCATTCGTTAAGTGACCTTCTGCATAAGCATCTGCATCTCTAACATCTATAACTAATGTATTTTTAGTTTCTCCAATTAATTCTACTGTTTTAGTTGAATCTATCTCATTGTAAGCTTCGCTACTTCCTTTAGAGCAACCCATTGCAGAACTTAATGTTACAACTAATAACATTCCAACTGATAATACTTTAAACTTTTTATTTAGTTTCATCTTTACTCCTCCAAGTGTTTTTATGTCTCTTAATTATATCAAATTCTTAAAAGCAAAGTGAATAATTATAAAAAATATTAATAGATATAACTTATTTATAATTTTTTTCTATTAATTGACTTTCTACTCTTGCTACTCCTGTATTTATGGCAGCTTCTCTAACTGCTTTAGCTACATTTTCCACCACATTTTTATTGAAAGCATCTGGAAGTACATAATCACAACTTAACTCATCATCACCTACCACATTTGCAATGGCATAAGCTGCTGCAACCTTCATTTCTTCATTTATTTCCCTAGCCCTAACATCTAATGCTCCTCTGAATATTCCTGGAAATGCAAGGACATTGTTAACTTGATTAGGAAAATCTGAACGTCCTGTTCCTACTATAAAAGCACCACCTGCTTTAGCTTCATCCGGGAAAATTTCTGGAGTTGGATTTGCCATGGCAAATACTATTGCCTTTTTAGCCATAGTTGCAACCATTTCCCTTGTAACCATATTTGGAGCAGAAACTCCTATAAATACATCTTTATTTTTTATAACATCAACTAATGTTCCTCTTTCTCCATACTTATTAGTTACTGCTAACATCTCTTTTTGTGCCCAGTTTATATCTTCTGAATCTTCATGTATAGCACCATTTATATCACATAAAACTATATTCTTCACATTTAAATTAAGTAACATTTTTGCTATGGCCATACCTGCTGAGCCTGCCCCATTTATTACTATTTCTAAGTCTTCTATTCTCTTTCCTGCAAGTTTTGCTGCATTTAAAATTCCTGCAGAGACTATGATTGCTGTTCCATGTTGATCATCATGAAATACTGGTATATCTAACTCTTTTTTTAATCTATTTTCTATTTCTATACATCTTGGAGAATTTATATCTTCTAAATTAATTCCTCCAAAAACAGGTTCTATCAATTTAACAGTTTTCACTATATCATCTATATCCATGGTATCTATGCAAATAGGAAATGCATCCACATCGGCAAATTCTTTGAAAAGTATTGATTTGCCCTCCATAACTGGAATAGAGGCAGATGCACCTATATTTCCAAGTCCTAAAACTGCAGTTCCATCACTAACTACTGCCACCATATTGCTTTTACAAGTATATTTATAAATATCATCTTTATTTTCTTTTATTTTTAAACAAGGCTCTGCCACCCCCGGGGTATAAGCAGTAGATAAATCATCTTTGCATTTTATTTCTACCTTACTTTGTATGCTAACTTTTCCCCCATTTTTCTCATGCATTTCCAATGATAATTGTGCAAAATCTTTATTACTCATTATTTTCTCCTTTATATTTATGATAAAATTTTTAAGTATTTTATTTTAATGCTTTTTCAAACATTGCTCTTCCCTTTTCGTATATATTGTTTCCATAACAATCTATAGCAACTATTAGTTGTAAATCCTCTACTTCCAATTTTCTCACAGCTTCTGGGCCTAAATCTTCATAAGCTATAACTTCACATTTTTTAATAGTATTTGATATATATGCTCCTGCTCCACCAATAGCTGCTAAATATACTGCTTTATTTTTAATCATAGAGTTTATAACTTCTTCACTTCTTTTACCTTTACCAATCATAACTTTTAAACCACGTTCCAATAAAGGTACAGTTAAATCATCCATTCTATAACTTGTAGTTGGCCCTGCTGAACCAATCACTTGATTTTTTTTATTAGGTGATGGACCTACATAGTATATACCTGAACCATCAACATCAAAAGGAAGTTTTTCATTATTATTTATTGCATCTATCATTCTTTTGTGGGCTGCATCCCTTGCTGTGTAAATTACACCACTAAGTTTAATAATGTCTCCACAAACTAGTTTTTCAATATCATCATTCTTAAAAGGCGCTCTTATCTCTATCATATTTCCCCTCCTATATAATCACTTGCTTATGTCTAGCAGAGTGACAATTTATATTAACTACAACAGGAAGTCCTGCTATATGAGTTGGAAAAGTTTCAATATTGACAGCAAGAGCTGTAGTATTTCCCCCAAAACCTTGAGGTCCTATTCCTAAATCATTTATCTTTTTAATCATTTCTTTTTCTAAATTTGCTATCATTTCATTTTCATTATGCTGACCAATATCTCTAAATAAGGATTTTTTGGCAATTTGAGCACATTTATCAACAGTGCCACCAATACCTACTCCCACAACTATTGGAGGACATGGATTTGGTCCTGCCTCACTTACAGTTTCTAAAATAAAGTTTTTAACTCCTTCAATTCCATCTGAAGGTTTTAACATTTTAAGCTTGCTCATATTTTCACTGCCGAAACCTTTTGGTGCATATTGAATTTTTATTTTATCCCCTTTTATCATTTCATAATGAATTATGGCAGGAGTATTATCCTTTGTATTAACTCTTGTAATTGGACTTACCACAGATTTTCTAAGATAACCTTCTGTGTATCCCTCACTGACGCCTTTATTAATAGCCTCTGTCAATGTATCGCCTTTTACAATTACTTCTTGACCAACCTCCACAAAAAACACTGCCATTCCTGTATCTTGGCAAAGAGGTATTTTAGTTTCTTTAGCTATTTGGGCATTTTCAATTAAAATATTTAATATATCTTTTCCTAAGTTACTTTCTTCTTTTTGAAGATTTTCCTTAAATGATTTTATTACATCTTCTCCAAGATATATGTTTCCCTCAATACATAATTTCTTAACTTGTTCAGTTATTACTTTAGAATCAATTTCTCTCAAACGAATATACCTCCCCATTTATCAAAACAATATTCGTATATATATAAAACTTTACCATTATTTACCTATTCAAGCAATAGAGTGCTATAACTTTCTACTATTTACTTTACAATATAAATACTAGAATTATTTAAACTTTATTTTAATTTTAAATTTCATAAAATAAATTTATAAAATTTAAAAGGATATTTATTACTTTTGTAGAATAATAATATATTGTTAGTCCTACACTTTATTAGGATTTATTTTTTAAACTTAGGGAGTGAAATTTATGAGCTTAATAACAGTAGATTTTTGGGTTAAATCCTTCGACAATACTTATTTAAAATGTGCAAAAAATTTGGTGAATAGTCCTAAAGCTACTATCTTAATCCTCCACGGATTAGGTGAACACTACAGAAGATATGATTATATCACTCGCAAATTTATGGCAAATAATTTTAATGTATATAGATATGACCAAAGAGGACATGGCGATTCTGATGGTAAGAGGGGATATGTAGATAATGCTAATACATTTGTAAAAGATTTAAAAATTGTCATTGATTTAGTTAAAGAGGAAAATCCCCACCTTCCTATATTTATATTAGGTCAAGGTATGGGAGGACATATAATGAGTATACTTGGAGGTCAGTATGACAATTTAGTAGATGGTATGGTATTTTGCAGTCCTTTAATTTGTGATTTTGGTAACTATACAACATGTAATTCCGACGAATATGATAGTGATTTTGACTTTGTTTCCACGGGAAATATACATAATTTAAGCCATGATTATGATTTTATTCAATCTTATGATGAGGATGAGCTAGTTTTAAAGGAAGTAACTGTGGGAATTTATCATGCACTAAAAGAAAGTTGCTCTCATATTGTTGAATATTTGTATAAATTTAAATACCCTTGCCTAATATTACATGGGTCTATGGATTCAATAACTGACTGTGAAGATAGCAGATTTTTATTTAATAATATCATTTCAAAAGATAAAGAAATTCGTATTTTAAAAGGTCTATATCATAAACTTTTGGAAGAATTAATTAAGGACGATATAATCTCTGAAATTACAAGATGGATTGAAAAAAGAATATAATTAATTAAGGAGAGTTAAGTTATTAAACTCTCCTTTTTAAATTAAATTATATATTTTATCTCTGCATCAGGGAAAATTTCTTGAAAACTTTCTTTAAAAAACTCTTTCATATGAGCTAAGCTTTCCTTTGGATATACATACTTACCATATCCAAATTGTCCATATTTATATGTTCTATCTTCATCAGTCATTGGTAAAGTATTGTCTGGAAATACTTCATTTATAATATTTTTTGCTCTTGTTGTGTATCTATGGGAAATAACTTCAAAAGTTATAGGATATTTTAAGTTCTTAGGTAGTTTTTCACTTAAATAAATTAAAAGATTTCTATAATCTTCTTCCCAACCTTCATACATAAATACAGGTGCAATAATATATCCCACAGGATATCCTGATTCCATCATTTTTACACTGGCCTCTATTCGTTTTTCTCTGCTACCAGTTCTTTTTTCATAACTTTCTATAACTCTTCTAGTGTTAATTGTAAATCTAGCTTCTGTTTTTCCTCTATGGTCTGCATCTAGTAAAGTATCCACATCAGCAAATTTTGTAACAAATCTAAATCTACAATACTCACTTTTTGCGAAAAACTCTATGGCAGTTTTTAAAGAATGAGTATAAGGTTCTATTGGTATTGGATCAGATGTTGCCGAACCTTCAAATATAGTAATCTCAGGTTTTCTTTCATCCATATATTTATTTGCCTTATCTAATATATCATCTATATTTGCATTAACTTTTATAAAAGGTTTATCTCCTAGATTTGTATTTAAATAACAATACTGACAATTTCCCACACAACCGCTAAGTAGTGGTAGCTGCCAATGAGCTGATGGTTTACAGCTTTGAAATTTTCCAGGTCTTTTCACTCCCACTACTAAGGTATTTTTACCTTCTTTATAAAACTCTCTAATATTGTCTCCAGGTATATGTTCTTTAACTTTATTATTTGTTAAATTTATAATCTCAACTTTTTCTTTATTTTTGAATTCATCATATATATTTTTTCCAATTTCATAATTTAAGGCATCTTTTTCAAAAATAATCCTTTGAGGAACAAACATAATTTAACCCTCCTTTTATTGTATTTTTCCAACTTATTATCTTAAAAATTCAAGGTAAACTTGGAATATATATGCTATAACTTCATAAAAAGCCATCTTTATAAGAAGGGTTAAATTTTATATACAATTAAATGAAAAATATTTTCTTAGTTTATATTTATTACTATTGGTTCTTGTTCTATTGTTTTTTCACTGTAAACCTCCTTAATCACTGGAGTAATTTGCAATTTTTTGCTATCTTCAAAAATATTTTTATATTCTACTTCTACTTCGCAACTTTGTTTTTTATCATCAAACTTAGCAGTCATACTGTCAAATTGATATTCCTCACCATTTTCATTTTCTAATTTAATTTCAATATGATATTTTTCGCCTATATTATATCCATCTATGTCTGTACTAAATTTAAGTTTTGCATAAATTGGTGATACATAAAGACTTTCAAAATAAAGTTCCTTTTCTAAATTATCTATTTCGAACTTTATATTTTTATTTATTTTATAATCATCACATTTAATTGTAGCTTTTATTAAGTCCTCACCTTTTATAGGCAAATCTACACTCCAATCACTTCTTACAACTCCACCATATCTTACTTTTTCATTAGGCTCCATTTCAGCTGAAATATGTATTTTCTTTGTAGTTAATTGTATATTATAAATTCTATCTTTATCTATATTATATGGAAATTCGTCTTTATCTACTTTTTCAACATTAAATCCATTTTCTATTTCGTATAAAGGAATAATAGATACAATACTTGTTACTCCATCTGCATTCCTAGATTTATACTCATAATCAGCTTGTCCTGTCTGTAATATTCCTCGCTTTTCCTTATTAACGTAAGCTTCTATATCTCCTAAGCTAATAAATGTCTCTCTATTAACCCACTTATCTAAATTCCAATCCTCTTTCTGCTTTTGTGTAAAGTCTTCACTTGGTTTAAATTTACTATCATCAACATCTATTTCAACTATTAAATTTCCATCATCAATCATTAAATTTTTATAAGTTACTTTTATATTTTTACTCTCTACACTTTTATTTATTTCAAATTTATAATCTACTACTTCTTCATTTTTAATGTTTATCATTTTTTGTAAAGAATACCATGTTCTTTCTACATTTGCCCATACATCTTCATTTGATATTAATCCAAAACATAATATAGCCATTAAAGATGATGCTGTTATTATTTTTTTATAATTTGAATTATTTGACTTGATCTTTGATTTCATTCTATTTTTTATTTCATCATTATTTTCAAATTCAACTTCTTCGTAATTATCTATATCTATCTTTACATCATTTAACATTTCAAATTCACTTTTCATTATTTTACCTTCCTATCTTATTATATTTTCTCTTATTTTCTTGCGTCCTCGAGATAATCTGTTATATAAATTAGATACTTTTGTATTATTTTTTATAGCTATTTCTTCTAATGTTTCTCCATTTAAATAGTGTTGTTTAAATAACTGCTTATCCCTTTCATTTAAATGACTTAATATATCATTTACTTCTTCTTCTATTTCAGATTTCAATAATTCTTGGTCTATATAGTAAATATCTTCACTTATATCCATATATTCAACTTTTAATAAATACTTTTTCTTATAATCTATTGCTTTATATTTTGATATTGCACATATCCAATTTTTAAAGCTATTTTTTGTACTATCAAAACTTTTTATATTATTCCATATAGATAAAAGTACATCATCTACACATTCTTCTTCATAGTTTACTAATACACCTAAGTGTTTTCTCACTACAGAGGTTATAATTCCTCTATAACTATCTATTAAAATTTCCATACCCTTTTCTTTCTTCTTTTTTATATACTTAATCATTAGTTCATCTTGCAACTTTATTTCCTCCCTCTGTCTGTAAAAGCTTTTACATTAACTAATACGATAATTTATGTCAATTTCTATCATTTTTTCTAATTTATTTTATATTTTCATAAAAAAAGTAAGTATAACTTTTTATTATACTTACTCTTGGCATTTTTTATATTTGAATATTTCTCTGTTATTTTATAATATCTGCATATTTAAAACCAATAGTTTTCTGTAAATCTTTAGGTTTCAATTCAATTTGAAATCCTATCTTTCCGCCACTTACAATAATTTTTTCTAAATTCATTGCACTTTCATGCACAAATGTAGGATATAATTTTTTCATTCCCACAGGAGAGCACCCTCCCCTAACATATCCTGTAACTTTATTTATATCTTTAACATGAATCATCTCCACATTTTTCTCACCAGCTGCTTTAGCTGCTTTTTTCATATCTAAACTTTCAGCAACAGGTATTACAAAAACATAAAAGTTTTTACTAGCACCTTGAGATACTAATGTTTTAAAAACCATATTCTCATCTTGATTTAATTTATGAGCCACACTTATACCATCTATATGATTATCATCAACTTCATATGTATACATATTATAATCTATTTTATTAGAATCTAGTATTCTCATGGCATTTGTCTTTTGATGTTTCTTTGCCATAGTATCATCTCCTCACTAAATTTTCTAAACCAATACTATTATTTTATTATAAATTTATTGTCTTTGCTACTTTACCTAACTATATAATCTAACTCACATTATTATATTACCAAATTCTGTGTTTTTTTAAAGTTATGATATTTAGTATAGCAAAAACTATCGTAAATCCAAGCAGTACTAGTAAATCTCCGCTGATTTTTTGTAAATCATAACCACAAGTCATAACTCCCCTAAGTGCATTACTGGCATAAGTCAAAGGCATACATTTTGATAAAATTTGTAGAGGCTCTGCCATAGTTCTTGTGGAAAATAGTCCACAGAAAAATATTTGAGGTACTATAACTATTGGCACAAATTGCATAACTTGTAATTCATTATTGGCATAAGAAGATACAAACATACCAAAACTTAGAGCACATAAAGCTATTATTGTACTTATCAATAAAATTAGTCCTATATTTCCAATGTTATATATTTTTAATATATATATGGAAAATGCTGATATTATTGCTGATTGAACTATGGTAAATATACCAAATCCTATTAAATATCCCAGTACTATCTCATATCTTTTTATAGGAGTTGCCAAAAGTCTTTCCAAAGTTCCTGTTGTACGTTCTCTTAAAAAACTAACTCCTGATATTAAAAATACAAAGAAGAATATAAATAATCCTATTAAAAGTGGACCTATATAATCTATGGTAGTCATATCATCATCACCAAAATAATTATCTGATTCTATTTCTGTTGAACCTTTTGGGGACATATAATCTTTCACAGCTTCTTGCACATTTTTATTTAATTGAGCAATCACTGAGTTATCAGCACCATTTAATAAAATATTTAATTCTTTTTCATCTCCAGATATATATGCATCTAAATCTTTATCTTCAAATTTTTTCTCTGCTTCTTTTTTATTCATTATATTTATTTTATTATCTTTATCCATGGAAGATAATATTTCTTTTACATTGGAATTTTCAACTCCTATGTTTAAAGTTGCATATTCATCAGTAAATACGAAACTCATGAGAGTCAAAACTAACATAGGCGCTATAATTAGCAATGCTAATGTTCTCTTATCTCTTAAGAATTGTCTTATTACTCTACAAACTACAGCATTAATCCTCATATGTATCACCTCCCAATTTTAAAAATACTTCTTCTAAAGTATTACATTCATTTTCTTCAATAATTTTCTTAGGTTCTCCTACAGAGATGCATCTACCATTTCTGATTAATGCTAATTTATCACAATAAGCAGCTTCATCCATTACATGAGTTGTAATAACAATTGTTACGCCATTTTCTTTTAGTCTATATAATTCTTGCCAAATCTGTCTTCTAAGTAAGGGATCCATTCCTACTGTTGGCTCATCTAAAATTAATACTTTAGGTCTATGAATTAATGATATGGCAAGAGACAATCTTCTCTTCATTCCTCCTGAGAAATTATTTACTATTTTCTTTTTATCATCGTTTAAATTTACAACACTTAAACATTCATCTATTCTAGCATTTCTTTCTTTTTTAGGAATTTTATATAATCTACAATAAAATTTCATATTTTCTTCTGCACTTAAATCTATATACAGAGCATCTGCTTGAGCTGTATATCCAATGTTTTCAATAACTTTTTGATTTGGTACTTTCTTATCTAAAATAGTTATTTCTCCATTATTACTCTTTTCCATCCCCATTATAAGTCGTATTAAAGTAGTTTTACCTGCTCCTGAAGGACCTAATAATCCAAATATCTCTCCTTCTTTAATATTAAAAGATATTCCCTTTAGTACTTTTTGTTTTTTATATGATTTACTTATATTTTCTATTTTTATACAATAGTTTTCTTCCATATTCAATCTCCCTCTTTCAAAACAAGTGATTACTTATTTTATTTAAAAGTATCACTTCTAATTATTTTATGCAATAATAAAGGCCTATCTTATGTAAACGATAGAGCTTTAAATAATTCTATTTTACTCACATATAATTTAAAATAAATATTATAGATACAAAAAAACTCAACAAAACAATATAAATTGTTTTATTGAGTCTTTAAATTTACTTATTATTTTGAGTAGTATTCTACTATTAGTATTTCATTTATTTCTATTGGTACTTCATTTCTTTCAGGCATTCTAACAAGTGTACCTGCAAAGTTTTCTTCATCCTTTGCTAAATAAGGATATACTACTAGTGAACTCTCTTGGAAGTTTGTTTTAAACATTTCATTGTTTCTAGATTTTTCTCTTAGAGATACTGTATCACCAACACTTACTGAGAATGAAGGTATATCTACTTTTTTCCCATTAACTAATATATGTCCATGAACTACCATTTGACGTGCTTGTCTTATAGAATTTGCTAGACCTAATCTATAAACTACATTATCTAATCTACACTCTAACATTTTTATTAAAGCTTCACCTGTAGATTCTTTAGATTTTTCAGCTTTTTTATAGTAGTTTCTGAATTGCTTTTCTAAAACTCCATAATAAGCTCTTAGTCTTTGTTTTTCTAATAATTGAAGTCCATAAGCTGAAAGTTTTTTATCTGCTCTAGATGTTCCTTTCACTGCTCTATCCATTGCTTTAGGATGTCCACATACATTTAGTCCTAATCTTCTACATTGTTTAAATCTTGGTCCCATCATTTTTGCCATTGCTTTTAATCTCCTTAAAAATTATTTTTTGCCGCGATAATTTTTAAAGCCAAGATAATTATATCATCTCTCATTCTAATTGTAAATGATTTTCATTAACATTTATATTTTACTAATAAAAAAAGAACTTGGGTGCAGACTCCCGAGTTCTTTTTACAATTAAGAGTTTATTTTCAAAAAATTAAAAGATTAGTGTAAATTGTATTTGTCATAATTTTTAGGTGTTTTTATGGCTATATTGGAAATTACTTTATTTTACTATTAAACACATATCTTTTTATTTCTCAACTTGATTATATTGTATCATATTGAAAGTTGTTTGTAAATGATAATTATTATCATTTTTGAATAATTTTCAATGAAGTACATTCTTATAAGAATTTTTCTGATACTCTATCCCAAAATTCATATCCATTTAATCTTAATAATTTAACATTTTTATCAGATTTATAGATTTTTACTTCTTCAATTTGAGCAAAATTATATTCTATTCCATCTACTACGATTAATATGGAATTTTCAAATTCAAATTCAGGACTTATACTTATAACAGATGTTGTCGGTAAAATTATACTAGATGTAAATGATCTATAAGCATTTGTATTCATTGGTGCAATTGGTGTCAATTGTAATAAACTAAGACTTGGATAAACTATACTACCACCAGCTGAGTAGTTATAAGCTGTAGAACCCATTGGTGTAGATATCAACATACCATCCCCACTAAAATGTTCTATTTTTATTCCATCAACTTGTAAATCTAAATGTACCGTTCTTGATTGTATATTTTTTATTACAATTTCATTTACAGCTTTTAATTTTATACTTTCATTCTTTGTAGATATAATTACTTCTAAAGGCTCACTTTCTTGAATGAAATATTCTTTATTTTTATATGAAACTATAAATTCGTCTATTTTTTCTGGAGATAATTCTGCAAAAAATCCTAAGTGTCCTGTATTTATGGCTACTATAGGTATTGAAACAAAGTCAAATTTATGTACTGTATTTAAAAAAGATCCATCCCCACCTATAGATATTATAAGTTCTGTATTTTCTTCTATATTTTCACTAATTTCAAATCCTGCTTTATTTAGTTTTTCTACTAGTATATTTTTTGTTTCTATAGATTTTTCTAAATTATTATATGCTATAGTAATGACACCTTTCATTTTATTACCTCTCTATTTTCTTATGTTTTTATCTATTATTTTCTTATATATAAAATAAAATTGTTAAGCAATTATATAATTATAATATGAAGTTATTAATAACTCAAATAATCATCTTATTTTTGATAAAATTTATTATCCACTTTTACTTAATTATATTTTAATTCATTCTATAAAGCTATCATAATTATTTAAAATAAAAATATAATAGCCTAAAATGACTTTAAGTAAAAACAGGATTCTTGAAAATTTAAAATCCTGTCTTTATTATTAACTTAATATATCTATGTTTTTTGTAGCAATAAGATCAACATTCAAATTTAAAATATTCGGCTTTATTATATCTCCTATTTTTACTGGTGCATTTACTGTAATATTTTTTATTTCATCCATAACATCAAATATTTTATCTTTAGGTATAGTATTATTTAATCTAACACTTACAATATCTAAATCGCCGTTTACTACTTTTACAGAAGATGATATATTTCTTTGAGGATTTGTCAGTTCTTGATTGACATATTCTTTTCCCTTTTTACAAGTGGCTCCTTCAATATTTATAATTTTATCCTTATCTAATTCAACTTCTATCTCACATCCATTGGGACAAATTATACAAGTAAAGATCTTCTTCATTTTATCACCACCCTTAGATTGGAATTTGATTTTATATCCTCTTTACTTACTTCTATTTGAATCATCTCCGCTGGGATGGCTTTTTTCATTTTTACTGATTTTATAACTTTATCGTCTTGAGTTATTTCTATAGTTGGATTTTTAAGTGGTTTTCTAACTCTCATAGATAAAACAAAATCATTTTTACCACTTATTTTTTGAGGAATAGTGTGTCCTATATTATTATCTCTATCTATATTAATTGAACATTTTTCTATAACTTCATTATTTATATATTTTGCAACTTGTATAGCTAGTCTTTCTCCTTCCAATGAAACAAAGTCAACAAGATCATGAACATGAAGTACATTACCAGCCACAAAAATACCTTCCACACTTGTTTGATAATTTTCATCTATAATTGGACCTTTTGTATTATTATCAAGTTCAACTCCTGCCTTTAAAGATAGTTCATTTTCTGGAATTAATCCCACTGATAAAATTAAAGTATCACAATCATAATCTTTCTCTGTTCCTTCAATTATCTTCATATTTTCATCAACTTCACTTACTGTAATTCCTTCTAATCTTGATTTACCTTTTATTTTCGTTACAGTATGACTTAGATGTAAAGGAATATTGTAGTCATTTAAACATTGTTGAATATTCCTAGGAAGTCCACTGGCATAGGGAAGTATTTCAAAAACGCCCTCAACCTTTGCTCCTTCTAAAGTCATACGTCTAGCCATTATTAATCCTATATCTCCAGACCCAAGTATAATTACTTTCTTTCCAACCATAGTATTTTGCAAATTTATATAAGATTGGGCAACACCTGCTGTATATACTCCTGCTGGCCTACTTCCTGGGATACTTATGGCGCCTCGAGTTCTTTCTCTACATCCCATAGCTAATACTACTGCTTTAGCTTTGTACTCTAATACGCCACTTTTATTTACTGCTATCACCTTTTTGTCATGAGTTAAATCAATGACAGTTGTATCACTTATGTAGTCAATATTATTTTTTATAACTTCATCTATAAATCTTTGAGCATATTCAGGGCCACTTAATGTTTCTTTAAATCTAGTTAAACCAAATCCATCATGGATACATTGTCTAAGTATCCCACCAAGCTTTTTCTCTCTTTCAATTATTAATATATCTTCTATGCCACATTCTTTTAACTTTACTGCTGCTGCTAAACCTGCTGGGCCACCACCAATAATTACAACATCCTTTTCAATAATCACTATACTCTCACCTTCCCCACAAACATATTTGAATTTTTTCTACAGTAGAGTATTTCTTCTTCCTTTTTATGTTTTACTTCTTTTATTAATTTAGTTATTCTAGTTTGACAATATCCACCTTGGCATCTGCCCATCATGGCACGAGTTCTGTACTTTATTCCCGTAACAGTTTCTACTCCTAGTGGATTATTAATAGCTTGCAATATTTCAGCCTTAGTTATTGTTTCGCATCTGCAAATTATTTCTCCATAGTTTTCATCTTTTGCTATTAATTTTTCTTGAACATCTATTGGTTTATCTTTAAATGTTTCTATACTTTTTCTATATTTATTAAAATGTGGATTTTCTACAAGATTTTCTTTTTCTGACAATAAACTTACTACATATTTTGCAATTGGCACTGCACTTGTAAGTCCTGGAGATTCTATTCCTGTTAAGTTTATAAAATTAGATATGTCTTCTCTCAACTCTATTTTAAAATCATCATAGCCACCTTGCTCTTTGGCAACTAACTTAGGTCTAATTCCTGAAAAGTTTCTTATGAAATGTTCTTTTCTAATATGAGGAAAAATCCTTCCTCCATCTTTTATTAGTAAGTCCATCACTTCTTTTGTTGTTGAATAATCATCTTTTGAATCTATATACTCACTACTTGGTCCTATAAACACATTACCATCTATGGAAGGTGTTAAATGTATACCAAGTCCCCCCATCTTTGAATTTGGTACTGGATAAGCTGGCATATTTAAATATCTTCCAACCTTTTGATCCAATATAAAATACTCTCCTCTACAAGGATGTATTGTATATTCATCTATACCTACCATTTTCCCTATTTTATCACTGTTAAGTCCTGCACAGTTTATTATCCATTTAGATTTATAAATATTTTTATTTGTTCTTATCTCAAAAATATTATTATCTTTATCAGATGATTTTTTTATATCAACTACTTCATTGTCTAAAAAATATTTAACTCCATTTTCTACGGCATTTTCTGCCATAGCAATTGTATAAATAAAAGGATTTAATATTCCTGTATTTGGAGAATAAAGTGCAAAGTTTCCTTCAACATAAGGCGATAACTGTTTTATTCTATCCTTATCTATAATTTCCAATCCTTTAACACCATTTATCTCCCCTTGTTCTTTCATCTCAATTAATTTTTCTTTATCTTCCTTTGTAAAACCAACTACTAATTTTCCTGTTCTTTTAAAAGGTATATCTAATTCCTTAGCAATCTCATCAAAATTTTCATTTCCTTCTACACAAAATTTTGCCATGAGAGATTTGGGTTTATTATTAAATCCAGCATGTAATACTCCAGAATTTCTTCCACTTGTTTCACAACATACATCAAGCTCTTTTTCAAGCACACAAATCTTTAATTTATATTTAGAAAGCTCCCTTGCAATGGAACTGCCAATAACTCCACCGCCAATTATTGCTACATCATACATATTCTTCACCCCTCTTTTACTTATTGATATAAGTGTATCACAACTTATTTCTCTTTAATAATCCCTTGACCTATTCTTCCTATAATCATAGTAAAAATGTTTTTACTTGAAAAAACACTTCTGCATCACTACAATTAATAATATATTTTTACTTATGATTATTTTTTTACATTACATTTTTTATATATTATTAAATCAAAAGTGGGGAGATTTATCATGAAAAAAACAAAAAAATTTTTATTAATTCTCTTTTCAGTATTTTTAATTTCAACGCTTAGCATTTGTACATTTATAGGAAATTTACTTTATAATATAATAATTAGTTCCAGTTCTTCAAAAGATACTATTTATGCTGACTACTCATTTAAAGCTTCCTATTATTATGAAAATTGGTTAACTAACACATCTAATAGTAAAGATGAGTATATTACCTCATTTGATAATTTAAAACTTCACTCATATGTTGTTAAACGAAATAAAGAAACTTCCAAATGGGTCATTATAGTTCATGGTTATGCTGAAGAAGGAAAGCTATATAGTAGAAAGGCACTTCATTTCTATAACATGGGTTATAATGTTTTAGTCCCTGATTTAAGAGGTAACGGAAAAAGTGAAGGCGACTATATTGGAATGGGTTATCATGATAGATTAGATGTTATAAGTTGGGCAAACTACATAATTAAAAATGATCCTCAAGCTGAGATAGCACTATATGGAACATCCATGGGTGGTGCAGCTGTATTGATGGCTTCTGGGGAAAATCTACCATCAAATATTAAAGCAATTATTTCCGATTGTGCTTATACTTCTGTTTACGATATTTTCGATTATGAAATAAGAAATTACACAAATTCATCATCATTTCCTATAATTGACTCTTTAAATGCAGTTACCCTACTTAGAGCTGGATATACTCTAAAAAATGCCTCTGCAATTGATGCAGTAAAAAATTCAAAAACACCAATTCTTTATTTCCATGGTGATAAGGATACCTTTGTTCCTATTTCCATGATGAATAAATTATATAATGCAACTAGTTCTAAGAAAGAGAAAGTTTCCATAAAAGGCGGCAAACACAGTAATTCAGATTTGGTTCAACCCCATATTTATTGGAAAACTATCCGTGATTTTTTAAATAAATATATGAAATAAATTTTACTTATTACATCATTTGTTACCTTATCCAAATGATACTAGAATAAAATATAATTAGACTATGATAATATATTTCTTAAATCTTTAATTGGGGGTATTATGTATGAAAAGATTTAAGAAAATAACAATAAGCATTTTTATTGTCTTATTGACTTTATTTATAGGGGGTAGTTCTTTAGTAGGAGTGCTTTTTTATAATTTAGCTTTAAATGCAAATTATTCAAAAGATATAATATATGCTGAATATAATGATGAAAATTTAAACGATGCTCAAAAGTGGTTAGAAGAAAAATCTAATTATAGTGACAAGTATATTGAATCATATGATAAATTACAACTACATTCCTATGTAGTAAGTCAAAATAGTAATAAATGGGCTATTGTTGTTCATGGATATGGCGGTAGTGGTAAGTTAATGAGTGATAAGTCCAAATATTTTTATGATATGGGTTATAATGTTTTAATCCCTGATTTGAGAGGTCACGGTAAAAGTGAAGGTGATTATATTGGTATGGGTTGGAAAGATAGATTAGATATTATAAGTTGGATTAATTTTATAATAAAAGAGAATCCAAATGCTGAAATAGTCCTACATGGTACTTCCATGGGTGCAGCCACAGTTTTGATGACTTCAGGAGAAAATTTACCATCAAATGTGAAAGCTATAGTTGCTGACTGTGCTTATACTTCAGCGTGGGATGAGTTTAGCTATCAGTTGGAAACCTATTTAAAAGTACCATCTTCTTATATATTAAATGTAACTAACATGGTTACTAAATTAAAAGCTGGTTATTCTTTAAAGGAAGCTTCTGCCCTGGAATCTGTAAAAAAAGCTACAGTTCCTATACTTTTCATCCATGGTGATAAGGATAAATTTGTACCTTATTCTATGATGGATAAATTATATGATGCTACTAGCTCTCCAAAAGAAAAATTAACTATTGATGGCGGTGAACATGCTAATTCAGATTTAGTTTCACCATTTCTTTATTGGCTTACAGTAGAAGATTTTTTAAACCAATATGTTACTCAATAATTTAAAATTTGAAACTTAATGGCTATGGTTATTGAACCATAGTCATCTTTAAATTCCTTACAATCAAAAATAAGCCTCTAAAAAGAGACTTATTCTTATATATTTAATTTGATTATATTGCTCTAGTATAACCTTTTAACCATTCAACTTCTTCATCAGTTAAGAATGGACTAACTGTGTCAAATACCATTTTATGATATTCATTTAAGTATGCTTTTTCATCTTCTTTCATAAGATCAACATTTATAGCATCTAAATCTATCGGTGCTATTGTTATTGGTTCAAATTCCATAAATTGACCAAATTCATTTTTTTCGCCTTTTACACAAAGCATTTCATTTTCTAATCTTATTCCATGAGAACCTGCCGCATAGAATCCTGGCTCATTAGTAGTTATCATTCCTTCTTCTAATTTTGCCAAGTTTGGATTATCACATCTAAATCCATTTGGTCCTTCATGAACATTTAATACATGGCCTATACCGTGACCTGTACCATGATTGTAGTTAAGACCTTCATTCCATAAGATTCCTCTTGCAAGTATATCTAAGTAATATCCATTTACACCGTGTAAGAATTTAACTCCTGATAATCTTATCATTGCTCTTGCAACAGTTGTAAAATGGTATTTTTCTTCTTCAGTAAGTTCTCCTACAGCAAAAGTTCTAGTTATATCAGTAGTTCCATCGAAGTATTGTCCTCCAGAATCTAATAAGAATAATCCTTTAGGTTGTAGAGTAGTATTACTTTCTTCAGTTGCACTGTAGTGAACTATTGCTCCATTAGCTCCATATCCAGCTATAGAGTCAAAACTTTCTTCTATAAACCCGCCCTGTTCTCTTCTAAGCTCAGTCATTTTCTCTGCTGCACTTATTTCAGTTATTTCTATTTTTCCTATGTTATTTTTTAACCAGTACATAAACTTAGTTACAGCTACACCATCTCTTATATGAGCTTGTTTAGTATTTGCTATTTCCACAGGATTTTTTTGAGCTTTAAATACTGTAGAAGGATTCATAGAATTTAATATTTTTACACCTTCTGGTATATTTTTTAATATTGTATAGTTTATTTTATTGTTATCAACTAAGACAACTTCTTCTTTATTTATAGTTTTAACAAACTCATCTATTTGGAAGTATTCTTTTATTTCTACTACTTCTTCACCAAAGCTTGCTTTTATTTCATCATTTAATTTATTTTCATCAACAAATAATATTACTTTATCTAGAGTAATTACTGCATAAGAAAGTACTACTGGGTTGTATTTAACATCTCCACCTCTTATATTAAATAACCAAGCTATATCATCTAAACTTGTTAATATATGAGTAGTTGCTCCAACATCTTTCATTATATTTCTAACTCTAGCTATTTTGCTTGTAAACTCTTCTCCACTATATTTTACATCTAATAAAAATGCTTTTGCATCAGATAATGCTGGTCTATCTTTCCATATTTCATCTAATAAGTCACCTTCATAAGATATAGTTATATTTTTCTTAGCTAAGTTTACTTCTAATTCAGTTCCCATTGCTGCACTTATAGCTCTTCCATCAAATCCTATTTTTGAACCTTCTGGAACTTCTTTTTCTATATATTCAAAAGTTGTCGGAACATTTTCTTGTCCCATTTTATAAAGTTCTACACAAGATGATGCTAATTGCTCCTCTGCTTGTAAAAAGTATCTTCCATCTGTCCAAAGGATGGCTTTTTGTGGAGTTATAACTACAGTACCTGCTGAACCAGTAAACCCTGATATATATTGTCTTCCCTTGAAAAACTCCCCTACATATTCACTTTGATGATAATCTGCCGATGGTATTATGTATGCAAATATGCCTTTTTCTTTCATTATATTTCTTAACTTTTCAATTCTTTCGTTAATCATATTAAACCACCTTTACTATTTAAAATCCTTTAGCTTCTTATTTAGTTTACTATAGACTTTTTTCATATAGGGCTCATTACTAACTTTAACTGCTTCATCTAAGTCAAACCATTTAACACCACTATTTTCATCTTCCTTAATATGTAATGTTTGGCTTTCATCAGCACAAAGTAAATAAGTAATATTTAAATGCATATGTGAAGATACGTATTGGCCCTTTTTCATATGACCATCTACTCCTATGATTTCCAATGAAAAAATATTCTCATTTAAAGGCTCAACATTTTTAAGTCCTGTCTCTTCTTTTGCTTCTTTCAATGAAACATGTAGTAAATTAC
Organism: Clostridium sp.; assembly: GCA_022782605.1. Taxonomy (GTDB): domain Bacteria; phylum Bacillota; class Clostridia; order Peptostreptococcales; family Peptostreptococcaceae; genus Terrisporobacter. Next base: position 2,580 of record JALFMW010000341.1, on the reverse strand, counting down.
TATCTCCATCAGCATGTCCACCAGTCCATGACCAAGAGTCATAAATATTATGATAAACCATAAGTACTTTTGTTTTTTCTTTATTTACTATCCAACAAGATGAAGTAAAATGACCTATCTCATTATTTCTAGTAAGTACATCATCAAAAGTATCCATATATTTTAACATTATTTCTTTGTCTTTTTCTTCTTCGCAGTTATATGGTAAATAACTTTCTATCTCTTTTCTTAAATTCATCTTTACCTCCACTTAAATAATGTCCCTATGTCAAATTCTATAGTATTATTTTACACTAATCAACAATATGATTTCTTTACTATATAAATATTATATTATCTTATAAAGTTTGTCTTTTGTAATGTTTTTATTTTCAATAACACTTTTAATTTCAACTGGAGAATTACCCAGGACATATATTTTATCTGATAATAAAATTGCCTCATCTATATCATGAGTTACAAATAAGACAGTTCTTTTTTCTTTTTCTAATATTTTCTTAAAATTATTCATTATTATTTCTTTATTGATTACATCAATTGATTTAAAAGGTTCATCCATTATGATAATTTTAGATGGATAAATAAAAGATCTAGCAATATTTACTCTTTGTCTAAGCCCTCCACTTAGCATCTGAGGATAATAATTTTTGTATTCTTTTATTCCAACTAAATCTAAGTATTTATCACATAGCTTTTTAATTTTTTTCTTATCGTATATTCTTTTTACTACTAGAGAAATATTTTCTTCCACTGTCAACCAATCTATTAATCTATCTTCTTGAAATATATAACTTATTCCATAATTTTCAATTGTTTGAAAGTTTTTTTTATCATTTGGAATAATTCCACTAATGATATTTAACAATGTACTCTTTCCACAACCTGATTTACCAATTATACAGTTTATTTGATTTTTATAAAAATCTATCTGAAAATCCTTAAATACAATCTTATCATTAAATTTTTTATTTATATTTTTTATAGAAATTATATCTTCTTTGTTTATCTTCTCCATAAAAATGCTCTCCTCAATAATAATTTTTCAATAAGATTTAATAATGATGAAATTATCACAATAATTATTATCCATGCAAAAATTGCCCTAGTATTAAAGTTTACTTTTTCATTTTGAATCATGGCCCCTATTCCATATAAGGGTTGTCCATAAACTTCACCTGCTATAACAATTTTAAATGCAAGTGAAATTGTTGATGATAATATTGATATTAGGGAGAATTTTATTGCTGGAAGATATATTTTCAATATTTTATCTATTTTTCTAACCTTATATAAGTTTGCCATTTCTAAAATTGATTTATCTATGTTATTAATAGATCCTAATACTGCATCATATAAAACAGGAAAAACCATGATAAATACAACTATATAAGGTGCACTTTCTTTATTAAACCATATTAAAGTTAAAACTATTAAAACCATGTTGGGAATTGAGCGAGCTAGAGATGTTATGGGCATTAAAAAGTTTTTAAAGATGTTAGAAGTATATGAGATTATTCCCAATATAAATGAAACAACTAAAGCTATTAAAAAGCTTAGTATACATCTTGATATGGTTGAAAATACATTTAGAATAAATCCTTCTTCAAAAATAATTTCTTTCATGCTTAAACAAACTTGTTCTAATGTTGGCAAGTAAATATCATTATTTATTTTTAAAGCTATTACCTCCCATAAAAATAACAGGATAACACATGAAAGTGCAACCTGTATTTTATTAGTATCTTTATGTAATTTTATTTTCTTATTAATGATAAATTGACTCATCTGGAACTGTTCCCCCTACAGCTTCATTATTGTAATTATATAGTATATCAAAAAAATATTCGTAGTTTTGTTTAAATTTATCTATTTCTATAAATTTTAGATTACATCTTTTTATAGCCTTAGATAAAATTTGTGGTTTTATTGGTATTTTTAATTCTTCTCCGTAAGCTCCAGCCTGAAGAGGATTATTATTTACAAATTCTATACTTTCTTTTACTTTAGATAAAAACTTATTTACATATTCTTTATTATTCTTGGCAAAATCTTTTCTAACTATTACGCTAAATTGAGGATATCCCTCTGATATATCGAAAGTATTTTCATATGCATCATTTGTAGAAGCTAAAATCTTTAGTCCACTATGTTTATATAATAAAGAAGTAAGTGATGTTTCTGGAACTATGCCTATGTATATCTCTCCCAATGTCAATGTTTTTACAAGTTCTGGAACTGTATTAGTATATTTAAATTTTACTAAAGTCTCATCAATATTATTTTTCTTTAAAATTGCTTTTACTATATTATCTGTCATGGAACTTTCCCCTGCTATTGCAATTTCCTTATTAATCAATGTTGAGTTAAACCCTATTACTTCTGGATCAGATGTTACTAAGTAGTAAGAACCTTGTCCAATACTTGCACATATTTGATAATTGGAGTTTTTATTATATACCTTAGCTGCCATATCAGTTGGTACTAAAGCTATATCTACTTGTTTTTTATTTAAACTTTCTACAAGCTTCTTATCATTACTTTCAATTGTATAGCTTGTTTTATATGATGACTTTATATTTT
>JALFMW010000311.1 GCA_022782605.1 Clostridium sp. | reverse complement strand
CTATAGAAAATGATGTAGAGGATGCTAATTTTAAAATAAGTTTTGGAGTGACAAATTATAATAACAATAACCCTAATATGTTCAAAACTATGGGAGGTAAATATTTATTTGATTTTAGTATAAAATCTATAGATGATAATTCCAAGAGTATAGTTATAGATAAAAAGGATGGAGATTATACTTTGAAGAAAGTAAAGGTAACCGATACTTATGTTGAAGTGCAAATGGAACTTCCTTTCCAGCCATCTCTAGGAAATCCTCATAATAATTTCATAATAGTTCATGATGATAAGGGCAGAGAATTAAATATGAGTAGTGGAGTTTATGGTGAAAGTAAAATATATACTCAAATTAATGAATTAGTAAATCTTGAGGAAATACCTAAATATTTAGATATCTTTGTTTGCACAAATTACGGAGAAGAAGAAAATGCTTTATCTACTTTTAGGGTAAATATAGATTAATAATGATGATATTTGTTTGTCCACTTATAGTACAATTTTACATATAGTGACAAAAAACATTATAAAAATTAATTATATGAAAATAATGGAAAAATAGTGATATAATTTATTATAGGAATACCTATAACGATTAAAAGGAATTTTTATAAAAAGGGTTTTACAAATGAATGATTTTATGAAGGAGAAATATAATGTTTTTGAAAAGTATAGAGTTAACTTTTATGCAACCGAGTATATCACAGACAAATAATATTAGAATTAGAGGAGAGTTTACTACTAGTATAGAAGGTTTATTTCCATATTTAAATACATATTTAAAAGATGGGATTTATAATAAAGAAGCATCAACTCTAACATTTGTATATAATTCAAAAATTATAAACTTACAAAAAGACGAAGTGATTGTATCCAAAATATCAAGTAAAGTTGATGCTATTGAAACTTTAGAATATATAAAATATATCATAAACGATTGTTACGATAAAAAGAGTGAAATTACACCAAATTATAATTCAAAAAATTTAATAAGTGCCGTTGATATTTATGAGTATCTTCCTAAAATAAATTGTGGGAAATGCGGTGTAACAACATGTTTAGAATTTGCAGATAAGTTGATGAAAGGTCAATTTAATCCAAATAGATGTGTTCATCTATATGAAGTAAGTAATAAGGATAATAAAGAAGAAGTGGAAAATATGGTTTTAGCATTGGGGTATTATTTGTAAAAAATAGAGAATAAGTATGGAAATTTAATTGATATAATGGTAAAATTTTGAATGATGTAATTTATAGTTTAAAACTAAAAAATAATTAAAGAAATTTTAAAAAAATGTTTAAACTATAAATCACTGGGTATTTATAAAGTATAAATACATAAAGATAATTATTGGGAGGATATTAATCATGAAAAAATTCGTATGTACAGTATGTGGATATATTCACGAAGGAGAAACTGCTCCAGAAGTATGTCCAGTTTGTAAAGTAGGAGCTGACAAGTTCGAAGAAATGAAAGGTGAAATGGTTTGGGCTGACGAACACAGAATAGGTGTTGCTCAAGGTGTAGATGAAGAAGTTGTAGAAGGACTTAGAGCTAACTTCGTTGGAGAATGTACAGAAGTTGGTATGTACTTAGCTATGTCAAGACAAGCTGATAGAGAAGGATACCCAGAAGTTGCTGAAGCTTACAAAAGAATAGCTTTCGAAGAAGCTGAACATGCTTCTAAATTCGCTGAATTATTAGGAGAAGTAGTTGTTGCTGATACTAAAGCTAACTTAAAAGCAAGAGTAGATGCTGAATACGGAGCTACTGATGGAAAATTAAAATTAGCTAAAAGAGCTAAAGAATTAGGATTAGACGCTATACATGACACTGTTCATGAAATGTGTAAAGATGAAGCTAGACATGGTAAAGCTTTCTTAGGATTATTAGAAAGATACTTCGGATAAGATCTGAATTAATTTATATAAAAAAAGCTGTGATTGATTATTCAATTACAGCTTTTTTTATATAAAAAGTGAGTGATAGGTAAGTAGAAAATAGATAATCTTAAGAGTTAAAAAGTGAGAAAGGTTAGAATAAGAGTAATAATGTAAAATTACTGATATGATAAAAATATCTTAGGAAAGGAATTAAAAATGAGACAATATTGTGATATTCCAAAAGATAAGGGTTTAGATAATACAATTAATATATTAAAAGAAGGATATCTATTTATACCGAATAGAATGAATTTATTTAATTCAAATATATTTGAAACACATATAATGGCACAAAAAGCCATATGCATTACAGGAAAAGATGCTGCTAAAGTTTTTTATAATGGGGACTTATTTAAAAGAAAGGGTGTTGCACCTAAAAGAATTCAAAAAACTTTATTTGGTGAAAATGCAATACAGGGAAAGGATGGCATAGCTCATATCAAAAGAAAATCTTTGTTTATGAATATACTGACAGAGGAATATGAAGAAAAAGTAGATAGGTTAGTAAAAGAAGAATTGATAAAATCCATAGATAAATGGGAACAGATGGAGGAAGTTATACTTTTCAGAGAGATAAGTCAAATTATTTGTTATGTAGTATGTAATTGTGTAGGAATTTATATAAGTAGGGAAGCGTCTAAAAAGAGAACTGAGGATTTTTTAAGAATGATTTATAGTTTTTCTTCAGTAGGCTCAAAATATAGAAAAGGTAAAGAAGCGAGAAAAGAAACGGAAAAATGGATAGAAAATATAGTAGTAAATTTGAGAAATAATAAAATAGAAGTAGAAAAAGATTCACCCATTTATAAAATTGCTTTTTACAAAGATGTGGATAATAAACTACTAGACAGTAAAATGGCAGCCATAGAGATAATAAATATAATCCGACCAATTATTGCAGTTTCTACTTATGTAGTTTTTGCGGCACTTGCTCTACATACTCATCCAGAATGTAGGGAGAAACTTATAAAAAAAGAAGATAATTATTATGAAATGTTTGCCCAAGAAGTTAGACGTTTTTATCCTTTTACTCCTTTTATTGCAGCTAAAACAAAAAAGGATTTTAGATGGGGTAAATATGAATTTGAAAAGGGAAGACTTGTATTACTTGATGTCTATGGAACAAATCATGATTCAGAGGTTTGGCATGAACCTTATAAATTTAAACCAGAGAGATTTAAAGAGAGAAATGAAGATTTGTTTGATTTTATACCACAAGGTGGAGGAAATCCAGCTATAACCCATAGATGTCCAGGAGAAGGTATTACTGTAAAAATTATGGAATCAGTACTTGATTTTCTTATTAATGATATTGATTTTAAGGTTAGAAATCAAGACTTAAGTTATAACTTAAAACAAATACCAACATTGCCTAAAAGTGGATTTATTATCAGCGATGTTAAAAGAAAATATAGCAATTAAAAATTGATAATTTATAAATAAGAACAATTAATGTATATTTACATAGGATATATAGAACGACATTTATATGAGAAAACAGGGGGAATCAACAATGCAAAGTAAGTATTGGCAAGAATATTGGGACAATTATTACAAATTTATGGCTGTATATCTTGGAGGGCTACAAGAAGCATATGATGATGTGGATATAAAAAAAGAATACTTAGAAGTTTCTAGATTATTTGAGCCTTCTATGCCACCGACTGGTTATGAGAATAACCAGAATAATAACAATAATAATTCTACATAACAAGATAACAATAACTTACAACAAAATAACAATTCACCAATGGGTAGTGGAGATAATAGCAATTCACAACCTAATAATAACGGAGATATGTCTATTAATGATGCATTATCTACAGAATATTTTATGATACCAGAAATTAATCAAGGACCAGGACCAGTTATACAACCAGGTGTTAATCAAGGCCCAGGACCGGTTATACAACCAGGTAGTAATCAATCACCACAACCTTTTATCTCACCAGGGCCATTTGTATCACCAGGTGGTGGTCAGTTTACTATAAATAACTGTAGAAGAATGGCAGTAGTTAGAATAGAGGCGAGAAGAGGTTTTAATCCACAAAATTTCTATATGATAGTAGATAGAGCTGACAGAAGAAGTATTCAAGGATATAGAATAGCCTGTGAAAATAATAGAATTAGATTTGTGCCAATGGCCATAGAATATAGAAATATTAATGTTATAGAATGTGCACTTTAGATTAAAAAATTAATTTAATTAAAAATAGAATTAACTATCTTGACAAAGTAAAAAGAAATTACTACTATTTAATCAACATAACAAATTTTCGAAAAATTACAAAATATTTGTGGAAGGAGAAGGTAATAATGAAAAATATTGAAAAGAATTTGACTACAAAACTTTATAGCTTTTATTATTTATTTTTCTGGGGCTTTTATTTTAGCGCTAGCTATTTTGATTGCAAAAATAAATATAATTCTTTTCAAATGAGTTATTATCTATCCTCATAGATTCATATATTTTAACATTACAGATTTTAAGCTAAATAAAAACTATGATTATTAAAGAGAACTCATTTAGGGTTCTCTTTTTAATTGAAAAATACATATTAAGGAGGAAGTTAAAATGATAGTTATATTAAAAGCAAAAACTGAAGAAAAAGAAGTTGAAAGATTAACAAAAGAATTGGAAAAATTAAATGTATCAGTAGATAAAAGTCAAGGAATTGAGTGTACTATATTAGGATTAGTTGGGGATACAAGTAAGATAGACCCTTGGCGTATAGAATCGGAAAATTGTGTTGAAAAAGTTATGAAAGTACAAGAACCTTATAAAAAGGCAAATAGAGCTTTTCATCCAGAAAACACTGTAATAGATGTATGTGGTAGAAAAATTGGTGGAAAGAAAATTGCCATGATAGCAGGGCCTTGTTCAGTGGAAAGTGAAGAACAAATCATATTAGTAGCAAATGAAGTAAAAAAACATGG
>JALFMW010000228.1 GCA_022782605.1 Clostridium sp. | reverse complement strand
CCAAGTTTTAGTTTTATTAAGTTTTTCAGTTATACAATCATAATTATTAAGATTCATCTTCGTTATAATGTTCTTTACTTAAAGTAATACTAAAATAAGAACAAAATATCCAAATAGTTATTTGAAAAGATTCACTATTTCTAAAAAGTTCAATAGTTGGAATAATGAAAAAACCGTTAATAACACTTGTAAATCCAAAACCTATATCTATTCTAAAATAAATATTTTCAATATTGTTCTTTATTTTTTTAATAGCTTCTTTAGTTTTCATTCTACAATTATCTTTATTGCTTTTGCGTGGAATGGTACTTGTAATTGTCCTGACCTTTCTCTAAACTCTACTAATACTTTTTTTCCTATATATTTATTTCTATTAATAAGAATTTTTTCTTGAGAACTATGAGGAGCATTATAAGTACATTCAAAAGTTTCTTCGTTAATATCATTCTTTAGCACAAACTTACCAAGATTAGCACGTTTTCTACCTTCTGGAATAATATCAATTATAGTAAATAGACCATCAAGTTTCTTCTTAAACTTAAGCATACTATTATTACGTCTACCACCAAATTGATATTCTGAGTTCTTTTCACGAATAACAAGACCTTCAAAACCAAGACTAATATACTTATCCCTCAATTCTATAGCCATATTAATATTATCTACAGTATCGTTATCAAGTAGAACAAGTCTAATAGCATTATTAAGATGGTCATATTTTGTGAATACATAACCTTTTGTATTGAAAATACTATTTATAGCATATTTTGAGAAATTCTTATGAAGAAGACTCTGTCTATTAATAGCAGACATATTTTCAATGCAAATATCATAAAGCCAAAATTGAAGTTTATAATGTTGAGGAAGTTCAGTATTCTTAATAAAAGAATTAATTTCATTTATTCCATAACCTGGAAGATATAATTCTCCATCAAGTCCAACACCTTCTTCAATCATCATATCAAGTATTTCTTGTGGAATACAAGGAAGAAGAATATCATCAAGATAACTAAGTTTACTTGTCCAATCAACTCCTTCTCTACTACGATAATGAAGTTTAACTAGTTCAAATAAATCTCGTTCAACTGTAGCAGTGATAATACATCGTTCTCCATTTATTTTCCATTGTCCAAGATAGCTTCCTTTTTCAAAAGGTCTATTATCTTCAAGAGTTTTACACAACATAGGTATAAATGCACCATCATTATGAGTATTAAACTTAGGAAGATAAACATTAAGATAATCATAAAGAGAAGTATTTTCTACAAAATTTGGAGCATTATCATATAAATCTTTTAATTCTTTATAACCTTCTTTACGTTTAGCTTTAATTAAAGAATTAATTTCATCTTTTAGTTTACGATGAGTAGTAATATATTCTATTCTACCTTCTTTTCCTACAAGACCGTATTGAATTTTAATATCGGCTAAACGTTCATCTATAGTCCAGAATAGAGGTTTACCTTGAGCATTTCTTTTATATAAAGTAATCATCTTTTATTTTGATTAAAAAGTAATATACGTTTAGGTTTACCAAGATAACCATGAGCCATCTTAGCAAGTTCAGCTGGATTCCAAGTTTCAGTCCACAAACAATGTTGTTTAGGAGAACTACAACTATGAGTTTTATAATCATACCTTGAATAGATAGGAACTCCAACTTCACCTAGATAATCTAAGAATTTGAACTCACTAATTTGATTAAGAGTGTCTTTGTCTTCAAAATCGACTTCTCCATAACAATAAATATCTTTCATTGATACAGAAAATGTTCTATTACCACGATTGAATGTAAGAACAGACTTATCAATATTATCAATAAGTTTCTCTTCTTCTTCATCAATTGGAATCATAATAGTAAGTCGAGTTCCTATACTTGAAACATTCTTACTCAAAATATGGAAGTTCGGATAAATCGGAAGTGGTATCTGATGTACCACCGAATCTGAGTTTAACATAAGTTATAGTTTCATTTATAAATTGATTAATTTCTTTAATTGTATATTTGTCATGTAACTCAGCAAAATCTTTACTACCATAATTAGGAAGTCCAAATTCTCCACGAGTTATAAACATATAAGGTATATTATAGTTATCATACATATACTTAGCTCCCATTCTACCAGTATAATCAAAATCTAAAAGACTAATAATTTTACCATTAGGAGCAAGTTTATTTGTAAGCCACGAATATTCTTTTTCAGTGAGATGATAACCTTCACAAGGAAGATTAATAATACCAATATTTAGTTTAGCTTGCGTTCCCCCGTAAAAGGGTAACGTATCTAAATGACTACCTATGCTAAGTCTATCTTTACTACTTTTTGTAATAAGAATATAATCATAATTATTAAGTTCAAGATTAAGTAATCCTTCAAGAACATTACAATTAGTTATAAACTTTAATTCAGTAGTTCGATTACGTTTAGGAAAATATAATTTAATAAAATGTATTCCAGCACGATTTTGACCTAATATATAGGCATAACAAGGGTCTTTTTGTTTATAATAATATTTAGGTTCTGTATCAATTCCTCTATCAATATAATATTGTTCTACAGGGATTACAAAATGAGTATTAAGATAACCAAGAGATACTCCAAGACTATTCCAATACTCTTTATCATACTTATTCCAACTACGAGGAACAAGTTCAATTATAGGTCTACGTTTCTTACCTATAGAGATAGCATCTTTTATTTCTTCTGTAACATTATCATCAATTTCTTTATTATTAATAATATCACTAAAAGTATTTGCTATATGTTTGAGAATAAAATAAAAATCTTGCTTGTTATTAGGCTCAATTTTTCTTTTATATATAAGAGATAACACATAACCAACAACATCATAAACATCACCGAAAAAGCCAAATCCGCCAAAATCACGAACTTTAAGGCGACCTTTAACATTATATTGAATACCCATACTTCCATTAGTATCAGTATCTCGAAACACTGAAGTAATAAGAGTATTATTTTTAATACAATCTTTTACAACTTCAATAGGAATATCAAGATATTTACTAACAATAAGTTCTTGAGATATTTTACTTTCAATATATGTTTTAGTAAGTTTTGCAGTATTGATGTTACGAATCATTCTCTTATGTTAAAAAAAAATGGGGATAGCATCATTTCTGACACTACCCCCTAAACATAGGACTATTAAACAATTAAGACCAAGTGCTCTATCTTAGAAAGGCATATCGTCAGCAGCTTCAGCAAAAGCACCGTTAGTAGGAGTACCCATATTCATAGGAGCACCAGCCATAACGCCACCCATTGCTGCAATACTACTACCAGCAGCACCAATAGAAGGAGCTTTCTTAGTTTCTTTAGGAGTAATAGATTCTTTAGCTAAATCTACACGGAGAACAGCAGGTGGCATATCCTTACGGATAATCTCAACTACACCATTACCAATAAAGCTATCAAATCCAAGTTCTCCATTCTGAGCAACATTCTTCCATTCACCTTTTACTTTCTTATGACGAAGAAGTTTAAGCCAAGCAGGAATAAATTTACCATCAGCACTCTTATAACAAGGCTTAGGAGTTTCACCATCTTTAAGATTAAACTGACCATTCATCATGGCAGCAAAATTATTAAAGATATAAGCATAGCCATTAATAACATCAGAAGTTTCAACAACTACATAGTTACCTTCATCATCATAATCAACAAAAGGAAGAGAAAGAGCGTTCTCTTCATCTTCTGTCATTTCACGACCTTTCAGATAATAAACGTCAAGAATGTGTTTCATCCAATTAAAAATGTTATTAACTTTCCATTCTTCACTACCACCAGGAATAGTATTAACATTAGATTCTACACAATTAAGAGTGTAATAAACGTGACGTTGCTCAGATGCATTCTGATGATTACTTGCAAAATGAAGTGTTACACGAGGAACTTTTTCACCTGTAAACTGTTTGCCTTCAGCATTTACAGACCAATCAACAGATACATTATCAAGATGACCGATAAATAGACCATTCTGAGTAGATGCATCTTTTTCATGAAAACGAAGCTGGGCTACAGCTTTAGTTTGATTACTAACACCACGGCGAATTTTCTTTACAGTAGTTTGTGCACTTCCTTCTGCAATTTTTTCTTTGTCAGCTGACATAATTTAATTAAGTTTTATGATATTAATACTAAAAAGAAGTGATGATGAATAGCAGTTTTTAGACTACTCATCATCACGACGATTAATTTAACAATGAACAAGCAGATTTTATTCAGCTTTCTTAGTACGAACAATAGGATCTACATCTTCCTTAAATTGAATAGGAAGAATAGTAATCTTAACATTCTCTTTACCATTGTTGAAGTCAGCAGTTTGAGCTTCATCTAAGAGAACATTATAAACACGATTTTTCTTAGAAGCCTCATCACCAAGGTCTTTCTTAAGAGTAGACCAAATAGAGGAATCAGTAAAGATAAGCTGACAACCTACACCTGTAGTAGAAGCAGTAGTAGCAGTCTTAGAACCACTAGCAGCATGGAACTTAGGAGATTCTACCATATCAACGGTGAGATTATCTGCAAGCTCTTCGTCAGACATTTCACCGAATTGCTCAACAAGAGCATCACGATTAGCAGCTACCATCTCCATTGCGTGTTCAGCAAGATATTTAGCTTTATCTTCCTTAGTGAAACGCTCAGTAGCCATTACAGGTTCACCCTTAGAAGTATATTGAAGAACACCCTTAGCAATATACCATTGAGTAAGAGCAGCAATCAGAGCATCTTCACCTTCACGAGTATTAAGGTCAATACCAAGCTCATCAGCATAAGCAAGAACATCTTCATTGCGTGATTGAACAGCAGCTTCAACACCAGCAATGTTGTTAAGGAACATAATGTTCTCACCAACGGCAATGTTAAGAGCCTTTGAAACAGGAGCGGTAATTACAAATTTACCAGAAGTAGAATTAGCAATAAGTTGAGGTTCTGCATTAACTGTAGAAGATTTTTGACCTGCTTGAACTGCTTGAACACCGAAGTTAAATTTACCAAAAGTTTTCATTTTTACTTTAAGTTTTAATTGTTATAAAAAATGATGTTAATTAATATAGTTAGTGTAACTACTATTAGAAATTTGTTTAATTCAATTATCGTTACTATAAAAGAGGTGAATAACTTCTCTTTTACAAATTAGAGGATTTTAACAAGATACATCTACAAAATCTATATCAGAAATTGGAGCATTTTCGACAACTTTAAGTTCTGTAGTTTCCATACATCCCATAAGAATATCATTTGCAATATCACGAGCACCAAATATAAATGCACGATGACCAATCATTATACGAGCGTATTTTATATAAGTATCTTTCTTAAAAAGTTCAGCTGTTTGAGCTTCAGAAAATGAGTAATGACTAGTAGCAGTAACAATACGTTCTTTACCATTAATCATATAATATCTTGTAAACTCATATTCTGTAACAAAATCAACTGGTTGAGCAGGAATACGAATGATAGGAAATTTACCTTCACTTGAGATTTTAAGTGCATGTTGTCTATTAATAGCTTTAACACACTTATCACTAACCTCAAATTCATTATATACATTTCCTTTCAAATCAGTGTACCATTGCACAGGATAAATACCAACAACATCATCTGTTGTAGCCTCAATAGCTTCTTTAGGTGTACGACATTTAACACAATATTGAGGAAGTTGTGTTTCAAGATAAATCGTATTACCGTCAGTATATTGATACTGAGGAACATAATCTTTAGTGCATTTCCAAACTATTCCTGCCCTCGATAATAACGACTTAATGATATGAACATCTATACCAGTTTTACCATTAATAACGTGAATATGTTCAATACACGTTGTAAAAGGTAGTTGCAAATCTTGAGCACGAGCTAAAATGGCAAGACCATCAGCAATACTCTTAATACCACCTTTTTCACTTCCCATAAATCGTTTGAGAAATATTTCAGCATTTGCAATTTGTTTTTCATCAAACAAATTTATAGCAGTAAGACCGTTATATGGTTCATTATGTCCTGTAGTCAATGCACGACTACTATCACCACTATTAGGTTCTTTTTGCTTGTCCATTACGTCAAGGTTCTCTGTTTGTTTAACGATACAAATATAAGAAAAGTTTTTTAATCATCAACTATAAAGTCAGAATTATTTTCATTAGCAAAAGAATTTTTAACATTATGGTTGTCCGATAGTGACTTTCTCTCTATCATTTTTTGTTCACTTGTATTTCGGCAATATAAAGAATATAAATATATATGTTTAGACCTAAAATATATTTTAGATAATCTATACATATAAGATTTAATATCTTCACACATTGGAGAAGTAATAATCACAACATCAACATCTATTGCTAAATCTTTATCTGGAGAATTATTAGTAGAAAGAACATGAATAACATCATTGTTAAATCTTTCTACATTAAGCGTTTTTTGAGCTTTAGAACCCATCATTTTACGCTCACCTTTTCTTGCTCCACTTTTATAATATACAGGCTGTCCTGTAAAAGTAACAGCAGGAATATTATCAACTTTATCGTGATAATTTCCACAAATATCAGTTTCAGAAAATGTATTAAGAAATTCTGTAACTACACTTGCAAATTCACCACGTTTATTAATAATTAGGATTTTCTTATCTTCATTAGCACGAACTATATCAAGAATAATATCAAGTTTACCATTGTAATCAGAAAGAAGTTTACTTCTTTCTCTAATAATCTCATATGTTTTTGAAGCTCGTTCTTTAAGATTATTAGGATTATAAAGTTTATCAATTTCAATATTAAACTCAATACTCATATCAAGGTGTTCGTTCCAACCGTTTTCTTGTGCTATTTTATAACAAATCTGAATAGAAGAAATATTAAGTTGTTGATTTCCTACATTAGCTTGTTGCATAATATCAAAACTACCAAATATATTTAGACTTGTAGCAATATACTCATCATAATATTTTAAAAGTTTAGCAACATTATCATCAGCAGGAATATCAATTCCTATTTGAGTTTCTTCTACGGGGGTGCTCAATCGAATTGCTTCAACTTCAGCTTGTTTAAAATCTGAAAGAAGTGGAGCAACTTGATATATTTTAGAAATATCTTCATAGTTAGAAAGAAATTTATTCATAATAACAAGTCTAAACTTACATCTACTAACATAATCTAATATTTCCGTACAAGCACTATCAGGTCTATACCAAATGCACAATAAAGGATAAACAGAAACTTTACAAGTTTTGATATAACTATCAGTAAAAACTTTAATTTTACCAGAACTTATAAGATTTCTAAATTCTTCATTATTTTCTTCTGAATCTTCTTGTTGAGTTAAAAACTCAGTTATAGTTTGTCTTTCAGTAAAAGATTTTGTTATTATTACAGTATTAATAGTAGGAGAACGAGCATACATTCGTTGAAGTACCCCTAATACCATAAGTTTATCATTAAGAGGATGAGAAATTACAGCAGTGCCAATACCTTTATCATCCCTCCAATGATTTATGGCATTTTCAAATATTTCACTTGGATTAATCATTTGTTAAGTATTTTTAAAATCTTCATCATCAAATAAAGTATTATATTGATGTGAATTCTTTTTAATAACAGCTTTACCACTTAGAATACGTTTATTTCTATCACCTTTTTGAGTAGGAGAAATTCCTAACATAATAGGGTCAATAATCTTATAACATTCATTATAGTAATAACCATAATTAATGTTACGTTCTTCTATCGGTAAATCATCAAGAGAATTAAGAATACAAACAGTATTACCACCAGCAAGTTTACTTCTTGCGCCAGTAGTTTTATTTTCTTTCTGTATAATTACACCTTTAGTAGACACATAAAATCTTACATGACGTTGACTATGAACATGAGTAATAACTCCTTTTTCACAAACATCATATACTACTTCAAATTGTCTACCTACATTTTGAGTTTTACAGAAATCAAGAATGTCTTTATGATTACGAAGAGTAGTCATAACAGGAACATTATTTACTAAATATTCAAACACAGCAATAGCAACAACAGGTGCGTCATACCCTTTCTTAAGTTCTTTAAGATATTGTTTTGGATCTAGAGCACCTTTATATTCTATAGTACCATCAGTTTGAATATCAAAATAATTATTTACGTCACGACTTGCAATCATTTGATATTCTTCATAATCAGCACCCATTTTATTAGTTTCATTCCAACGGTCTGTAATTTCCTTGTAAACATTAAATTTATCACGAGGAAGTTTAATTACAATACCATCAGTATTAGCACTGATAACATGAATACCATTTAATTCTAATTCTTCTATTAGAGTCATTGTCATTAACTGTCCATTTATAGTAACTTGCATTTGAGCAAATCTATCATAAAGAAAGAAGAGTTCACTACCAAGTTTACCATATATAGAATTAATAACAATCTTAAGAGCTTCAGCACCTATTTTATTAGGTACTCCTTCCATAACATGACCTTCTGAATCAGGAGTATGTTTACATTTTACACGCGTTTGTTTAAGATAATCAACCATTTTAACAAACGTAGCTCTATCTAAATGTTTTGGGGCTATATTATAACTAATCATTATACTTGGATAATAACTAGTATAATCATGATGAAGATAAACAAACTTATCATCAGAACGACAAATTCTTGGTGGGTCTTGACTATGAATACCACCAGTTGCTAAGGTATATTTAGTACCATAAAATTCTATTTCTTTAGAGAAAGCATCTTTATTTGTTCTAGTAATAGTAACTTGCATCATTTCAGATAACATTTTCTGCAATTCTGGAGTCTTAAACTTAATATGAGGAAATATAATTTTCTTAAAACTAAGTTTAGTCCTTTCAGTTCTTTCTTTAATAAACTGCTTAGGACTTAATCCACTCATATTAGAATAAAACTTTATAGTAAGTTTATCTGCAATATTTGCACGAGCACTAGAAAGTACATTTACACCAAAAGCATTTGTGATAGAATATCGAAGTTTAACTTCATCAGGTTTTTGTCTTACCATTTCACAACAAAGAAAGACATCATTCTTATTATAATAGAGCATAGGCTCTACATATTTAGGAAGAACATATCTTTCAAAATCATTAGTGATAAGTTTATTTAACTCTGATAAAGTCAAACCTCTATATCTATCTTGTTTACACCAATAAAGATTATATTCTTCTTCATCTATAGGTGGCAGAGTAAAATCAAGAAGTTCATGCCATTTAAGATTAATAGAAGTTTGTTTAAGAGATTTACCAAATTTCTCTCTTACACCAGTATCTTTATTAGTTAATACAGTAGCAGCATGAAGTCCATAAACTTGTTGTAAATCAACAGTAGCATAAGGTAATCTATAATTCCTAATAAGTTCTAATTCCTTATCATTCCAAAAAGCATCTTTATCAGATTGAAGTTTAATAATCTTCTGACTAATATTATAAAGAAACTCTATAAGATATTTAGTAGAATCAAAACGATTAAAGTACATAAGAAATGCTTTAATCATTAAATCATCATATCCTAAATTATTGAAACCATATAAATCAGTTCTTATAGGAATTTGAGTTACATTACCATCTATTGTAGTTGTTGTTTCATAATGAGCTTCCATTTTATTTATATATCCTACAAGCTCAATAAGTTGACTATCATCTGTATCTGAAATATAAAATATATCAGATTTTACTGTATCAAGTCTACGTTTAATCTCAGCAACTGTTAAACATTCAGTAAGTGCTTTAGGTCTTCCTTTTTTATCGACACAATCTCTAAAAGTATCAAGATAACTTTTCAAATCTACAAAAGTAACACTAAATAGATTAGGAAAAATTTCTATATCAACACTTTTAGATATAATCATATACTTATAATTTTATCATAAACAGATATTTGAGATTTACACCAATTATACCATTTAATAAGATAGGTTTCAAATGTATTAAATTTCTCAATATTTTTATATTTAATAAGAGGAGAATAATTTACATTATAAAACTTATTATTAGACGATACCATTAAAGTATCAAGAAGTTCAGTAATATTACAATTAAGAAATCTTCTACCAGCATCTCCAAGAAGTAATATTCTTTTAAATTGATATTTACGCATATCATTAGCAAAATGAGTTAAACATCTTTTATAAGAATCATCATCAAGTTCACAAGAGATACTTTCATTACAACGAATTAAAGGAACAATATATACATCATCGAGATTATCTTGCTCCCCCGTAGAAGGGTGTAAAACTTCTTTAATTATATCAACCTGACTACTAAATCCCATACTACCTTTCTTATAAGCAGAATAATCTACATTAGGTACAACAATACAATTACCAAAATAAGGATTGCCAACCCCATGTAGATTATAATGCTTATTATTAAAAAGTCTTATAGGACAATCTTCACAAACATCCATTTATTCACCAAATAAACCTCTTATATACTTAAGTACTCGCATAGGTTTACTACCAGGATGTTTAAAACCTTGTTTCTTAGCCTCACGAACCATAGCAGTATGACGACGTTCACCTTTGGTAGGATGATATTCTGTAAGACGTTTTACATTTTTTGGTTTATTGCTCATAATTTTATTAATTTAAATAGTTAGAGTTTCAACTTTCATACGTTTAAGAGTACCTTTAAAACCTCTTGCATGAAGTTCTTCCATAAGTTCTCTTGAAGTATATTCTTTAAATTTATCACTTGCACCACTATCAGCACGCTCACAAGAAATACAAATATTACGATGACCTATACCTTTTTTATTAAACATAGTTATAGGAAGTTCTTTACCACAACATTTACATACCTTTTTTTGTTGTGTAGTTTCTTCTACAGCAAGAACTGTATCATTATAATTAACTTTATTTTCCATATTTAAGATATAATTTATTTTTACAACGTGATGCAGCAACATAAAGTCGCCTATTTATTTCTTCTGCATCTGTATAAGGATTTCCATATTTGTCATATACAATATCATTAACATCTACAAAAGAAGTATCAAAAGTAGAACCTTGAGATTTATGAGCAGTTAGACTAAAACCATAATCTAAATCTCTTCCAAACTCAATTTTCCTTGTAGTAGGATTAATTATATTAGTAAGAAGTAAACAACTTTCTTTAAAACTAAAATAATCTCTCCAACGTTGAGCACGAACACGA
>JALFMW010000226.1 GCA_022782605.1 Clostridium sp. | reverse complement strand
AAATATATGAAGAAATTAATAAAGCTTTAGATTATAAGGTATTTATAGAAGTGAAAATAAATGGTAAAATATATGAGGTATATCCAATAAATTATGTACTAAGAAAAGAAGGCTTATGTCTATATTGTTATGGTGAGGAGTACATGATTATTTTAATTAACCAAATATCTCAAGTTGCGATATGCAATAAAAAATATGAGGGCGATATAATTGAATATAAAGAAAATAAAGAAAAAATAAAAGTAATTTAAATAAATTTTTATAAGATAACACAGTTATACCATCGTTGATGGAATTTGATATGGCTAATAATTAATTCTTATAATAAATAATTATAAGAATATAAATATAAGAATAATTAATAATAAATATATAGTAATTATTCAAAATCTAAAAATAAACACAAATGAGGTAAAATTATGAACAAATTTATGGAACAAGCGATAGCTATAAAAGACGATATCGTAGAGTACAGAAGAACAATTCATAGCAATCCAGAAGTTGGTGCTGAATTACCAAAAACAAAAGCTTATGTAATGGATAAGCTAAGAGAATTTGGATACACTCCAGAAGAAATATGCGAAAGTGGTATAGTTACTACTATAGAAGGTGCAAAACCAGGGAAAACATTTTTATTAAGAGCTGATATGGATGCACTACCAATGGCAGAAGCAACTTCTTGTGATTTTAAAGCAACTAATGGAGCTATGCATTCATGTGGTCATGACATGCACACAGCAATGCTTTTAGGTGCAGCAAGATTACTTAAACAAAATCAAGATCAAATAGAAGGTACTGTTAAATTAGTATTCCAACCAGATGAAGAAGGATTTACAGGTGCTAAAAAAATGATAGAAGCAGGTGTTCTTGAAAATCCTAAAGTTGATGCAGCTATGGCAATGCATGTAAACTCAGGTACACCATCTAACTTAGTAGTATGTGGTAAAGGTACTAGTATAGGTGGATGCTACAGATTCAGAATAGTTGTAAAAGGAACTGGATGCCATGGAGCTATGCCAGAAACTGGTGTAGACCCAATATTCATAGCTCACCACATCTATTCAGGACTTCAAACTATATTAACTAGAGAAATACCAGCTACTAAACCTGCTGTTATAACAATAGGTAAATTTGTTGGTGGAGATGCTCCAAACATAATCCCAGGTGAAGTTATCATGGAAGGTACTTTCAGATACCTAGATAAAGAAATGGGAGAAATGGTAATAGGAAGAATGAATGATATAGTTACTTCTACTGCTAAAACATTTAGAGGAGAAGCTGAATTAATAGAATTATCTTCAGTACCACCATTAACTAATAATAATGAATTAGCTGATGAACTTACTGGATACATGAAAGATATAGTAGGAGAAAGAGGAGTATTCGTATATGAAGGTGGAGGAATGGGTTCTGAAGATTTCGCTTCATTCTCACACGAAGTTCCAAGTCTTTATATAATATTAGGTGCAGGTGCAAAAAATGAAAATCCAGAATTTGGTGTACCAATGCACAACGAAAAAGTTGTATTCAACGAAGATATATTACCAACAGGAGCAGCTATACATGCATATAGTGCTATAACTTGGTTAAAAAACAATAAATAATTTATTAATAAATAAAAATCTGTAGGAGAAATCCTACAGATTTTTTTGTTTCTTTACTTAATTATCAATAAACCATTTATCAAGAGATTTATTAAAGTAATGAGGCTCAAACTCTATTACTTTATAGTCTTGAATATTGTTAAGTTTTAAAGGCTCATTAGATAAATAATCATTAATTTTTTTTGAGGAGTTTGCTTTCATAATGAACAATGCACCAGTTTGGTCAGTTTTGATTGATGTCATTAAAATCAAATTATCATCCATGGCTTTTTGAGAATAAGCTATGTGTGATTTCATAATATCTTCGGGAACTGGAGGTGCTTTCTTAAGATAACCTTCAACAAAAAAATATTTCATTTTGATAAGCTCCTTTTAGAAATAAAAAATAGAACAAACTTAATAATAGTTTCAACTAATTAAAAAATTAAATACGTTAAATTAAAATCTTTTTTGCAATATAATTTAGATTTTTAATATTTATTAAGAAGATAGATTTTGATAATATAAATTATAATAAAATACTAGAATATTGAATTTGGAGAAGAATTTATGATAAGACAATTACAAAATAAAGATATAGATAAAATAATGGGAATTTGGCTTGAGAGCACAATATATGCTCATAAATTTATATCAAAAGAGTATTGGAATGAAAATTACAATATTGTAAAAGATGTGTATATACCTATGTCAAAGACGTTTATTTATGAAGACAATGATGATATAAGAGGATTTATATCCATAATAAATAATGATTTCATAGGAGCATTATTTGTGGAAAAGAATTATCAATCACAAGGTATTGGAAAAAGTTTAATAGATTATGCTAAAAATTTATATGACAATTTAAGTTTAGCTGTATATAAAGAAAATGAAAAAGCATTAGAATTTTATAAAAAGATGGGATTCAAAATAATTAGTGAGAATATTAATGAAGATACAAATTGTGTAGAATATATTATGAAATTATAATTATATATACTTAATATAAAAAGGCGAATTGATTAAAAATTCGTCTTTATTTATTTGTAGACATATAGTCAAGTGCTTGAAGAACACCTTTTGCTATTTGAACTCCAGTTTTTTTCTATATTATAGGTGTATAATATTTTTAGTTAATATTACTATTTATTTCCAAAATTATACTGTTTAAATTGATTCAAAAAGTATATTAATTATAATGTAAAGAA
>JALFMW010000210.1 GCA_022782605.1 Clostridium sp. | reverse complement strand
ACTTACTATTAAAGCTGCTAATGAAACTATAGTACCTTTGTTATTTAATCTTTTTAAAATTGATTTTAATGTTGTCATACTCTCACCTCCTCTTATAGTGCTTCTATAAAAATTAATTTATAGTCTTGATTTGTTGATTTTTATTATTTCAGGATGTTTCCAGATAGAGTTATCGTCATCTTGCATTGGACGTACATACTGAATAATATCTGAATTTTTTGATGCTGCTTCTCTATACTTTTCTATTAATTTTTTTCCTTTCCATGCAGCTGTACTCTTAAATTCATAGTAACTATCATGAGATTCGGAAAAAGTACATAATCTTTCTTTATTATGATAGTTTTGATTTTCTGTTAAAACTTTAGTGTATTTTGAATACATGTCTAGTAATTTTTCATCTACAAAAATTAATTCACTCATTATATAAATTCTTTCGTTTATCGGCTTTATAACTCTGCTAAAAAAATGATTACCATTTTCCTCTGGCAAACTAATACTTTTAGCTGAATCTATTCTTAACCCACATATACCTATGTTTAAAAGTTCATTGAAAAATTCTTTAATCATATCCTGTAACTCATAATTAGCTAGATTAAGAGTCGGTAGTCCAGGACAAAGATTTATTACTTGATTTCTATCATTCCAATTACTTATCTCTATAGCAGGTTTCCAAAAATAAATATTATCTCTTAATTTTGAATCAACTTTTTCATGCGGCACTAAATTTAATTTTTCATCTGATGCCACATGATCTACTACAACATCTACAATTATTTTTATTCCTAAAAACCTTGCATGGTCGCAAAGTCTTTTTAAATCTTCTTTTGAACCTAATTTATTACCTATAGAAAATCCATAAGGTTGATATAGTTTCCACCATTCCCAACCTTCTTTACACTTTTGTATTGGCCCTACCAGTATAGCTGTATATCCAGCATTTTTGATAATCTTTAAGTTACTGTCTACAGCTTCTAATTTCCACTCACAACAATGTAAAATATTTTCCATACACATTCTCCTATTTAATTATTTTAATAGAAATTTCCTTTGATTCCTTATCATCTGTATAATAACTTATTATCTTCTTTGCTAGTTCTAAAGTAGTTTCTTTATCTTCAACTACTTCTCCATCCTTTACAATTTTAAGTTTCATAAACTACCTCCTCAAGCCTTTTACTAATATATATTAAGCAGTTTCAAATTATATGCAATATTTTCAAAAAATTTTAAACAAAAAGGAACCTTTAGCGGTTCCACGTCATATACGGTTCAAAATCTTTTTCTACTTCTTTTAATGAATTAGCAAAAGTAAATCCTACGATTTTTATACCATTATTTGTTTTAAGTTCTAAATTTTCAGTATAAGCCTGTTGTATATATTCTAGTCTTACTTGTGCATCTAGTACTGAATCAATAATAATTTGATTTCTTGATTGATTTGGAATATGTACTAGTATTGCAACATATTTTTGTTTTTCTCTTACTGCTGTTAAGAAACATTTTTCTAAATTATCTATTTTCATTACTTCACCTCTCATATATATTTAGAAAGTTTTTTTATAATTTTATTTGTACGATTTGTTATAGTTCCCGCTGTTATACCATAATGTTTACAAATTTCTTCCCATTTGATTTTATGCTTATATTTCATCTCTATAAATTCAAGTTCTTCTTTTGTTAATAAACTTAATGCTAAATCAATTTTTGCAACTGTCATTTTTATATCTGAAATTTCATCTTGTTTTTCTTCTATCTGCTTAATAATGTTATATTGTCTTTTCTTTATATTTTCACACATCTTATACATTTGGCTCTCTTGAGGGCTTAATCCAGTCGCATTGGATTGGATTTTATCATCATAGTTTAATGCACCTAAGTCTGTAGATAATGAATAATTATTACTTCTTAATTTTTCTTCTAAAATTTCATATCTTTGATTTAAATCATCAATTAAGTTTTGATTAAATTTAATTTGATTGGAATATGAATTTATTAAGCCTTTCGACTCATAGTATTTTCTTAATTCATCTTCTATCTGCTTTTTCTTTACTGTAGGTTTCATTTCCTCCCATCCCCTCTAGTCTATAAATAGCTTCTACCGAACTTCTTATAATCTTTTGTAAATCTTTAATAAGATAGGCCTTTAGTGGTTCATTTAAATTTTCATCTATATATAGCTGGTTTGCAGCTTGAATAATATCATAAAAATTATTTTTTAAAAGTGGAATTAATTCCAATTCCTTTAATGCCATCTCAGATACTACATCAGCTGCTATAACCATTAAATCTATTGGTTCATCTCTTTCTATATCTTTTGCTTTAATCATTTTTACCCCTTCTTACTAAAATGGCATATCTCCATCATCAACTGGTGTCATTCCATCATCAAATCCCATACTGTCAAATGTATTTCCTGGATCTTGATTCATTTCATTAACTTTTCCTTTTGATAAAAATTGCACTCCATTAATCATATCTGCAACAACTTCAGTTACATATCTCTTAGTACCATCTTTAGCATCATAAGATCTAGTGGTTATTCTTCCGCTAATTGCCACTTGACTACCTTTAGTCATATACTGAGCAGTGTTTTCAGCTTGTTTCCCCCATATTACTACTGGTATAAAATCTGCTCCTTTTTCTCCTGTTTTACTATTATAATTATCTACTGCTATTGTCGCTGTTGTTACAGCTGTCCCATTACCTGGTGTATATCTAAGCTCTGGATCTTTAGTTAAACGTCCTATTAGTATTACTTTATTAATAAGTCATCACCTCTTCTTATTCTTTGCTCTTATCTTTTTTAACTCATAAAAATCTATAAAGCCATATTTATCTCCATATTTTAAGTTCCTTGCTAATATGGTTAATTTCTTATCTCTATATTTCCAGTGGAATAATTTAATTCTTAATTCTCCTTGTTGAGTAGTCATTCCTTTTATATCTACTAATTCTTCCGTACCATCGATATGATAAATAAGAAAATCAGGTGTATATGTTATTTGTCTATATGTTTTACCACCTTTTTTAAATCCTTCTATAAGTATAAACTTAGGCTGTAATTCAAAGTTATAAATTTCGCCTTTTGATTTTTTAATTTTTAGCACTTCATAATACTTTGCTTCATCTTTAGAATCAAAAGCTATTCCATCTATAGTTGTTTTTTTACTATTATACTTACTCATATTTCTTTGTTCTTTCTTCTTGGCACTTTAACCATATTTGTCTAGCATTTACATGTATATTCATTAAAATATCATATTTTTCTTGAAGCCGTTTTTTTAGCGGATCTCCCCTCACTAAGTCTTTTGAAATTTCAAATTTAATTTCACTCCATCTATCAGCTAATACTGCAGCTTCAATCATTATTTTGTATGAGTTAATTATATCATTTTCTTGTAAGCTTTTGTATCTGCTTACAAGATTTACGTACTGTTTTGCATCTTCACTATACACCTTTAGTATGCCCCCCATTTTTATTATTATACAAAAAAAGGAGAGCACAAGCTCTCCCCCCTATTAAAATGTTTTGCCACCCATTGCGGCTCTTATTATATCTTCTCTTCTATAAAGTCCTTTAATATTTATTAAAGGCTTAACCAATCTTTCTACGTTCTTTGGAGTTATTTCTAGCACATCTTTAATCTGCTCTTTTGTTAATAACTCTGCCATTAAAAATTGCTCTAATTTTTGCTGTAGTCCAAGTTTGCATTTTACATCCAACTTATGTCCATATTTACCATGTACCCCATGTGTTCCTCTATGACACTCATAGCAAAGATAAATATGATTAAGCTTTGAATCTTTCATCGCTGGGCATTTACTTTTAAATACCCTATGGTGTAATTCTAAGTTAGTAAAACATCCACAATTATCGCAATTTCCTAGCATCTATAATCTCCATTATTATTAATAATAAAAATAATCCTATAAGTATTAATAAAGTTTTAATTTTTAACACTTCCTTATTTTAATATACTACTTGCTTACAATTTTTGCAATTAATTTAAATCTAATATTGTTAATATGACTAAGCCGTTTTCTTCTATTCTTCCAGCTTCTCGTAAGAATTGGTTATCCTTTATAAAATTATTAGCTTCCTGATGATTCTTAAAAGTTTTTAAATATGTTTTCATAAAACATTCTCCTTTTTAATCTTTTGTTAAATTATATGTGTATTGTTATAGTTTATGACTATTTTTTATAAATGTTTCTTCTTTTTCTATATATATTTTTACATCTAAAGGATCTAATGTTTTTAGTAATATTAAATTTTCTTTTGAAGCACTATAATACTGGCCATTACTTTTTACTATAGTTGCATCTTCATTGGTTAATGTTTTAGAAGCTATAAGTGCTATAAAGTCATGTTTTGAAAGCTGTTTATATGTTGCTATGGCTACTGTAACAAACTCTTTTCCTTGGTATTTATAAATAGTTGCTAATTTTACTGACTGATTTTCTATTGATTTGATAATTTCATTTACATCATCTGAATACATATATGAATTAATTTTTATATCAGGATTATCCTTTTGTTTTAAATTATTATCATATTTATATTTTATAGTTTCTAGGGTCTTAGTAATATTTTCTTTTGGTATAATAATTATCTTAGGTTTTATGTATCCTGGCTCTGTTATGCCTATTCCTATATACTTATACTCTGCCATCTCTGCTTCTTTAAAAGCCTTTATTAACTCTTCCATGTTTATTCCCTCCCAATCAATAATGCACTGTATACTATTTGCCCATTATTAAATGTATTTGTTTGATACTGAATTTCAACTGTCTGACCATCTTTCTGTAATTCATTTATATTCTTTATTAATTTATCAGTAAAATCTTTATGATCAGTGCTACTTAAATTAAATAATCCTTTTATCTTCATATTTACTCCTTACTATTCCATGCATATGGACAATTAATTTCTATTCCTGGTTTATCTATTAAAGCTTCATCTAATACTTTGTAAATTTTACATCCTTCATAGCCTTTAGTGCAATCTTTACAATTGCATTCTGCTATATCTTCTATTATATCTTCAAATGTTTCTCTTTCTAAAACTACATCCTGTATTCTATCTCTTGCAGTTCTCAATATTCTTTTAAGTTGGAAATCATCTACAACTTTAAACTCAAATTTTTGTAATCTTTTTTGTATCCTTTTTTGAGTAGGTTCATCTAACTCTTCATACATACTATTTAGAAATTTATTCATATAAGTAGCTGCCATCTTTAATTGTTTTTTGCTTTCTTTAGTAAGCATTCCTCTTTTTTCAAGTTCGTCTATATAGTTACTCTTTTGTAAATGTGTTTTCCCTTTTATGAATAGCTCTACACTGGCCATCATCATAAAGAAATTTTCTTCCTGACTATTTAGATATCTTCTCTTCATTTTTTTTCCTCTTTTATATCATTATATTTTTTATCTGTTATATCTGCTGCTTCATCAAGTATTTTCTGTATTCTCGTATCGCTTATACGATTTTGCTGCATAGCCGCTATAATAGCATCCAGGAGAATATTTTGATATACACTTGTTTGTCTTTTAACTTCTTTTCTTACTAATTCATTGTTGGATTCATCCAGCAACATTTTTAAGCCATCTTTTCCAACTCTTTTTTGAACTAGTTTTTTTTGCTTCCGCATTTGTTTCCTATTCATTTTTTAATCTCCTTTTCTAGTAAATCCATTATTTATAGTATAAACCATTATTTGTTTTTTATACCATAAAAGGTATAGGAAAAATCCTATACCTTTTATTATATTAAGCATTCTTCTGGGGGATATCCTTCATCTTCTTCGGAATAAATAAAGGCATCCTCTTCATTAAACTCTTTAATTATAAATTCTTCTCCATCACTATAAGTAGCTTTCTTACCTCTAAGTATTTCATTAATCTCTTCTACTGTTAAATTTTCATTTTGAATTAACCAGTCATCTAAATTCATAAGGTATCTCCTTTAATCTTTTTAATATAATATATGCTGGTTATTTAAAAAATGTTCCTAAATTTTATTTTTATCTTTTAAAGCCATGTACTTCTTTTGATACTGTTTTATTCTTTGCTTTTTACATCTATCACATATGTTTTCTTTATTTCTACTCATTATAACAGCTCCACATCTATTACAATATTGAGGCTGTATTCTTTTAAACTCTAAACATTCATCACAGCATGTATGCTCTTTTAAACATTTTGCACTAAAATTTTGACATATTTGTGATTGCCAATAATCTGTTTCATTATATTTCTTCTTCATTTCAGCCTTTAATATATCACAAAATCTTAATATATTATCTTTAACATTTATTCTTTCTTCTGAATTTAAAGTATTATGCAATATATTGCGATCTGGTCTATTATATCCAAATTGTTTTCCTTGCATATAATGAGCTGCTTTATCAATACTTTCAGATAAATACATGTTATAGATTTTCCCTCTTATTGCCTTTTCTGATTTATCAATTACTTCTGTCATTTTTGAATATGGCACTTTATTATTAATACATTCAGTAAGCTTTTCAAATTCTTCTTCAGTCCATTTATTATGACTAGAAATTCTTATTGGACGTTGTTTTAATCCTAAATCTACTATTCTTCTTTGAATTGCACCCTCTGTTCTATTTAACATTTGAGATAATTCTTTATAAGAATACTTGAACATATTTAATGCTTCTATAAGTCTTTTATCTTCTGTATTAGTCCACGGCTTTGTAGAAAATTTTTTCTTTTTCAATTTATCATCTATTCTCTTTTTTTCTACCCATTTAGGTTCAGGACCTAATGCATTCTTTTCAAAATTACTAAAATCTAACTTTGATGGATTCTTTTCAATCCATTTCCAAAATTCATCTATATCTACTATTTTTACTTTTCCCTTGAATTTTGTTTTATACTTTATTGGAAATCCATCACGTTCTAACCTCATATTCAAATAGGAGTAATTACTTTCTTGACCTATAGCTCTTAGAAATTCAAAAAGTGTTACATATCCACCTGCATCTAAAAAAGAACCTAATCTCATTTTTTGAGCTCTTTCTTTTACTGCCAATTCACTTCTGCCTAAATGCTCTGCAATAGATGTTATTGATGTTCTACCCCAACTTCTCTCTAAATATTCATCTTCTTCTTTTAACCATTTTCTTTTAGATAATTTTAGTTTTGAAGCTTTTCTATAAATAGCATCCTTATCTTTCT
>JALFMW010000204.1 GCA_022782605.1 Clostridium sp. | reverse complement strand
AAAGAAAAAATCCAAATTGCTATTAAGCTGAATAAAAGGTCTTGTATGTCCTATTATTACTAAAAATGCACAGATGACTCTAAATATATCAACTGCTTCATTTCGTTGTTGTTTTTTTATATTATTCATTTATATCTCCTAGTTGTTATAGCATAAATTGCAATTTAATACTTCTTTTCTTCCAACAGAATAATAATCAATATTATGATCTTTAACTAAATTAATATCATAACAATTTCTACCATCAAAGATTATAGGAGTTTTCATTAATCTTTCATAGCATTGTAAATCTAAATTCTTTATTTCTTTCCATTCAGTAAATATAAATGCTACATCAGCATTTTTTAATGCTTCCTTTGGTGATTTAACATATTCAATTGGTAAATTAAATTTCTTTTTAAAATTCTCTTCTCCTACAGGATCAAAAGCTACTATTTCAGCACCTTCATCAAGAAGTCTTTTTATGTTAGGAATTGATGGTGCCTCTCTTAAATCATCTGTTTCTGGTTTAAATGTTAAACCTAAAACTGCCACCTTCATACCTTTTAAACTTCCAAAACGTTGTTTAGCTTTTCTAAACATTTTATATTTTTGATTTTCATTAACTTCAATGGTTGCTTTAATTGTTTTTATTTCATATCCGCTATCATTGGCAAGCCAGTGAAGAGCTTTAGTATCTTTAGGGAAACATGATCCTCCATATCCAAGTCCTGCCTTTAAGAACTTATCTCCTATTCTCTTGTCATAACTCATACCACGAGCTACATCCTCAATATTAGCGCCAACTATTTCACAAACATTAGCGATTTCATTAATAAAACTTATTTTTAATGCTAAAAAATCATTTGAAGCATATTTAATCATTTCTGCACTTCTTCTATTTGTAACTACTATTGGTTGATTAAATCCTTCATATACATATCTTAATTTCTCTTCTGCTTCTTTACTTTCTACACCTATTACAATTCTAGATGCATGTAATGTATCTTTCACTGCAGTTCCTTGAGCTAAAAACTCTGGATTAGATGCCACCTCAATATGAATGCTTGCTTTTACATGTTCTTTTAAAAACTCTTCCACTCTATCATTTGTTCCTATTGGAACTGTAGATTTAACTACAACTAAGCAATTATTTTCTACACTTTCTGCTATTTGCTCACATACCTTAAATACATAATCTAAATTTGCAGATCCATCTTCTCTTTCAGGAGTTCCAACTCCAATAAATACTATATTGGCATCTTTATATGCATTTTTATAATCTGTTGTAAAATCAAGTCTTCCTTCTTCATAATTTCTTTTAAGTAATTCATCTAAACCTGGCTCATATATAGGAGAAATTCCTTTTTTCATCATAGTCACTTTATTTTCATCTATATCCACACATGTAACCTTATGACCTATTTCTGATAAACAAGCTCCTGTAACCAATCCTACATATCCAGTTCCTGCCACAACTATTTTCATAATTAAAATCCTCACCTTTTATATATTTTTATTTATATAAATTATACAATTAAACACTTTTAAAGCTCTAACCACCTAACAACTTTATTTCTACTCTTTGCCCTACTAAGTGTAGATGTTAAAAACTTTTTTTTACTTTCATTATCATATTCCTTTGTTGTTAATCCAACCCAAATATGATGTATCCATGCAACTGGAAGCAATATTTTATGTTTCTTTGCATATCCATATCTATCTGACAACTTACTTGGTGGTGGTAATATTATTTCAATATATCTTTTAATCATACTAAATGTACTATCATCTTCAATGTCATATCCAACTTGCGCTCTAAATGTAAATGATAAATCACGCTGACCATATACTCCCCCAGTAAATATATCATCAACTACCAATTTTATAACTTCTTCATCATTGTTCCCATCATTAAGCTCTTTTGGTATTTCCATATTAAATAAGTAATTACATACCTTGAACATTCCTAATGAAAACTTATATAAACCACTCTTTTTTGCTTTTTCAATAAAATTATTCCAATTTATATTTTTACCTTCATGCTCCACCAAT
>JALFMW010000382.1 GCA_022782605.1 Clostridium sp. | reverse complement strand
TTCATGCTCTAAACATAAAGTCTTAGCGGCTTTCATACATATATTCATATATTCTTCATTAAGATATTCCTTTGAAAAGATTTTTATCTTTTCAGATATCTCATCATATTTACCAGCTATTGCGTTAGATAATTCTTGCATTTCCTATCATAGCTCCTTTTTCTTAATCTTTATAAATTAACTCTTCTCTTTATTATAATCATTTTACTCAAATGGGATAAATTAATAATTTTATTCTTAATAAAAAGAATTTTGTTTTTTATTATAATTTTTAATTAAAAATGCTCATATTTTATATTATATCATATTAATTACATACATATCCACTAATAATTTCTATACATCAGCTTTAAAGAGTAAATTTATTTATATGTTTAAAATCTTCTTAATTTCAGCTTTAATTTTTCAGAAAATTAAGAAAATATTTTTATCCTTATTTTTTAAAAAATATCGAACTAGCTGCTTTAGCAGCAGTTAAAAAAATTCAAATTATTTTGTTTATAAGTATTTTAATTTATCACCACCTTTGGTAAAATTATATCTATAAGTCGCGTATTTTTATATGTTGCTTAAGGTTTGATATATCTTCAGATGTTAGAGGGTCTCTGCGAAAAGATTCTAATATTCTTGAAGATATTTCTTTTATACCCAATTTTAATTCTCTAATTGCTACGCTTCCGTGCTCTAGTAATTGTCTTATAATATCTGAAATTTGAACAAGCAAATAATGATTTTTCATAGCTGTATTATCTAAACAACACATATGTGTAATATTATATCTAATGTTTTTTTGATTATTAAATCCTTGATTTTCTATCTTCCATCGACTTCTTCCCGCATTGAATATCTGTTCAATATTTCTATCTGTTATTTTTATATCTGTAACAAAAATAAATGTTAATTCAGTTTTTTCTTTCTTGCTTTTATCAACTGTAACATTTGTTTCTGCTATATTCAGACCTATTTTATGGTACTCAATATCATTCACATATTTATGATTTCTAACTTTGTGACACTCAATCTTTTTAATTTCTTCAAATTCACTCCATAGAGTTTTTGCTCTTCCTTCTTTAAATCTAAAAATAAATTTCCAATTGTTTTGTTTACAAACTTCATATAAAGGTTCACATGAATAAAGACTATCTCCCAATAAACATATTGGAAGTCTTGGAAATGATTTTTTTAATTTTTCTGCTAATCTTTTAGATGCTTTTATTTCACAATCTTGTTTACTATAGCTACCGCTTTCGTTTTCAATAAACTCTGTAGCAATACTTAATGCCATATCTCCAACTATTAACTTAGCTTCTAATACGACATGATAATAGACTGTTTTTACAACTTCATCTGTATCTTTATCATGATATTCTTTCTTTAAACAGTTTTCACAATGTTTTTCATCAAAAGATACTAAATGTGTTCCATCAATAGCTATACACCAATATTTATCCAATAATCTATATTTTTCTAAACATCTCTTTCTCATCAATGCTTTTATCATATAAATTCTTATTTTTTCTAATTCTGATATAGGTAGTTTTTTTAAAAAGTTATTTATAGTGTCATAATGAGGGATTTCTTCTAAATCATTATATCCTAATACTTTAGAAAAATTATTAATAACAGTATCATTATTAAAATCTTTAGTCATTTTATTCATACTATGTATTCCTGAGATATTTTTCATTATTATTGTAAACAATAATATGTCAGGTTCATATGTTATATAGCTTGAATGTCTGACTTCATTTACTGATTTTAATTTCTGATTAAAGTTACAAAAGAAGTGCTTACGTATTTTTAAGAACTCCTCGAAAAAATTTATTTGTTTTTCTGCTTCTCTTTTTTCTTTTCTTGTTAATTTCTTTTTCATAAGACCTCCGAAAACGTAGTAATTTAGCGTATTATCTCTATATAATTTTACTATAATTATTACATTTTCGGAATTTATTTGCTCGAAATATTTTTACTCTTTAGAGCTGATTTAAATAAATAACAGCTTTCACAATATTTTTTTATTGTAAAAGCTGTTATAATTATGTACATTAATTTATTCATGAATTTCTAAAGGAAGCCCATCTGGATCTGAAAAGAAAGTCATTTTTTTATCCGTAAATTCATCTACTCTAATAGGTTCTGTTTCTATTCCAAGTTCATTTAATTTCTTAACAGTTTCCTCAACACTGTCTACCTTAAAAGCCAAATGTCTTAAACCTAATGCTTCTGGATAGCTTGGACGCTGAGGTCTA
>JALFMW010000201.1 GCA_022782605.1 Clostridium sp. | reverse complement strand
TTTTTTATATTGAATAAAGTATAAGAAATAAGCAATGATATTAAGGCGAATATCAAACCCATAGTCAAAAATGAAAATAAATAAATTATAATTCTCATAAATATAATAATTAAATTAATAGAGCTAGAATTAAATGTAATGTTAAGTAGACAGATCGTGAAAATAATTATAAATAATGAAAAAATACCTACATAGCTATTTTGAAAGTCTTTTTTACTTAAAGAAATATGTGAGGATACTGAAAACATTAAATAAATAAAAATATAAAACCTTATATTACTAAAATTATGAATACTAAAGAGTGTAAAAAATAAGTTTTTGCTAAAATTAATTAAGTATTCTAAAAAATTAAAAATATTAATAATATATAAGTTGCTTAAATATGCGCTAATATTTAGAGTGAAAAAAACATTTGGCAGTAATAATCTAAATGTAATTAGAATAAACAAAATTCCAGATATCATAGGTCCAATTCCTATAAAAAAGTTCCCAGCCTTTTGATATAAGCTTCGATCATTATATTTATGAGATACATATCCTAAAGTTTCTTCATACTTATATCCTTTAAAATTAAATAACTGAAAATTAGTTACTTTATGATGAAAAATAAAGCACATGATTAAATGACCAATTTCATGAATGGCAGTTCCTATTATACCAGTAAATAAAATACCAGCACTGCCGAAAGTAGAATATATATAAATACTATTTCTTTTCTCAATAAGACTAAAAGCATATCCAAATAAAAATAAAGTTCCTGTAAGTAATATGGTTATAAAAGTACTGTACTTTAATGATAAAAGAATCATATTGCCTCCTTTAAATATTTGAAAATTATTTGATTATTATTAAATACTATCATAGGAAAGAAGAATGTCAACTCAATTGAGAATATAAAAATCATTTCAAATGTAATATTTAATAAAACTAATAAATATAAATATTATAAACAAGAGAGGAGGACAAGGTTATGAAACTATCCGATGAAATAATCAACTCACTGTCTCTTAATTTAAGAGAAAAAATAAGAAATATTAAGGGTGAAAATATAGAAGAAATAAGACTAAGAATCAATAAGCCTTTAATAATTAATGGAAACCAAAGAGATTATTTTTACAATGAGAAAAGTAAAAAGTTGGACATGAATATGAATAATGCTTATGTGGTTACAAAAGAAGATATTGAACAAACCTTTCAAATTATATGTAAGTACTCTATACATTCCTTTATGGATGACATAAAAAAGGGTTTTATAACTTTGAGGGGAGGACACAGAGTTGGTATAGTTGGAAAAGCTATAGTTGAAGAAGGTAAAGTGGAAAACATAAAACATATCTCATCTTTAAATATAAGAATATCAAAGGAAGTTAAAAATTGTTCTGATAAAGTAATGAATCATATTATTAAAAGTCCTACAACTATAAATAATACAATAATAATTTCTCCACCTCAGTGTGGCAAAACAACTCTTCTAAGAGATATAGTTAGAAACTTGAGTAATGGCAGTGATAAGTTTAATTTTAAAGGAGTAAAGGTAGCATTAATAGATGAAAGAAATGAAATAGCAGGTTCTTACTTGGGTATACCTCAGATGGATGTTGGAATTAGGACAGACATTATCGAAACGTGTCCAAAGGATATGGGAATAATTATGGTTTTAAGATCCATGTCTCCTAATGTTATAGTAACAGATGAAATAGGTACAGAAAAAGATATTAAGGCTCTTTATACAGCTTTAAATGGAGGAGTAGGGCTTATCACAACAGTTCATGGAGATTCCATAGAGGACATAAGAAATAGAAAAGAGCTGAAAAACTTGCTAGATGAAGAGTTGTTTAAAAAGGTAATTTTACTATCAGCTAGAAAAGGACCAGGAACAGTGGAAAAAATATATGATTTACAAGAAAAGAGATGGTACTTTGCAAATTAAAATATTTTTTGTAGGACTTTTGATAGGATCTAGTTATTTAATTGGCGATACAATACATAAAGCTTTTATTAAAAGACATAAAGAATTAAATGAAGTTATTAGCATGTTGGAGATAATTAGAATGGATTTAGCTTTTGGATTATATACAATGGAAGAAATTTTTTATAGAGCATCTTTGAGGAAAGATTACTGTCTTTGTTCATTTTGTAAAGATATGAAAGACGATTTAGAAAAAGAAGATGGAAAAACTATAAAAGAGATATTAAATAAAAATACTATAAAGTTAAAGAAAGATACAAATTTGCAAGATAAAGAAATAGAGGAAATAAAGAAGTTATTTTTAACATTGGGACAAAGTGATATTGAGTCACAACAAAGATTGATTGATTTAACTTGTGAAAACTTAAAGAAACTTACAAGTGATAGCAAGGAAGAAATTTTGAAAAAAGGATCACTTTATAAAAAATTAATTACGTTTATAGGTATTTGTATAGGAATAATTTTAATTTAGGAGGTTACTATGGAAATAGCATTGATATTAAAAGTGGCAGGCGTTGGAATATTAATATCAGTATTAAATATGATTTTAGAAAAAGTTGACAGAAAGGATTGGGCAACACTTACAACTCTTGTAGGTGTAGTAATTGTTTTAGGTCTTGTAATTACAGAAATTAATGATCTATTTAATACAGTTAGAACAATGTTTCAACTTTACTAAAGAGGAGGAGATATTTTGGAAGTTATGCAATTAGTTGGGATTGCAATGGTTTCCACCATACTCTGTCTAGTTATAAAAAAAGATAGACCGGAAATGGCAAATTTTATTGCTATAACTGCTGGAGTAATAATATTATTATCGGTTGTTATGAAACTTAGTTTTGTAGTAGATGGTGTTCAGTCATTAGCTGATAAAGTAAATATACCAGCTATGTATGTAAGTTTGATAATTAAGTTAATTGGTATTTGTTATATTATAGAATTTGCCGTTTCACTTTGTAATGATTGTGGTGAAAAAAACATTGCGAGTAAGTTGGAGTTTGGGGGGAAAATAATCATTATGACAATGTCATTCCCTATACTTTTATCCATTGTAGATACCATAATAAATTTAATTTAAAGTAGGAGAATGATTTATTATGAAAAACAAGATTTTAGGTCTTATATTAATTTTACTACTCTCATTTACTTCTATATCATTTGCAGAAGATAGTAGCAATAATGAAGATTATGAGGATACTAAAGATAATATAGACCTATATATAGATAACCAGTTAAGTAAAATAAACATTGATGAAGTAGAGAAATACGTAAAAGATGACAATGTAGTAAAAAACGTAGACTTGAAAACTTATATAAAAGAATTAGTAAGAGGAGAGACAAACCTCCTAGATTTATTTGATAAAAATAAAATAAAAACAGCAGCTCTTTCAGAAATAAAAACAAGTATAAAAATTGCAACAAGTATTTTAGTTCTTGCCTTATTATCATCTATAATAAAAAGTTTAGAAAATTCCTTTTCGTCTAAAGGAATAACTACAGTAACAAATTATATTGTATTTATAACAGTAGTAACTCTTACTCTAGTAAGTTTTAGAGATATTTTATCTTTATGTTATACAACTATTGAAAATATAATGGGTCTAGTAAATGTGATTATACCTATTATGATTTCACTATTAGTTTTAGTTGGATTTCCAATCACATCTACAGCATTAAACCCAATATTTATCGGAGGAATAGCTGCTATAAATATTATATTTAAGAAATTTATATTTGTAGCTATATCTATAGCATTTGCAATTTTAGTAGTTAACAATTTGACTAATAATATTAAATTAAACAGATTATCATCTTTTATAAAACAAATAAATATTGTAGCTCTTGGAGCAGTTTTTACATTGTATCTGGGCCTTGTATCAATTCAAGGGTTATATGTAACATCTTTTGATAAATTTACAGTTAAGACTGCTAAATTTGCTGTTGGAAACTTTATACCAGTTGTAGGGGGGTTTGTTTCAGATTCAGTTGATATATTATTATCATCATCTCAGCTTATTAAAAATGTATTTGGTGGAGTTGGATTGGTGATTTTAGTTGGTATATGTTTAATACCAATAATAAAAATTTTATCAGTTATATTAGTTTATAAAGTTTGCTCTATAGCAATAGAGCCCGTAGGAGAAGATAATATATCTTCTTTCTTAAATGAAGTGGCAAATTTAATGATAATAATTTTAGCAACA
Source organism: Clostridium sp. (assembly GCA_022782605.1). GTDB lineage: Bacteria > Bacillota > Clostridia > Peptostreptococcales > Peptostreptococcaceae > Terrisporobacter. Next base: position 37,809 of record JALFMW010000201.1, on the reverse strand, counting down.
ATAATTGCCGTTACAATAATGTTTTTCGTAACTATAGCTATATTAACATCAATAAGTGCTGTGGCTGCTTAAGATAAAAATAAGGGAGGGATATGTTATTGCTAGTATAAAAGAGTGGATTATATCTATTATAGTTGGTGCATTTATTATAAACATTGTGGATATGATTTTACCTGATACAAAGGTAAAACCGTATATAAATTTAGTTTGTAATTTTATATTTGTTTTTATGATAATAAGTCCTTTAGTAAGTTTTTTCTCCAATAATATGTCATTGGAAGATACTATATTAAAAAAAATGAGTGATTATTCGAAAATGTATGTGGATAGCTACAATGATTTAGCTGGAAAGACAAATAATGAAAACTTAAGTAAAGGATATGAGGATGGATTAAAAAGTGTACTACAACTTAAATTAGATGAATATGGCTATGAACTAGAAGATTTAAAAATTAATGGATCGGAAATTGAAACTATAAAAGTAAAAGAAAAAAATAGTAATAAAGAGAATAAAGAGGACATACAATCTAATGACCAACAAAGAGAAAAAGAAGTTTTTAAAAGTAGAAATGAGCTGAACTTGAAAGAAAGTAAACTAAAAGAAGACTTAATAAAGGTACTAGATATATCTATAGATGATATAGAAATTGATTAAGGGAGTTGGATGATATTGAAAAAACTTAGCGAATTGTTCAATGATGGACAAAAGAAAAAATTAAAACCACTAATTGCTTTGGCTTGTATTTGTATATTAGCTCTTGTAGCAATATCTGTAATACCACAAAATAAAAAACAAGAAACAAGTAATACTGTTAGTACAAATACAAAAACTGAAGCATCCAGTGAGGAGAGTGAAAAAGAAGATTTAGAAAGTAAATTGACACAAATTTTGAGCAAGATAAATGGAGCAGGGGATGTAGATGTTATGATAACATTTGAATCTAGTGAGGAAATTATTCCAGCATATAATTCTAATATAACAACAGAAACTACAAAAGAACAAGACTCTTCAGGTGGAGAAAGAACTACAACAAGCTCAACAGAAAACAAAACTATGATAACATCAAATTCAAATGATCCAGTTGTATTAAAAACTTCTGAAGCAAAAATAAAAGGTGTTATAGTTGTTGCAAGTGGAGCAAGTGATCCAACTGTTAAAGAACTATTATATGATGCAGTCAAAACATCTTTACAAATATCAGGTCATCAAGTTGAAATATATGAAAAATAATACAGGGTGGAGGATAAAAATGAAATTTAATTTTAAAAATAGAAGTTTTGTAGTAGTAGCATTATCTGCTATGCTAATAGCAGTTGGTGTGATAAATTATCAATTAAGTAAACAGTCAGCTCTCACAGTATCTAAAGAATTTGAAGCTTATGAAAAGTCCCAACAAAATAAAAATACTGATAACGAAAATAAACAAAATACAACTAGTAAAAAAGAAACTGAAGTAAAAGATAAAGATAATGCTAAGGAAACTGCAGAAATTACAGTAGTTGATAGCAAAGATAGTGAAAGTGATAAGATTAAAGAAAAGGCAGTTGAAACAAGTAAACAAATAGAAGAACAATTGGCATCAAAGGAAAACATGAATAAATCTACATATATTCTTGATATGAAAATGACAAGGGAAAAACAAAGAAATGATTTAACTGAAGAACTAAGTGAAATTATAAATAATCCTTCAACTACAGAAAAATCAAGAGAAGAAGCATCAAATATGAAATTGCAACTTGTTAAATATCAAGAAACAGAATTGAAAATAGAAAATTTATTAAGTGCTAAGGGGTTTGAAAATGCTTTAGTTTACATAGGTGAAAATAATGTTAACGTAGTAGTTACTAAACAAGATTTAACTAAAAGTGAAGCTGCAAGAATATTTGATTTAGTGTCAGAACAAGCTGGAGTATCTTATGATAAAATAAAATTAATGAATAGTTATAACCAAAACTAATTATTTGATTTTAAATTAATACTTTTAGGTTATAATAATATTGAGACATTAAAACCTCAGAAAATACTGAGGTATTTTCTTGCAAAACTTACTATAATTTGCTATGATAGTATATAATATAAAAACCTTAATACAGGGGGTAACAATCTCATGGAAAATAATAATAATTTAGGGCAAGTTAAAATTTCGAATGATGTTATAGTTACAATAGCTGGGTTAGCTGCTTTAGAAGTAGAAGGTGTAGATACAATAACTTCATTAACAGATAAATTACTAAAAAACAACGGTGTAAAAATCCAAATTGAAGACGGTAAAGTTACTTTAGATGTAGTTATAACAGTTGAATATGGTATGGCAATACCAGAAGTATCTCTTAAGGTACAAGAAAATGTTAAAAATACAGTTGAAACAATGACTGGATTAGAAGTTTCTCAAGTAAATATTCAAGTACAAGAAATTAGCTTCAAGAAAGAAAAAGAAGAAAAAGAATTAGCAAAACAAGCTAAAAAAGAAGAAGCTAAGTTAGCAAAACAAGCTAAAAAAGAAGAAGCGAAAAAGACTACTAAATAAATTTAATAAGCCCTCTGAAAATCAGAGGGTTTTTTATTGCTTAAGTGGTATATAATAAGACTGAAGGAGGTTCATTACAAATGAAAAATGACAATGTAAGCAAAATAAGTTATATTGAAAAAGCAAGAAAGATAACAAGTAGAGAATATTTAATGAAATTAATTTATCAAATAGATATGTTAGAAGGAGATTTAGGAGATATAAATAATTATCTTGAAGATTTCCTTAGAGATCATGAAGAGTACATAATAAATAGATACGAAGAATTATTATTACAATTCTCAAATGAAAGTAGTGTTGATTTAGAGAACGTAAATATAAACAATGCTATAGACATTGAATATATGAGAAGCATATGTAATAAATTAAGTATGCATTGCTATGAAATTGAAGAATTAATTACAAAACATGCCCTAAATTGGTCTTTAGATAGAATAGCAAAAGTAGATTTAGCAATATTAAAACTTGCAATATGCGAAGTTGTATACATGAATGATGAAGTACCTGTTAAGGTTTCAATAAACGAGGCTGTGGATTTAGCAAAATTATACTGTGACGATAAATCTCCTAAATTTATAAACGGAATCTTAGGAAGTGTTGTTAATGACACACAAAAACAATAATATCATATTAGGACTTGATACTAGCTGCTATACAACTTCTATAGCAGCTATAACTTTAGATAAAGAAGTAATTTTAAATGAAAAAATAATATTAAAAGTAAAGAAAGACTGCAAGGGACTTAGACAAAGTGAAGCAGTCTTTCAACATGTTAATAATATGGGAGAGATATCACAAATAATAAGTGAGAAATTGAAAGATTATAATGTTGTTGGCATATGTGCATCAAGTAAACCTAGACCAGTAGATAATTCATATATGCCGGTTTTTTCTGTTGGATACAATTTTGGAAAACTATTAAGTAGTATCAATAATTGTAATTTTTATGAAACATCTCATCAAGAAAATCATATAGAAGCAAGTCTTTTTAATAATAAATTAGAAAATGATAAAAGATTTATAGCAGTTCATATGTCGGGTGGAACTACTGAAATACTTTTAGTTGAAAAACAAGAACTTATATATGATATAAAAATTATAGGTGGAAGCTTAGATGTTAGTTTTGGTCAATTAATAGATCGTCTTGGCGTTAATCTGAATTATAATTTTCCTTGTGGAAAATATATAGATGATAATGCATTAAAATGTAATGAAAAAATTGAAAAAGGTCTCAAAACAAGTGTTAAAGATGGATATATGAATCTATCAGGTATAGAAAATCAAATTAATAAAATTATAAATAATCATAATGAAGAATATATAAGTAAAATTTTAATGGATACTTTAGTAAGATGTATGTATAAATCTTTAGTTTATTTATGCAAAAAACATGATATAAATGAAGTTTTATTTGGTGGTGGTGTATCTGCTAGCAAGTATATAAACAAAGAACTTAGTAATAAACTTAAGAAAGAAAAATTAAAAGCTTATTTTACTGAAGGTCAATATGCAACAGACAATTCTGTAGGATGTGCTATAATAGGGCTTAATAAAATGAATAATTTTTAGGAGTAAATGTATGAAACTTAGAGCTTTGGATATAAGTGAAGTAAATTCATATATAAAAAGGATATTAACAAATGATCCAATTCTTTATAACCTTAGAGTTAAAGGAGAAATTTCTAACTTTAAAGTTCATAGTAGTGGAAATGTCTATTTATCCTTAAAAGATGAAAAATCAAAATTAAATTGTATTATCTTTAAAAGTAATTATGATAAAAGCTTAAATCTGGATAATGGTGTAAAAATTATTGCCTCAGGATATATTTCTGTTTATGAAAGAGATGGAGCCTATCAACTTTATATAAATGAAGTTGAAATTGAGGGTATAGGAAATTTATATATTGAGTTCAATAAGTTAAAAGAAAAGTTAAAAAAAGAAGGTTTATTTGATACAAAATATAAAAAAGAAATACCTAAAATGCCTCGTTCTATTGGAGTTATAACATCACCAACAGGAGCTGTTATAAGGGATATTATAAATGTTACAAAGAGAAGATTTCCTAAAGTTGATATAAAATTATATCCAGTAAATGTTCAAGGTGATAAAAGTGCAAGTGATATTTGTGAAGGTATAGAGTTTTTTAATAGAATGGAAAATGTAGATACTATAATAGTTGGAAGAGGAGGAGGTTCTCTAGAAGAATTATGGTCATTTAATGAAGAAATTGTGGCTAGAGAAATTTTCAAATCTAAAATTCCTATAATATCTGCAGTAGGTCACGAAACTGATTTTACAATTTGTGATTTTGTATCGGATATGAGGGCGCCAACACCTTCTGCTGCTGCTGAAATAGCAACACCAGATTTATCAGAAATTTACTATAAACTTAATACTATAAGAAATAGGATGAATAGGTCTTTAAATAACCAAGTTATATTAGACAATGAGAAGCTTAACAATACATTTGATAAGATAAATAACTATATGAAAAACTATATAGTAAGAGACAAAGTTATACAGTTAGATCAAATTTATGATAAAATAAAACTTAGACTAGAACAAAAATTAGAAACTTCTAAGGAAAAATTATCAAAAAAGGCAGCTCTACTTCATAATCTAAGTCCACTTGCAACTATAAGTAGAGGTTACTCTATTGTAGAAAAAAATGGACAAGTTATTAACTCTATAGAAGAAGTAAATATAACAGATGATATAAATATAACTTTAAAAGATGGAAGCTTAGAATGTAATGTAAATAAAATTAATAGTAAAGAGGTATAATCATGAAACTTACTTATGAAGAATCATATGAAAAACTGGAAGAAATTTTGATGAAACTTGAGTCAAAAAATACTAGTTTGGATGAATCCTTAAGTTTATATGAAGAAGGAATAAAATTATTCAAACATTGCAATAAGTTATTGGAAGACGCAGAACTTAAAATAAGTAAATTTAATAAAATGGGTATGGAAGAAGATTTTAATGTGGGGGATGAATAATATGGAATTTAAAGAAATCCTAAATAGAAAAATAGATTATATAGAAGATCTTTTAAATGAATATATGCCAAAAGAAGAAGGATATCAACAAACTATTATGAAGGCTATGAACTATAGTTTAAAAGCTGGAGGAAAAAGACTTAGACCTATACTTACTTTGGAAAGTTGTAAAATAGTAGGTGGAAATGAAGAAGATGCCATTCCTTTTGCTATGGCTATAGAAATGATACATACATATTCTTTAATTCATGATGATTTGCCTGCCCTTGATAATGATGATTTGAGAAGAGGAAAACCCACAAATCATAAAGTGTTTGGTGATGGAATGGCTACTTTAGCAGGAGATGCATTACTTAATTATGCTTTTGAAATAATGCTGTCATCATCAATAGATAAAAAAGATTCAAATAAATATTTAAAAGCAATAAATGAGGTTGCAAGTCATGCTGGTATTTATGGGATGATTGGTGGACAGGTTGTAGATGTAGAAAGTGAAAATAAATTTATAGATAAAGATAAACTTGATTTTATTCATTTAAATAAAACAGCAGCTCTGATTGTAGCTTGTATGAGGGCTGGCGCTATAGTTGGTGGAGCAAATGAAGATGAACTGCAAAGAATAACTAAGTATGGTAAAAATATAGGATTATCTTTTCAGATAGTTGATGATATATTAGATATAACAGGTGATGAAGCTAAACTAGGAAAACCAATAGGAAGTGATATAGAAAATCATAAATCAACTTATCCTTCATTATTGGGACTTGAAAAATCAAGAGAAATAGCGAGAGAATTAATAGAAGAAGCAAAATCTAGTATAGAAGGATTTTCATCAGATTTAGAATTTTTAAAACAATTGGGAGATTATATAATTAGTAGAGATTGTTAAGGAGGCAACATGGATTTTTTGTCACAATTATTTAGTAACCGGATATTATGGGTAAGTGTATTTGCTTGTTTTTTAGCACAATTTATAAAAGTATTTACAGGATCAGAAAAACGAGTTGATTTTTCAAGAATATTTATGTCAGGAGGAATGCCAAGTTCACATAGTTCTTTTGTGACAAGTTTATCAACTTTAGTGGGTATATATAAAGGATTTGATTCTGTTGAATTTGCTATATGCACAGTATTTGCACTTATAGTTATGTATGATGCCTCTGGAGTTAGAAGAGCTGTTGGAAAACAGGCTGCTATATTAAATAAAATAGTAGAAGACTTACAAAATAAAAAACATATTGAACATGAAACGTTAAAAGAGCTAGTGGGACATACACCAAAAGAAGTTATATTTGGTGCAATTCTTGGAATTGTAGTTGGAGTCATCATGGCTTAAAATTGAAAAAAAGTATATTATATGATATAATTCTTTTGCTTTATAAGAAATTATAAAAAATGCATGGAAACTATAAAAATCTAAGTCTTCTATGGAAGACTTTTTTAATATTAAGGAAATTTTATATAAAATTGACCATTAAAAAGGTGAGGAAAATTATGTGTAATTATTTAAATGAAGTAAATTCTCCAGACGATATAAAAAAATTAAATATAGATGAAATGGAAGAATTGGCACAAGAGATAAGAGAGTTTTTAATAAAGTCTATTTCAAAAACTGGGGGACATTTGGCTTCTAATTTAGGAGTAGTTGAGCTGACTTTGGCATTGCACAAAGTTTTCGATAGTCCAAAAGATAAACTAATATGGGACGTGGGACATCAATCCTATGTACACAAAATTATTACAGGACGTAAAGATGAATTTGCAACACTAAGACAGCTTAATGGGTTAAGTGGATTTCCAAAAGAAAGTGAAAGTGAACATGATATATTTGATACAGGACATAGTTCTACATCAATATCAGTAGGACTTGGTATAGCTTGTGCAAGGGACATAAAAAGAGAAGATTTTAATGTGGTATCTGTTATAGGAGACGGTTCAATAACAGGAGGAATGGCACTTGAAGCTATTAATCATCTGGGATATTTAAATAAGAAAATGATAATTATCCTAAATGATAATGAAATGTCTATTGATAAAAATGTTGGTGGTATGTCTAGATATTTATCAAGTATTATTAGAAATGCTAAGGCAAATCAAGTTAAAGATCAAATAGAAAAAATATTATCGATGACTAAGGCTGGAAATTTCATATATAAAAAAGCAGATAAAATTAAAGATGAAATTATAAGTAAATTTACACCACAAGATTGTGCTTTATTTGAATCTTTTGGGATTAAGTATTATGGACCTATAGATGGTCATAATATGAAAGAACTTATAGATATTTTAAATAAAGCTAAGAAGAAAAAGGGGCCTGTACTTCTTCATGTTATAACTGAAAAAGGTAAAGGTTATCAATTTGCAGAGGAACAACCTAATAAATACCATGGAGTATCAAAATTTAATATAAAAGAAGGGCTTAAGTCTTCATCACAAGAAAGTATATCTAACCATGTTGGTAAAAAATTAGTACAAATGGCTGATGAGGATCAATCTATAGTAGCAATAACTGCAGCTATGCCATCGGGTACAGGATTAAATAAGTTTGCTGTATCATATCCATATAGATATTATGATGTTGGTATTGCAGAGCAGCACGCTACAACTTTTGCAGCAGGGCTTGCTAAGGAAGGTATGAAGCCATATTTTGCTGTATATTCATCTTTCTTGCAAAGAGGATATGATCAAGTTATACATGATGTATCAATAACTAAAAAGAATGTTACTTTCTTAATTGATAGAGCTGGACTTGTAGGAAATGATGGGGAAACACATCATGGTGTATTTGATTTAAGTTACTTAAATATAATACCTAATATAACAGTAATGGCACCTAAGGATATAAGAGAGTTGGATTTAATGCTTGATTTATCTAGAGAAATAGATGGACCAGTTGCAATAAGATATCCTAGAGGAAACACATATTATATTGATAAAGGTTCGTATAATAAAATAAAAATAGGAACTTATGAAGTACTAGAAGAAGGAAAAGACGTTTTAGTACTTGCAATAGGTAATATGGTTAAAAAAGCATTAAATGTGAGAGAGATACTTCTTAAAGATAATATAAATCCAACTATAGTAAATGCAAGGTTTTTAAAACCTATGGATGAAAACTTATTACATGAATTATTAAAAAGTCATTCTAAAGTTGTTACAATAGAGGATAATGTTGTAAGTGGTGGATTTGGAAGTAGAATAAATAAATTTGTAATAGATAATAATTATAATAATATAAAAATAGAAAATATAGGTATACCTGATAAATTTGTTGAACATGGTAATGTTGATGAATTATTTGAAACAATAGGTATGTCTGATGAACAAATAGCACAAAGAATAAAAAATTTATAATTAGAAGGATAGTATAATGAAAAAAAGAATAGATATTTTACTTGTAGATGAAGGATATTTTGAAAGTAGAGAAAGAGCTAAAAAAGCTATAATGGCAGGTCTTGTATTTGTAGACAATCAAAGATGTGACAAGGCAGGAACAGAAGTTAAAGAAGGTGCCAAAATTGAAGTAAAAGGAAATCCCATACCTTATGTAAGTAGAGGTGGATTAAAACTTGAAAAAGCTATGAAGTATTTCGGAGTTACTTTAAAAGATAAAGTTTGTATGGATATAGGTGCATCAACTGGAGGATTTACAGATTGCATGCTTCAAAATGGAGCTGTAAAAGTATTTTCTATAGATGTTGGATACGGACAACTTGCTTGGAAGCTTAGACAAGATGAAAGAGTAGTTTGTATGGAAAGAACAAATATAAGACATGTTACAATAGAAGATACAAAAGAATTTGCAGACTTTGCATCAATAGACGTATCTTTTATATCTCTTAAACTTGTTTTACCTAAAGCAAAAGAATTATTAAATAAAGATGGAGAAATAGTAGCACTAATAAAACCTCAATTTGAAGCAGGAAGAGAAAAGGTTGGTAAAAAAGGTGTAGTTAGAGATAAAAAAGTTCATATTGAAGTTATAGAAATGATATCAAACTTTGCAGTTGAAAATGAATTTGCTATCTTAAACTTAGATTATTCTCCAATAAAAGGACCGGAAGGAAATATAGAATATTTAATACATTTAAAAAATAACAATGAAGGATTCACTTTTGATAAAGAAGCTTTTGAGAAAAAAATAGTTGAAGTTGTAGAGCAGTCTCATAACTTAAATAAATAATAAGTAATGATAAAGGGGGCATAAAATGATCCTTGAATTATACATGAAAAACTGTGCTTTGATTGAAGAAAGCAGAGTAAATATAGGTGAGAATTTAAATATACTTACAGGGGAAACTGGATCAGGAAAGTCTATTATCATTGAAGCGCTTGGTTTATGTTTAGGTAACAAATATGATAAGTCTTTTCTAAGAAAAGGTACTCAAAAGGGTATAGTAGAATTAATAGTATCATCCAAAAGTGAAAATTTAAAAAATATTCTTAAGCAATATGACTTGGATAGTGATGATGATGAACTTATTATAACTAGAGTTATTTATGACGACGGTAAAAGTGTGGCTAGAGTAAATGGACGAACTGTAAAAATGTCTATTTTAAAAGAAATAGCTTTAACATTTATAGATTTACATGGTCAACATCAAAACCAAGCTTTATTTAATAAGGATACTCACTTAACATTCTTAGATTTATTTGGAGGAAAAAAATTAGATAGTCCTAAAAATGAATATAAAGAAATTTATTTAGAATATAATCAAGTGAAAAAAGCATTAAGTGCACTAAATGAAAATAAAGATGAAAAAGAGATTCAAAGAGAAATTGATTTATTAAAATTCCAAATTAATGAAATTGAAGCAGCAGCTTTAAGCAAAGACGAATATGAGAATTTATTAAAGCAAAGAGAAATATATAGAAATGGTGAAAAGATTTATAATAAGCTCAATTTAAGTTATGAAAAATTACATGATGGAAGTATAAATGCAGTTGATTTAATAGGAATGGCCTCTAATGAACTAAGTGAAATTGGTAAATATGATGATAGATTAAACGAATATAGTGAAACTGTAGAGAGAATAATGTACGAACTTCAAGATATATGTAGAGAGGTGAGAAACTATAAAGACAATATAGATTTTGAACCATATGCACTTGAGCAAATAGAAATTAGAGTAGATGAAATAAATAATTTAAGAAGAAAATATGGAGATACCATAGAAGATATATTAAATTATCATGATAAAATAACTGCCAGACTAGATGAAATAATAAATAGAGATGAAATGGCAGAGGAATTAAAAAATAAGTTAAATACTTTAGAAACAGAGCTAAGTAAAAAAGCTCATAAATTAACAGATGCAAGAAAAGAAGTAGCACTAGATTTACAAGAATCTATACTTGCTGAACTTAAATCTCTAGATATGAAGGGTGTAAGTTTTAAAGTTAGTTTTACAGAAGCAGGATTTACTCCAGAAGGTAACTGTGAAGTTGAATTTATGATATCTTTCAACTTAGGAGAAGATATGAAGCCGATTTATAAGGTGGCATCAGGTGGTGAGATGTCTAGATTTATGTTGGCATTTAAGACAATACTTGCTGATATTGATGAGATAGATACTATTGTATTTGATGAAATTGATACGGGTATAAGCGGTATAGCAGCACAGGTTGTTGGAGAAAAGTTACATAATATAGCTAAGAAAAAACAAATATTATGTATAACACATCTTCCTCAAATAGCAGCTAATGCAGATACTCACTTCTGTATATCTAAAAATACAGATGGAAGTAGAACTTATACAACGATTAAGAAACTTGAAGATAAAGAAAGTATAAATGAAATAGCAAGACTTATTGCAGGAAGTAATATTACAGAAATGACAATAGAACATGCTAGAGAAATAGTTAGTTTAACTAAAGAAAATCATTAAGTTTATAATAAAATAAATAATGTCAATAAAAAAAGAATAGATAATCTATTCTTTTTTTATACCATTATACAATTGTATAATGGTATAATTTCTCTATTTAATGGAATGATAATATAGAAATTAATAATAGAAGGATATGGCATTAAATATGAAAAAAATGAATAAACTTATTATTAGTATTTTCTTGATTTTTACTACACTATTTTGCACTGATATGATTTTTAATTATAGCCAAAAAAGTGCACGGGAAACATTTCAACAACAAGATATTACCACCAAGCAATATGTATATCCCCTTGGAAAAATAGTAGGAATTAAAGCTGATACAGATGGAGCTTTAATTATAGGTCTTGAAGAAGATGATGTGGAGTATATAGGAGGTCTAAAGGTAGGAGATAATATAATCGCAATTGAAGGCTATAAAATTAATAACAGTAGTGATATTTCGAGTATTTTAAATAAACTTCGTTTAGAAGAAGTAAATATAGTATTTGAAAGAAATAACACCATAAAAAAAGCTAAAATTAAAACTAAAGAAGAAAATAATAAATACAAATTGGGTTTATGGGTAAGAGATAAAATATCTGGCATAGGAACTTTAACATGTTATAATCCTGTAACAAATGAATTTTATGCCATAGGACATGGTATTTGTGACACAGATACAGAAAAATTATTAACAATTAAAGAAGGGAATATCTATAATGCCTCCAATATAGAGATTTATAAAAATAAAAATAAAAATATTGGACAAATTAAGGCAATAATAGATTATAATAATTCTGTTGGGAAATTTTTTATCAACTCGAATAATGGTATAAAAGGAAATTTTTATAATTATAATTGCAATTTTAATCTTCCTATCATAGAAATTGGCAAAAGAGAAGATGTTAAAACTGGAGATGCATATATACTTTTTCAATCTAAAGAAGGAGATATTGAAGCTTATCAAATAAAAATAGAAAAAATTCTAAAAGAAGAAAATAATATGTTAATAAAAGTAGTTGATGATAAATTAATTGACTATACAGGTGGAATTGTAAAAGGTATGAGTGGTGCCCCTATTATACAAAATAACAAACTTATTGGCAGCTTAACCTATGTATTTAAACATAATTCTAAAAAAGGATATGGTATTTTTATTGATGAAATGTTAAAATTGTAAATTGATAATAAAATATTTCAACACTTAGAAGGAATATAATTTTACAGTGTCGAATAAACCTAAAAGAGTAAGGATATAAAAAATCTAAAATAAGAAAAACTTGTTATTGGGGGGAATTTTAGTGAATGAAAAGATTAAGATAGTATTAGCAGACGATAATAAAGATTTTTGCCAGTTATTAAAAGAATACTTATCTAATGAAGACGATATAGAAATATTAGGAATTGCAAAAGATGGTATAGAAGCACTAGAATTAGTACAAAAAACACAACCAGATTTATTAGTACTAGATGTAATAATGCCACACTTAGATGGTTTAGGAGTAATAGAAAAATTAAACTCTATGGATCTTCCAAAACAACCAAAAATCATAGTATTATCTGCAGTTGGTCAAGATAAAATAACTCAAACAGCAATAAATTTAGGAGCAGATTATTATATAGTTAAACCTTTTGATTTTGTTATATTTATAAACAGAATTAGAGAGTTAGTAACTAACAAAGTTGTTGGTGCAGAGCCTAAAATGAGACAAAATCAAGAAATACAAATGACAAGAAGTGACTATGTAAAAAATACAGGAAACATAGAAACTGAAATTACAAATATAATCCATGAGATAGGTGTTCCAGCTCATATAAAAGGATATTTATATTTAAGAGAAGCTATAAAAATGGTTATTGATAATGTAGAGCTTTTAGGAGCAGTAACTAAAGAATTATATCCAAGTATTGCAAAAAAATACAACACTACTCCAAGCAGGGTTGAAAGAGCAATAAGACATGCAATAGAAGTAGCATGGAGTAGAGGAAAGGTTGATACAATAAATCAATTATTTGGTTATACAGTACACAATACTAAAGGCAAACCAACAAACTCTGAATTTATAGCTATGATTGCAGATAAATTAAGATTAGAACACAGCATGGTTAAATAATTTTAAATTGATTAAAGTAAGCCTTCTATTTATTTAGGAGGCTTTATTTTTTAAGAAAAATATCATCGTATAAAAGGAGAATCAGAAAATGAAAATAAATTTACCTCCAAAAGTAAGATATATAATAAATAAAATCTATGAGAATAATTATGAAGCATATATAGTTGGTGGATGTGTTAGAGATGCAATTTTAGGTTTTGAGCCCAATGATTATGATATAACTACAAGTGCCTCTCCAAATACTATTCAAGAAATATTCAAAGACTTTAAATGTATAGAAACAGGTATAGAGCATGGCACAGTTAGTGTAGTAATAGAAGATGAAATTTTTGAAATAACTACATATAGAATAGAGGGAGAATATAAAGACCATAGAAGACCTGATAAAGTTGATTTTACTGATAGATTAGAAGAAGACTTAAAAAGAAGAGATTTTACTATAAATGCTATGGCTTATAATGAAAAAAAAGGGTTAATAGATTTATTTGGAGGAAAAGAAGATTTAAATAATAAAATAATAAAAACTGTAGGAAATCCATATGATAGATTTAATGAAGATGGACTTAGAATGATTAGAGCAATTAGATTTTCTAGTAAGCTTAATTTTACTATTGAAAAAGAAACACTTAAAGCAATTTATGATAAGTCATTCATAATAAACAATATTAGTTTAGAAAGAATAACTGATGAGTTTACAAAAATAATTCTTAGTGATAAGCCTGAAAATATAAAATATCTTTTTGAGACAAAGTTACTGAAATATTTAAATATAAGTAATGAAGATGATATAGGTAAACTTAAACAATTTTATAATGAGATAGTTATTTTAAAGAAAATTAATAAAAATTTAGAAAAAAGATTGGCTCTTTTAGATTATATAGTAGAAAAAAATAATATAAATTGTAAAAGTTTTTGTAATGAATTAATATATTCGAAAAAAATAATAAAAAATCATAATATAATTTTAACACTTTTAAAGAATATTGAAATCGATCATCTTAATAAAGTTGAGATTAAAAAAATATTGAGTGGAGTAGATAGAAATTTATTAGAAGAATATCTCGATATAAGTAGAATTATTTATGATAAAGAAAAAAAAGTAGATGAAATTATAGATATATTAAGTGAAATTGAAGAAAATAATGAATGTTATATTATTAAAAACTTAAAAGTTAATGGAAGAGATATTATGTCTTTAGGATATAAAAATAAGGAAGTGGGAGAAGTTCTTAACTATCTCTTGGAAATAGTAATAGAAGATTACACACTAAATAAAAAGGATGTATTAATAAAAAAAATAAAAGAAATTTAATGATTGTATCAAAAATATATAATAATTTATAAAACTATAAAATATTTCCTTTGTTCTTAAATAATGTTATAATGTTATAAGATTTTAATAAAATATCGGAGGTTTTAAATATGAGAGTGGAAGCCCCTATTAAAGTAGATAGAAAAACTAAAAGGCTTGCAAAAAGACTTACAGGGGGAGAAATTGCAGTTATAAATCACATGGATATAGATGAAGTAGCTGCCAATTCTCTTGTAGAAGGTAAAGTAAAATTAGTAATAAATGCAGCACAGTCTATAAGTGGGAAATATCCAAATAAAGGGCCAGGAATATTAACAGATAAAAATATTTTAATTATAGATAATGTTGGGCAAGAATTATTTGATGAACTAAAAGAAGGTCAGATAATAGAAGTAAACAATGGACAAATATATAGAGATGGACAACTTTTAGGAGAAGGTAGTGTACTTGATAAGCAAAGAGTATCTATAAAAATACAAGAAGCTTATGACAATATGTCTGTAGAATTGGATAGATTTATAGACAATACTATTGAATATGCGAAAAAAGAAAAAGGCTTTATCTTAGGAGAAGTTGAAATACCTAAGGTTAAAACTAAATATAAGGATAGACATGTTCTAGTAGTAGTTAGAGGTCAAGATTATAAAGAAGATTTAAGTACAATAATTTCCTACATAGAAGAAGTAAAGCCGGTATTAGTTGGTGTTGATGGAGGAGCTGATGCACTAGTAGAATTTGGATATGTACCGGATGTTATAGTAGGAGATATGGATAGTGTTAGTGATGAAACACTAAAAAAGGCTGGTGAAATAGTAGTACATGCCTATGTGGATGGAAGAGCGCCAGGTTTAAAAAGAGTTCAAGACTTAGGACTTGATGCTATAGTATTTCCAGCGCCAGGAACTAGTGAAGATATAGCTATGCTTACTGCTTATGAGTATGGAGCTGAATTAATTGTGGCAGTGGGAACTCATTCTAATATGATAGACTTCTTAGAAAAAGGAAGAAAAGGTATGGCTAGTACATTCCTTGTGAGATTAAAAATAGGATCTAAATTAATAGATGCAAAAGGTGTTAACTTATTATATAAAAGTAAGTTAAAAATAAAATATATTTGGGCTATGATAATCGCAGCACTATTCCCAGTATTAATACTTGCTTATTTATCACCAACAACACAACAATTTATAAGAATAATGCAATTGAAATTAAAATTACTATTAAATATGTAACATATAAATTAGGAGGATTAACATGAATATAAATATGAAGTACTACATAGTCACAATTGGTGCTATATTTATAGCTTTAGGTGTAGGTATATTAGTTGGTTTCAACTTAAATTATGATCAAGCTTTAAGCAAACAACAAAGTGAGGTACTTGAAAGTTTTAATACAGAATTTGATGACTTAAAAAACAAGAATAAAAATCTACAATCAGAAATAGATAATCTGAATGGAGATGTAAATACTTTAAAATCATATGTTGATAAAAATGTTAATGGATTAACAGTTGATGCATTAACAGATAAAAATACAGGTATAATATTAACTAGTGAAAATTATGATTATAGTGAGGAACTTGAAGAATTAATAACAAATGCAAATGGAACTGTATCTTTTAATATAGTTATAAAAGACAATATAAGTGATGAGGATAAGCTGGCTAGATTATCAAAAGATTTAAATAAAACATTTAAGTCTTCACAAGATGTGATAAATTACATAGTAGATTCTTTAGCAAGTGCAAAAGGATATGAACAAATATATGCCCTTGAAGATTTAGGTGTAGTAAAAATAAATGAAATAAATAAAGAAAATTATCAAGCTTATGATTCAGTAGTATTACTGGGAGAGTCAAGTGGAGATGATATAAAAGCTAAGTTTAACGAAAAAGAAAAAATTATTATAGATAAATTAAAAGAAGGAAATAAATATTTAGTAGCTGTTTCTCAAAGTGATAGTGAAAACACAATTTTAGAACTATACTCAAAAAACAATGTGTCTACAATAGATAATATAAATGAAGGCATAGGAAAAGTTTCATTAGTAAATTTATTAAAAAACCAAAATATAGTTGGGAATTATGGAACTTCTAAGAATGCAAAAGAATTAATTGCTTATGACAATAATTAATAATTAAAGGAGAGTAAAATATGAATCCTTATTTAAGTATAATAATACCAGCATACAACGAAGAAAATAAAATTAAAGATACACTAGAAAATATAAAGGATATAAAAGAGATAAGTGAAATAATAGTAGTTGATGATGGATCTAGTGATAATACTTCAAAGATAGCTAAAGAAGTTAAAAGTGATAAAATAACTGTTATAACTCAAGATAAAAATAGAGGTAAGGGTTATGCATTAAATAATGGCTTAAAAATTGCTATGGAAAAAGCAGATATTATAGGCTTTTTAGATGCTGATTTAGGTAGCTCATCTAGTGAAGTATCTAAACTTATAACACCAATATTAAATGATGAGGCCGATGTAATAATAGCAAAATTCCCTCCAGCTAAGAAAAAGGGAGGACTTGGATTTGTAAAAGGTTTAGCTAAAGAATCTGTTTATGAAATGACAGGAGTCAAGTTAGATGCCACGTTATCAGGTCAAAGAATATTTAAAAAAGAAGTTTTAGAAAAATTCAATGAAATTCCATTTGGATATGGGGTGGAAGTTGGAATGACAATAGATATCTTAAAACATGGATATAGAATAAAAGAAGTACTAGTTAATATGACTCATAGTGAAACAGGTAGAGATTTAAAAGGATTTATCCATAGAGGTAAACAATATTATCATATTAAAAAAGTACTTAGACAAAAGAAAAAAGAATGGAGGTAATGAATTGTATTCATATATTTTCAAGAGCATAATATTTATATTAGGTTTAGTTGGAACATACCTAATGATACCTTTATTCAAAAACTTGCTAGTTGAAAGTAATTGTATAAGACCAAATTATAAAGGTGAAATGATACCTGTAAGTATGGGTATAGTTTTCCTGCCGATGATAATAATAAATGGGATTATTTTAGCTTTCTTTACGGTGGATTTTATTAGTCTTTCATGCTTATTTATATTCATATTTGGTATGATGGCTATGTTTTTTGCAGGTATAATAGATGATACTATCGGAAATAGAGATGTTAGTGGTCTAAAAGGACATTTTAAAAGTTTATTTAAAGGAACACTTACAACAGGAGGATTTAAGGCCTTATTTGGTGGATTTGTAGGTTTAATAATATCCGTATCAATATCAAAAGATATAATTGATATTGTAGTAAATACATTAGTAATAGCATTATCTACAAATCTTATGAATCTATTTGATTTAAGACCAGGTAGAGCAATCAAAGTTTATTTAGTAATAATGATTACAATTTTCTTTACTTTGAGCGGTTACATACAAATATTACCTTTATTAATATTGCCAAATGTACTTGCTTATTTTAACTTTGATTTAAAAGCAAAAGCTATGATGGGAGATACTGGCTCTAACGTACTTGGTATATCAATAGGAATACTTATGGTTCTTGGATATACATTAAAAGTAAGAATAGTATGGTTGGTATTTTTAGTATTAATTCATTTATTGACAGAAAAATTCTCTTTAACAAAAATTATAGAAAAAAATAAAGTATTAAACTTTATTGATAGATTAGGAAGGTAATCTTATGATTAGTAAAAAGGTAGGAATAGTCCAAGAAATAACTGATAGCAGTGAAGTATTAGATGATATAAGAGTCAGTGTTAATGGACAAATACAAAGAGCTTATAATTATCCTAAGTTAACAGGAAAAGTAAATATAGGTGATGAAGTTATATTAAATACAACAGCTGTTGAACTAAGTTTAGGAACAGGTGGATATCACTTTGTTATTGCTAATTTAAATAACAAAGAATCTAATTTATCTGATGGTGGTCATATTATGAAACTTAGATATACACCATATCAAGTTAAAGTAGATGCTGTGGAAGATCATGAAAGTAAATATCATGATATAATAAATAATTTTGAAACATTAGACGAAATGCCTGTTGTAGTAGGAACACTTCACAGTATGTTAACACCTTTTGTTGCATCATATAAAAGACATAATCCAAATAAAAAACTTGTATATATAATGACTGATGGAGCAGCTCTACCTATATACTTAAGTAAAAATGTACAAAATCTAAAAGAAAAAAAATTAATAGATAGTACTATTACTATTGGAAATGCATTTGGAGGAGACTACGAATGTATTAACATATATACTGCATTAATTACAGCAAAAGAAATAATAAAGGCTGATGCAGTGTTTGTATCAATGGGACCAGGGATAGCTGGTACAGGGACAAAATATGGATTTACAGGAATAGAACAAGGACCTATTTTAGATGCAATCAAGAAACTTGGAGGAAATGCAATAGCTATTCCAAGAGTTAGTTTTGCAGATTTAAGAGAAAGACATCAAGGAATATCTCATCATGCTATAACTATTTTTAAAGAAATAGTTAATGTGAATGTAAATATTCCAATAACAATATATGAAAAAGAAAAATTTGATTACATAAAGAAACAAATAAAGGACAATAGATTATTTGATAAACATAATATAATTTATTTAGAAAATAATAATTGTAAAGAAGACTTAGATTATTTCAACCTTAAAGTGAGAAGTATGGGCAGAAATTATGAACAAGATAAGGAATTTTTTGAGGCGGCAAGTACTGCTGCATATTACTTAATGGAGGTTTGTGATGACAAGGAAGGAAACAACCGTAAGTAGTGATTTAATTTATACAGGTAAAACCATACAATTAAGGGTTGATACTGTGGAAATGCCTAATAAAGGATATCAAAAAAGAGAAATAATAGAGCATAAAGGTGCTGTTGCAATAGTTGCAATAACTGATGACAATAAAATTGTCTTAGTTAAGCAATATAGAAAAGCAGTGGAAAAAGAATTATATGAGTTACCTGCTGGTAAAATTGAAATTGGTGAAAATCCATTGGATTGTGCCATAAGGGAATTAAAAGAAGAAACAGGCTATAGTACAGATAGTTTAAAATTAATTCATAAATATTACACATCACCAGGTTTTTCAAATCAAATGGTTTTTATTTACTTAGCTAAAAATTTAATTCCAGGAGAGCGTAATTTGGAAGAAGATGAATTTTTAGAAGTATATGAAATAGATATTAAAGAAGCTTACAATATGATTATGAGTAACGAGATTTGCGATTCTAAAACTGTTATAGGTTTATTATTAACTAAAGAATTATTATAAAGCATAACCTCCTCTTAACTTACATAAATATATGTTAGGATAAGAGGAGGTTATAAATTTGAGAAGAACGATAAGAAAAAGAGATAGTTTAAAAATAAGTAAAGAAATAATGTACTTAAGCATAATTTTTATTATATTTGTTTTAGTTGGAACTTATTTAAATAAGATTTTTTTTAATGGACAAGATATAGTATTGGATAGTATAAATGATTTAAATAACTACTATAGCCAGGGAAGTAATATTAACGTAAGAGCTGTAGTTTTTTCTAATTTAAGAGAAAATATATTTTTTCTTGGAAGTATAGTAATATTTACATTATTTGTATTTACTTTTCCTTTGGCAATAATAAGTTTTTTATTAAAAGGAGTATCTATAGGCTATACTATTAATAGTTTTATTTTATTAATAAAGCTTAAAAGTATAAAAATGATATTGATTATGGTGATAAAAAATTTTATTATAATACCAGGGGCAATATTGCTTTTAGCAATAAGCTTTTACTACATTAAAAATATTTATGAAGAATACAAAAAAGGAAGAAAAGAAGGAATCTTATTTTTAGGTAAAAGATACTTATTAAATGGTATTATTGTAATAATAATTTGTACAGTAGTACAAATGCTATTAAATGCAATTAGTATTGGTATTTTACAATTCCTAGTAAGATAAAAGGAGTTATTTATGGAAATTATACAACAATATATTGAATATATTAAATGCAAAAAAAAGTTATCAGAAAATACCATATGCTCATATTATACAGATATTAAAAAGTATCTAGATTATTTGAAGTGTGAGAATATTAAGCTTGAAGAAGTAGCTGAGTATGATATAATTAATTTTTTGGTAAACTTAGAAAAGCAAAATAATTCTGTGGCTACAGTTTCAAGAGTAACATCTTCTGTAAAGTCATTTCACGACTATTTGTTTTTGAATCGTATTAGCGAAACAAATCCAGCTAATAATATAAAAAAACCAAAGATAAAAAGAGAAAGTGTTGAGATATTAACAGAAGAAGAGATTGAAGCTCTGTTAAAGTTTCCAGATTTAACTAGTCCTAAAAAGATGAGAGATAAGGCTATTTTTGAAACATTATATGGAACAGGAATTAGAGTTTCAGAATTAGTAGAACTTAACTTACAAGACGTAGACTTACAAATTGACTATTTATATTGTAATACAGGTAAAAATCAAAGAGTTATACCCCTATGTGAAATAACTAAAAATTATTTAGAAAAATATATTAAAGAGGGTAGACCATCTTTAGCAAAGGAAGAAGAACAAGCTTTATTTGTAAATGCTCAAGGACAAAGGTTTACACGTCAAGGACTTTGGAAAGTTATAAAAAAATATGCTAATATGGCTAACATTAGTAAAAATATAAATCCTAGTATACTTAGACATTCTTTTGCAATTCACTTATTAAAAGGTGGTGCAAATGTGGCTGTTGTAGGTAGAATTTTAGGTAATTCTAATTTATCTAGCTTGCAATTATATTTAAATCAAATGGATAATAATGTGAGAAAAGAACTTAAGGACAAGCATCCTAGGAAAAATTAAGACATATGAGGAGGAAGTTTAATGAATAGAGTTATATGGATGGTTATAGATAGTGTTGGAGTTGGAGCATTAAAAGACTCAGAAAAATTTGGAGATGTTGGGGTAAATACTTTAGGGAATATAGTAAAGAATCATTCAGATATAAAAATACCTAATATGATTAAATTGGGTCTTGGAAATATAGATGGAATAGACTATTTACCAAAAGAAGAAAATCCTATAGGTTGTTTTGGTAAATGTGATGAATTATCATGTGGTAAAGATACAACAACAGGTCACTGGGAAATGACTGGGGTAATAGTTGAAAAGCCATTTAAAACATTCCCAGATGGATTTACAAAAGATATAATAGATGAGTTTGAAAAAAGAACGGGAAGAAAGGTAGTTGGTAATAAACCGGCATCAGGAACTGCTATACTTGATGAATATGGTGAACATCAAATGAAAACAGGAGATGTTATAGTATATACTTCTGCCGATAGTGTATTCCAAATTGCAGCACATGAAGAAATAATACCTCTTGAAGAATTATACAAAATGTGTGAGATAGCAAGAGAAATAATGATGGGAGACAATGCAGTAGCTAGAATAATAGCAAGACCTTATATAGGTAAAAAAGCTGGAGAGTTTGAAAGAACTTCAAACAGAAGAGATTACTCATTAAATCCATTTGAACCAACAGTGCTTGATACAATAAAAGAATCAAATTTAGATGTAATAGGTGTTGGTAAGATAGAAGATATATTTAATGGACAAGGTATAACAGAAGCTATACATACTAAAGATAATATGGATGGTGTGGATCAAACAATTAATTATATTAAAAAAGATAATCATGGTTTAATATTCACTAACTTAGTTGATTTTGATTCAAAATATGGTCATAGAAGAAATTCTTTAGGATATAAAGAAGCTTTAGAGGAATTTGATGCTAGAATACCAGAAATAATATCAGCTATGAATGATGATGATGTATTAATAATTAATGCAGATCATGGAAATGATCCTACTTATAAAGGTACTGACCATACTAGAGAATATATACCAGTTCTTGTTTATGGTAAAAATATAAAATCTGGAGTAAACTTAGGTATAAGAAAAAGTTTTGCAGATATAGGAGCAACAGTTTCAGATATACTAGATGTGAATCTACCGTTAAATGGTACAAGTTTCAAAAAAGAGATAATATAGCGATATATAGGAGATAATTATGAGAATATACGATATTATAAGAAAAAAAAGAGATAAAGAAGAATTAAGTAAGGAAGAAATAGAATTTTTTGTAGATAGATATTCAAAAGGCGAAATACCAGACTACCAAGCATCAGCTCTTTTAATGGCAATATATTTAAATAAAATGAATAAGAAAGAAACTGCCTACCTTACTGAAGCTATGATGAATTCAGGAGAAGTTATGGATTTATCAGCTATAAATGGAGTAAAAGTAGATAAACATTCTACAGGTGGTGTTGGAGATAAGACAACGATAGCTTTAGCTCCTTTAATGGCAGCTTGTGGTGTACCAGTTGCTAAAATGTCAGGAAGAGGACTTGGACATACTGGAGGAACTTTAGATAAGTTAGAATCTATACCAGGTTTTTCTATAGAAATGACTCCAGATAAATTTATAAAATCTGTAAATGATTTAAAAATAGCAGTATGCGGTCAAACAGCATCAATAGCAGTTGCTGATAAGAAAATGTATGCTCTAAGAGACGTTACAGCAACAGTTGATAACATATCTTTAATAGCAGCATCAATAATGTGTAAGAAATTAGCTTCTGGAGCAGATGCTATAGTGTTAGATGTTAAAACAGGAGATGGAGCATTTATGAAGACTTTAGATGATTCATTTGCCCTAGCTCAAGAAATGGTTGAAATCGGAAGTGCTATGAACAGAGAAACTATAGGTATAATAAGTGATATGGATGAGCCTTTAGGATATGCAGTAGGTAACTCTCTAGAAGTTATAGAAGCTATAGAATCGTTAAAGGGAAGAGGTCCAAAAGACTTTATAAATTTATGTGAGACTTTAGGAGCTTATATGCTTGTATCATCAAAAATAGTTTCAAACTATGAAGATGGTTTAAATAGAATAAGAGAAGCTATTAACTCTGGAGCAGCACTAGAAAAGTTCAAAGAGTTTGTAGCTAATCAAGGTGGAAATCCAGCAGTGGCTGAAGATTATTCATTATTACCACAAGCTAGTCATATTGTTGAAATTAAATCTGATAAAACAGGTTTCATAGATAAAATAGAAGCAGAAGCTGTAGGTGTTAGTGCCATGATACTAGGTGCAGGTAGAGAAACTAAAGAAGATGAACTTGATTTAAGTGCAGGTATTATACTTAATAAAAAAGTTGGAGACTTCGTAAATGAAGGTGATACATTAGCAGTAATGCACTTTAATAGAGAAGAAAAATTTGAAGATGCTAAGAAAAGATTTAAAAATGCTTATATAATAAGCGAAGAAAAAGCAGAACCTAAAAAGTTAATATATGGTGTTGTGACAAAAGATGGAATAGAGAAATTCTAGTATTATGATTAAAAAAGCTTAACTTGTAAAAAATAAAGTTAAGCTTTTTTATATTTCTTAAATTTAAATGAATATTGACGTAATTTCTTAATTTACGACATTTTTATTGAAATATTTCAAGCATAGATTTATAATAAAAAGGATATAAAAGAGATAAGGAGCCCAATAACTTATGAATCTGAACAATAACAAAAGTAAAAAAATTATGGTAGCCACAATTATTGTTGCGTTAGTGATAATTTCTATGGCGACTTTTGTAGTAATTCAAATAGGTCCATACAATAAAAATAACAAGGAAGATATAGTTGTAGATATACCTACAGGATCAACTTTGAATCAAGTTACAGATGTATTAAAAGAAAATAAATTAATAAAAAATAAAATTTTATTTAAGTTATATGTTAGATTAAGTAATAATTCTTCTAAATTAAAATCAGGTACATATTTATTTAATCAAACTTTTTCTAATAAGGAAATTATAAATGATTTAGTTAAAGGTAAAATTTACAATGAAGGAATAAGAATTACTATTCCTGAAGGATCTACATCATTTGAGATTATTGATTTGTTAGTTAAAAATAATATTGGAAAAGAAGAGATTTATGAAGAATTAATTAATAATCCAAAAGAATTTAAAGAAAAATTTAACTATTTAGATGATCCAAAGATAATATCACTAGAAGGTTTTTTATATCCAAGTACTTATTACTTTAAAGAAGATGAAAGTGAAAAGGAAGTATTAAGTCAAATGCTTAAAACTTTTCAATCGAAATATAGTGAAGAATTTCAAAAAAGACAAAAAGAACTTAATAAGTCTTTATATGAAGTAGTTAATTTAGCTTCCATAGTTGAAAAAGAAGCAGTTCTTGATGAAGATAGACCGATTATTGCAAGTGTATTTTATAATAGAATAGATATAGGCATGCCTTTACAATCTGATGCAACAATTCAGTATATTTTTGAAGAGAGAAAGAAAAGTATAACATATGATGATTTAAAAATTGATTCACCATACAATACTTATAAAGTACAAGGTTTACCGCCTACACCAATAGCAAATCCTGGAATAAAATCTATAGAAGCAGTTTTATATCCAGAAAATACTGAGTATTTATACTTTGTTGCTAAAATAGACGGTGGAAATACTTATAGTAAAACCTATGAAGAACATGTAAGAAATGTTGAACAGTACAGAAAAGATAGAGAAGAAAGAAATAATAGTTACTCTAGCGATAAATAGGGTAAATATATTATTGATAGTTTTTTTGGATTATGTCTTAAAAATTAAGGTATAATCCTATTAATTTGAAGAGAGAAAATAAAGCAAGAATTTAAGGAGTGAAAGAATTGAGTAATATTGTAAATAAAGAAGTTGAAAGATATATAAGAGAAACACTAAAAGATAAAGAAGGTTTATTAAAAGAGTTAGAAGAATATGCAGCTGAGTATAACGTGCCAATAGTTCATAAAGAGGTTTCTGACTTATTAAAAGTTTTACTAAAAGTTCAAAAACCTAA
Organism: Clostridium sp.; assembly: GCA_022782605.1. Lineage (GTDB taxonomy): Bacteria > Bacillota > Clostridia > Peptostreptococcales > Peptostreptococcaceae > Terrisporobacter. Next base: position 12,083 of record JALFMW010000201.1, on the reverse strand, counting down.
AAGTATTTTAGAGGTAGGATGTGCTATAGGATATTCTTCTATTTTATTCTCAACTTCTACAAATGGAGAGGCGAAAATAATAACAGTTGAACGTAATGAAAAAATGATAGAACAAGCAAAGATGAATTTCGAAAGATCTGGATTTAGTAACAATATTACATTGTTAGAAGGAGATGCTGAAGAATTATTGAAAAATGTTGAAGGTGAATTCGACATGATATTTTTAGATGCAGCTAAAGGTCAATATAAATTATTCTATGATTTAGTAATAGATAAGCTAAAAGTAGGTGGACTTTTAATATCTGATAATATTCTTTACAAAGGGATGATTGCTGATGATGCTCTAGTAATGAGAAGAAAAAAAACTATTGTAAAAAGAATGAGAAATTATTTAGATTATATATGTAATTGTGACTACCTAAGTACTTCTTTAATACCTATAGGAGATGGAGTAGCTTTAAGTTACAAAGACAAAGAAAGGGTTGAAAAGTAGTGTTAAATTTAGAATTATCATCTTTTGCCAAAGATTTAGAAGGATTAAAAATTGCATTTGAAAGTGGTGCAGATTCTGTTTATATAGGTGGAGAGACTTTTGGGATGAATACAATGTCACAAAAGTTTTCTATGGAAGATTTAAAAACAGGTATAGAGTATGCCCATGAAAGAAATAAAAAGGTTTATGTAACTATATCTTTATTACCTCATAATAATGATTTTGTTAAGCTTGAAGAATATTTATTAAAATTAAACGAAATAAAAGTTGATGGGTTAATTTTATGTGAACCAGGAAGTTTAGAAATAGTAAGAAGAGTATTACCTGATATGAAAGTTCATATGGGAAGTCAAGCTAATATATACAACTATGAAACAGCTAAGTTTTATTATGATTTAGGTGTTAGAAGAGTTGTTATTGCTAAAGAATTAGCTCTTAAAGATATTATTGACATAAGAAAAAATACGCCTCATGATTTAGAGATAGAAGCTTTTGTTCATGGTGGAATGGTAATGTCATACTCTGGTAGAAGATTATTATCAAACTATATGTCTAGCAAAGAGAATGTGGAGTATGATGATACTAAGCACTATAATTTAGTGGAAGAAAAAAGACCTGGTCAATTTTGCCCAATATATGAAGATGAAGGTGGAACTGTATTCTATGCATCAAAAGATTTATGTATGATAGAATTTATACCTGAATTAATTAAATCGGGAGTTACTACTTTTAGTATTGAAGGAAATATGAAATCTGATGATTATGTTGGAAAAGTTGTAAAAGTATATAGAAAAGCAATTGATGAATTTATAAAAAATCCAGAAGGTTGGAAGTTTGATAAAACTTGGTTAGAAGAACTGCAAAATATCGACCATAGGGTTTTAACTACAGGATTTTATTTAGAAGAAAATATAGATTATACAAGAGAATAGATATAAAAAGGGCTGTTGCACGATTAAGTGTAGCAGCCCTTTTTTAATACAAATAAATTAAATTTTGAAATATTTTAATGAACAGTATTTTTTTTCTTTTTATTGTCAAAAATTCAAATTAAGGATAAGGGGTGATTAAATGACAAGAATTAGAAAGCATACATCAAATAAATTAATAAGGAAGAGGATAAAATACTTTTTTATCGTTTTCTTATTAATATGTACTTATCTATTATATGAAATTGTAAACTTAACAATTTTTAAAAATGAAGAATATGAAAGTAAAATTGCAAGTCAAAGTTTAGAAACTATAAATTTAAGTAGTGGAAGGGGAATTATTTATGACAGAAACAATTTACCTTTAACAGATAATAAAAAAAGCAAAGTATTACTTGTACCAAAGGATATAATAAGTGGTAATTATGAAAATATATCACTTATAAAAAAAGCAACAAAATTAAGTGAGAAAGACATATATAAGGCTGTTCAGAATCAATTATCCAATGAGATAATTGAAATTGACATTAATTATATTGATAAAAGTAAAATAAATGAATTAAAATCAAAGAATATTTTGGTTAAAGAAAAGACAATGAGATATTCAGATAATAATTTATTAACTCATTTAATAGGCTATGTTAAAAAATCAGAAAATAATGGTGTAAGTGGCATAGAAAAATCTATGAATGATGAGTTAAAAGATAGTAATAAAAACTATGTGTCGGTTTTCAAAGCAGGTACTAATAATAAAGGTTTGAAATATTTAAAAGGAAGTATTAAAGAAATATCAGATAATAAAAATTCTACTAATTTAAAACTTACAATTGATTCTAAAATACAAGAAAAGTTAGAAAAGATTGTAGATAAGGAAGAAAACCCAAGTGCAGTAGTTATATCAGATGTACAAACTGGAGAAATATTAGCTATGTCTTCTAGACCTAATTTCAATCAAAATAAAATATCAACATATGCAAATAGCAAAAAAGGAGAATTACAAAATAGGGCTTTAGCTGTTACATATCCCCCTGGCTCAGTATTCAAACTTGTAGTTTTATATGCAGCTTTAGAACATAATGTTATTGATGAAAATTATATATACTATTGTGATGGAAGTACAAAAGTTGGTTCATCCAATGAAGTTTTAAATTGTAATAATAATGAATCTCATGGTATGGAAAGTTTAAGTGATGCTTTATCAAATTCTTGTAATTGTGCTTTTTATGATATAGCCAAAAGAGTAGGAAGTGAGAATATTTTCCAGGCAATTAAAGAACTACATTTAGATGAAAAAGTAGATATAGGAATAGATGAAGAAAAAAATTCTAAGTTACCACATGAGATTGCACTTAGTAACTTAGCAATAGGACAGGCTAATATAGAATTTACGCCTCTTCAAATAAATCAATTAACACAAATAATAGCTAATAATGGAACATATAAACCACTTTATTTATACGATAGTATTATTGATAATGATAATAATTGTATAAAAACATTTAAATTGAATAAGAACTCAGAAATAATTGAACCATATACCATGACTAGTATAAAAGAAATGATGACTCAAGTATCAAAGACAGGAACAGCAAAAGTATTGAAAGATTTAGAAGGAGGTTGTGGTGTAAAAACGGGTACAGCTCAAAGTAGTTTAAATGGGGAAAAAATATCTCATGGATGGATTACAGGTTTTTACCCAGAGATTAATCCTAAATATGTTATAACTGTAATAGTAGAAGGAACAGAAAAAGAAAGTAAATCAGCAACTCCAATATTTAAAGAAATTTGTGAAAATCTAAAATAAAACTTATTAAAAATAGTCAACTTTTAAAGGCCAGCCTCATATAATTTAGAGTGACACCTATAAAAAGGGGGGGGCCTGTTGACTATTCTAAAATCATTTGAAAAACCGTTAACCCCTGAAGAAGAGATATATTATTTATCTTTATTAAAGAATGAAGACAATGAAGAAGCAAAAGAAGTATTAATCGAAAGAAACATGAGACTGGTTGCTCATATAGCTAAAAAATATAATAATGCAAATGAAGAGCAAGATGATTTAATATCAATAGGGACCATTGGTTTAATTAAAGCCATTGAGACATTTAAAGTAGATAAAGGAACTCGATTAGCGACTTATGCATCTAAGTGTATAGAAAATGAGATTTTAATGAATATTAGAACAAATAAAAAAAATAAAGTCCAAGTTTCTCTTCAAGACCCAATAGGTGTAGATAAAGAAGGAAACTCAATTAGTTTAATAGATATATTGGGTACTGAGGCTGATTATGTTATAGATCAGGTAGAGCTAAAAGTACAAATTAGCAAGCTGTATGAAAAGTTGGATAAAATTCTAACAGAAAGAGAAAAAGAAATTATTCAATTGAGATATGGACTTACACCTTTAGGATATAAAACACAAAGAGAAATATCTCAAAAGTTAAATATATCACGTTCATATGTATCAAGAATAGAGAAAAAAGCTCTTAAAAAGTTGCGAAAAGAATTAAAATCTGAAAAAAGCCTTGAATAAGGCTTTTTTTGTCGTATAGAAGTTATTCTATTAACCAGGAAGCGACAAAATATTTGAAGTACTTATGATAACATGAATTATATGATAAAAACAGAGAGGATAATATAAATTTAAATATACTTACTTAAAATATAACCTATATATAATGAAAAAATTGGATTAAATATATTTAAAATACAAACTATTATATTTTAGTGACAAAGGGGGGAGTATAATGGTCTTATATCAATACAATGATTTATTAATTTTATTAAGAGTAATTACCAATATAGTAATACCTTTATTATTTATAATTTTATATAAAACGTCTAAAGATAAAAAACTACTATTTTTTATATTAATATTCACTTTAGAAATTATGGCAATACAACTAAAAATATATAATATAAATTTTACTTTGAAATCTATTAATGAGATATATATTACTTGTGTAATAATTAAATTATTTTTTATATTTATTATCAAACAGAAAAGTGAATCTAATATTATTAAATATGCTTTACCAGTATTATTTACTTTAGCATTAATTTATATTGAAACAAAAACATCCTTTATGGGAAGTAGAATCTATGAAATTATAATCAACATATATATTATTAATTTAATCTGTACCAATAATATATATGTAAAATATCATGATAATCAACTTAATAAAAATAAACTATCAATGAACAAAAAAGATATTTCAAAAAAAATAGATGAGATAGAGAAAGAATCTATCATAAATACTTATATGAATGAAAATATTAAATCAGTAAATGATAAACTTGCTAGCATAGTTGAAGTTATAGACATACCTATTATAATTATAAAAAAATCCACATATGAATGCATTTTTAAAAATAGATATTTTGATCAATTTATCTTAGAGAATAACTTGCAAAGTGAAAAATTTAATTCAGAAGAATTTATTAGGAATATACTACATATAGACCCTGATGATGATTTCTTGTGTAATGAGGGGAATTTAAATGATCAGAAAAGAAATTTTATTAAAATAGATTTTCTTAATAAAAAGTATGATGTAGCTGTAGTAAAAGATTATTATAATGAAGAAGAAATGTTAATTTTTGAGATAAAAGATGTTACAGATATATCTATTGAAGAAGAAAAGTTAAAGAAAAGTGAATTAAGATATAAAACTTTAATGGATATATTAAGTGATGGCATAATTATTCATGATGGAACTAATGTAAGTTATATGAATAAAATTGCCATGGATATGCTGAAACTTAACTCATATACATGTACGGATGAGAAAATAATTAAACAAATTGATAAAAGTAGTAAAGATGAATTTAGACATAATATATTTGCATTAAAGAATGATCTTACAGTAGAAGAAAGAAGTCAATTGAAACTTGAAAATGGTAGAATAGTAGACTTTGTATCAACTACACTATCTCTTAATAATAAGCAAATGATTTTATCAATTATGAGCGATATAACAGAATATGAGGTTGCTTTAAATAAATTAGAAGAAAATAAAAAGACCTACTTTGCATTACTTCAAACTTTACCAGAAGGTATTATCTTAGTTAACAAATATACTAAAAAACAAGTATATACGAATAAATATATGATGAGATTATTAAAAGATGTGGGAGTTGAGTCTTTTAATAAAATAATAGATTCGTATATAGAAAATAAACCAGAATCTAATTTTAAGAAATTTTATATAAATGATATAAAAAATAAAAAAATTTCTGTAGCAATAGAAGAAGTTCCAAAACAAAACAATTTACTTATTGTTGTAAGAGATTTGGAGATAGAAAAGCAAATGGAAGCTGTATATAATAATTTACAAATTATAAAAGAAAGAAATAAGTTTAAAACTGAATTTTTAATAAGAGCGTCTTCAAATATGAAAAAGCCAATAAATACAATTTTTGAAATCAATAAATTATTAGACAATAAAAAGGAAATATATAATTACAATGGAATAAGAACTTATACTAGAACAGTTAGACAAAATTCATATAGATTGAAAAGGCTATTAAATAACATAGAGGAAATTAGCAACATAGAGGCAGGAATACATTTTAGAGATTATAAGACTTATAATTTAGTTGATTATTTGGAAAAACTAGTGGAGCTATGTAGAGATTATACTAAACAAAAAGGACTGGATATAAGCTTTGAAAGTAATAAAAGAGAAGTATTAGTTTATATAGATAAAGATATAATTGAAAGGATTTTACTAAATATATTATCAAATGCAATAAAATTCACAGAATCTGGGGGGGAAATAATAGTATTGTTAACAGTAGATAAAAAAGATGTGACTATAGGTATTAAAGATAATGGAAGTGGAATCCCTAGCAATAAGATTGATTTTATATTTGAAAATTTTGAACAAGTTAATAGATCCTTATCAAGAACTGCTGAAGGTACAGGAGTAGGATTATATCTAGTAAAAAAACTAGCTCTTTTACATCATGCTAAAATTAAAGTTAATAGTAAAATCGGATGTGGAAGTAAGTTTGAAGTAATTCTAAAAGATAATTTTTTAGAGAGTACTAAGGAAAATAGAAGTAATATAGAAGACTTTATAATTGATAAAGAATCCATTGATTTAGAGTTTTCGGATATCTATTTAGCTTAGTGTTTATTAATAGGGGGGCGTAATGTATAATTTTATTATTAATTTAAATACTCTTATTGCTTCTTTGTTCTTATGTATTTGGTTTGTTATATATACAAGTGTATTGACGACAAAAAGCAAAAAAGATTTAATTCAATTAATTCTAATTACTACTATTTTGATAATGAAGATATCTTATATCTTAAATAGAATGAAGATAGATAGTTTAGTTATGAATAATTATGGATTATTATATATGTTTATTGTTGAGAATATAGTAATTTTAATGATTTTTTATTTTTTATTCGATTATAAAAAAATTAGAACACCTAAAAAGATTATTCTAATACTAGATTATATATTATGTGTATTTTCATTTATTTTGTCGCAAAACAATATTTATCTCAATTTAAATAATGCAATGATTATAGGTCTTATATCATTTAATATTTTCTATTTTTATGAGAAATGTAATAAAGCAGTACAAGTAATTTTAGCATTTTATATATTGAATTTTATTTATATTTTACAAACACATACTATTAAGTTATTAATATACAGTAATATAATTTTAGATTTATTATTTGCATTAATAATATTTTATAAGGTTTATAAAACATATATTGAAGAGCCTCATATTAGATTTTTAAAAGTAGAAAGTAGTTTAAGTAGAAGTGCAATTAATATGAAACTATATAATGAAAAATTAAATAACTATCGAGTTGTTAATAAACTTTTAGAAAAAGATTATAATCTAAAAGAAGAAAACTTGCACACTCTTTTAGGTCAATTTAAAAAGAGTGCATTACTTATAGATGAAGATAATTATATTATAAATAATAATGATATTGTATTTAAAACTATGTTTAATAAATATGATGATAATAATAGTCCAACAAATTTAGAGGACTTTCTAAATGATAATATAGTGGAAAAAGAAAAATTTACTGGAAGTATTGAGAAAGCAAGATATTATAGTAAGAAGGTTGTTACGAGAATAACAGGTAAAGATGGAAGATTATTTGAATGTGTATTTTCTTTATATGAAGAATATGAATCATCAAGTGTAATTTGTATATTATCAGATATTACATATGAAAATAAAGTAGAATTAAAAATACAAGAAAATGATATAAAATATAAGAAAATTGTAGAAAATATTCCTTACACTATAATACTAGAAAAAAATAAAGAGATTCTTTATGATAATAAAAAATTGAAGGGTATACTGTATAACCCTACAATTAAAAATATTATTTTAAATGAGGGAACAAAAGGAAAAATAAATTATATTGATGAAAATAATAAAAAAATCACATTGTATATTGATAGAATAAAATTTAATGAAAATAATGAAGAGTTAAGCTTAATTGAAATAAAAGACATATCCAAATACAAAAACTTATTAAGTGAATTAGAAGCAAGTACTAGTGAGTATAAGACACTTATAGATACTATACCAGAGGCTATATGTGTATTAGATTATGAAAGTAAAGAATTTGAATATGCCAATAATACTTTTTTTGATATATTTAAAATACAAGATATAGAAAATATGGACTTTGATGAAATATACAATGATTTATCAATAAGTTCGGGTAATATAAATGAAAGTATAAAATATATACGAAAAACATTAAAAGATGGATATGGAAATATAATAAATATTGAAAGTAGTGTAGTACTTATAGACGTAAATAAATCCACAAAGATGGTATTGATAATAAGAGATATTACCGAAGAGATAAAAGTTGAATCTATGAAAAAAGAAATAGAAGAGCGTGAAAATATTATAAAAGATAGAGATGAATTCTTTATTAATATGTCTCATGAATTATTAACACCAGCCAATTTACTTCATACTAGCAATCAGTTTATTGAAAGAATCTGTAAAGATATCATAAAAAGAGAGCCAAAAGGGGAGTTTGCAAATTGTATTGCTATTATGAAAAAGCATGTAGAAATTCTTATTACTTTAATAAATAAGATGATGGAATTATCAAAACTTGAAAGTAATTATTATAAAAATAATAAAGTAATATATGAAATAGTATCTTTATGTGAGGATATTGTTACAGAGTTGAATAAACACACTATAAATAAAAATATTAATATTTTATTTGATACAAATGAAGAAGAAGCGTATGTTGAAATAGATCCAGGTGATATATCAAAGGCTATACTAACTATTTTATCTGTAGTTGTTAAGAATTCAAGGGTAAATAGCACTATCAACTTTAATATAAAAATAAAAGAAAATAAAGTAACTATTGAAATAGAAAATCTTAAACAATACGACTATAAACAGCATCTAAATAATTATGAAGATAAAATTCTAAGCTTAAGTATGTCCATTGCTAAACTTATTGTGAATATGTATAAAGGCAAGATAGATTTGAAAACCAACCAAGAGGATAGTATACTAATAGAAATAGAACTTCATATTGAAAAAAATATGGAAAATAATCAAAAAATAACTAAAACAATAGATGAGAATTTTATCTATAATGAATATAAAAATATTTGTTACTTATAATTAGATAAGTATAAATTATAAAATAAATGATAATAAAGATAATAAAGGAGTATCTATGATAAATTCAAGCAGTAAATTAATAGGTCTTTTTGGACAACCTGTAAGTCAAAGCTTTTCACCAAGCATACATAATTATTTATCAAAAAAATATAAGAAAAATAATGTTTATATGTGTTTTGAAATAGAAAAAAACAACTTGGAAAAAGCAGTTTTTGGAATAAAAGCATTAAATATGAAAGGGTGTAATGTGACTATTCCATATAAAGTTGATGTAATACCATATTTAGATGAAGTGGATAAAAATGCTTTGCTAATTGGAGCAGTAAACACAATAAAAAATAAGGACAATAGATTAATTGGTTATAATACAGATGGAGTTGGATTTGTAAAATCTTTATTGGATGAAAATTATGATTTGAAAAATAAAAATATCATCATATTAGGAGCAGGAGGAGCATGTAGAAGTATAGCAGTAGCGTTGGCAAACAAAGAAGTAGCTACTTTGGAGATTAGAAATAGAAGTGAAAAAAATGCAAAAGAAATTTCACAATTGATAAATAATAATTTTTCTACAAAAGCAACGTATAATTTAAATCCTCTTGAAGAAAATGATTTAGAGGGTGTAGATATTTTAATAAATACTACGCCAGTAGGAATGAATTCCATGGAATGTCCAATAGATTGTCATATAAAGCCACATAAAAACTTAACTGTATGCGATATAGTATACAAACCGCATGAAACTAAGTTATTAGCTTGGGCTAAGGAAAATAATTTAAAAGTAATATATGGAATAAATATGTTAATTAACCAAGGTCTTCTAGCCTATGAAATATGGGAAGACATTAAGACGAATGAAGAAGATGTTGAAGAAATAAAGAGGATATATTTCAATTCACTAAAGTAAAACACTTAGAAAGGATGATATTGATAAAAGAAAAGGGATTTACAACTTTAGAATGTGTAATAAGCTTGTTTATTATAAGTATGATAGTATTTGTTATGACAAAAACATTACATAACAATAACAATTTACTGATAAAAAATCATCATAAGAGGGATATGCTTTATATTGCTAAGGAAATAATTGAAGATGAGAGAATTAATATAAAAAATAGTAACCTTAATGAAGGATATAGCAAAGAAAATACTATTAATAATTTTACAGTTAGAACTTTAGCAACACCTACGAGTCATTATAAATGTTATAACTTAAATGTAAAAGTTTTAGAAAAAGAAAATAAAAGTGAAATAGAATTGGATACTTATGTTTTTAAGAAAAAATAAAGGTTCTATTTTAATTATGTCTCTTATTACATTTTCTATAATAAGCTTATTTTGTGTTACATGTTCAGGATTAATATTAAGTAATAATAGGATAAGTGACTTAGAATATAAAAGTGAAAAGCTTAAAGAAGAAAATTTGGGAGCTATTGAACTTATTCGTAGCAATATTGAGGAAGAATTGAACTATATTATTAAAAATACAACAAAAGAAGATGAATTTTATAACTATTTAACAAAGAATAATAGCAGTGATTTTATAAACAAAGCAAAATATATACAAAGTACTACTCTTAAAAATACCTCTATTGAAATGGGATTTGATCAAGAGTACTCCTCTAAAGAATTTTTACATTATAAAATTTTGTGTAAAAGCAAAATAGATAATTACCAAAGGGATGTTTTAATACATCTAAAAATTGAAAACCCTTGGTTTGGAATTAAAGAAGCAACAGAAGAAGCTAAGGATGAACAAATAGATGATGAAACTTTAGAAGAAAATATAATAGAAAATTCAAATGAAGAACAAATAAAAGGAATAAATGTGTCAGATTTAATTTCATTTTATAATTACGAGGAGAAGTGATATATGAAGAGTGATGGAATGTGACAACCATAGAGTTAGTAATAACTATAAGTATAATAGCCATAATATCTAGTATTTGTTTTATGAAATATGAAAATAATAGTTATAAAATTGAATCATTTGCAAGAGAATTATGTTCGGATATTAGATATGTACGTAGAGAAAATATGTTAGATAATAAAAATGTTTATATAAGATTTGTTAATGAAGATAATAAGTGGTCATACGTTTTACATAGAAATAAAAGAGAAGATAAGAAGGTTATCCTACCACAAAATGTGAATCTAAATTTTCCTATAGGTCAAAATACATCACTTATATATTTTCATCCTGATGGACGATATATAAATAATGGTGGAACAATAACTATTAGTAAGGATGATGATTATAAGTATATTACAATAGTCCCTGTTAGTGGAAGGGTATTATACAAAGAAGGTTTGTATGAAAAATAAAAAAGGATACTTATTACTAGAAACTGTAATATCCTCATTCATAGTTATCACTATTTCCATTAGCTTGTACACTTTATTATTGCATGGCAGCAAGTATAAAACATCAGTAGAAGATAGAGTTGAACTATATGAACAGGGAGAAGAAATGTGTTTTCAAATTAATAAAACTATAGAAAATAGTGATGGAATTATAAGTATAAGGGATTTAAATGGAAATACTATTTCAGGCGACACACCTTCCTATGTAAATGTTAATTCAATAAAATGTAAATATAAAAATTCATATAGGGATGTTAAAGATAAGGAAATTAGTTATAAAAGAAATCATAAATTATTTATAAATACATTAAATAGTAGAGGAAATAGTGAATCGGGGGGATATGAAATTGGCGATTATGTTGATTTTATATCGGTGATGATTCAAGGAAATAAAGTGTCCGTCAAACTTTCTTTAAGTAAAAATAATGAAAAATATGAAACTTATTTTAAATCTTATATAAAAGAATTTTAAATGCAAAATAGGACGATAAAAATCGCCCTATTTTTTCCGTTTACATACACACATAAATAAACATTTAAACAACACATAACAAAAAACAAACAGAGATACAAGGAGATATCTCTACTTATAAATTACAATAATTCTACTTATTTTACAATAATTTAATTATTTTTTTTATTTA